>NZ_JBQZGF010000008.1:0-357391 GCF_052692095.1 Delftia sp. NA_296.1 | reverse complement strand
ATGAGCAACATGAGATGAGCAGGCGAGTGGCCTGACGACTGACGCGACAACTACCTTGACACACGCCGCGCCGGGCGAAACAAAGGAAAGTAGGTCGGCCGCCGGGCCGAGACCCGGCCTCGAAAAGAAACCCCCCGGCAAGGCCAGAACCAGCAAACGCAGCAAACGCAGCAAACGCAGCAAACGCAGCAGCGCCCAAAAATCTCAGGCAGCCAACCTGAACCGCTCCACCACCCCCCCAAACCCCCTCTCCAGATCCGCAATCAGATCCAAAGGATCCTCCAGCCCCACATGCAGCCGCACCACAGGCGCAGTCCCCGTCCACACACTGTGCTCCCGCAACCGCTCAGGCTGCGCCACCAGCGCCAGGCTCTCGTACCCGCCCCACGAAGCCCCCTGCGCAAACTGCCGCAACGAGTCAACGAACACGGCGCCGGCACCGGCATCCACCCCTTCGGCAAACGCGAATGACACCAGCCCACTGGCCCCGCTGAAGTCACGCTTCCACAGCGCATGGCCGGGATCGGAGGGCAGGGCCGGGTAGAAGACGCGGCCGACCTGGGGCTGATGCTCCAGCCACTGGGCGATTTCGGTGGCGTGGCGCTGGTGCTGGGCCAGGCGCACGGGCAGGGTGCGCAGGCCGCGCAGTGCCAGGTAGGCGTCGTCGGCGCCTATGGTCAGGCCCAGGGCCTCGTAGGCGGTGGATATCTTCTTCGACAGCGCGGGGCCGTCGGTGATGACGATGCCCTGCATCACGTCGGAGTGGCCGGCGATGTACTTGGTCGCGGCCTGGATGGAGAGGTTGGCGCCGTGCTCCAGGGGCTGGTAGAACCAGCCGCCGCTCCAGGTGTTGTCGGTGGCCACGGCAATGCCGTGCTGGCGCGCCACGGCGGCCAGGGCGGGCAGGTCCAGCACCTCGTAGAGCAGGGAGCTGGGCGATTCCAGGTAGACCAGGCGGGTGTTGGGGCGGATCTTGCCGGCCAGATCGTCGCGCGAGGGCGAGAAGTACTCCAGCGTGATGCCCAGGCGCTGCAGCAAGGTGGCGTCCACGCGGCGCACGGGGGAGTAGACGCTGTCGGCCACCAGGGCATGGTCGCCGGGCGAGAGCAGGGCGATGAGCACCAGGGTGATGGCGGACAGGCCCGAGGGCGTGAGAAAGGCGCGGTGCCCGCCCTCCAGCGCGACCACGGCGTCTTCCAGCGCGCGGTGCGTGTCCAGGCCGTGGCGGCCATAGGAGGCCACGCGCTCGCCGGCCTCGCGGCGGTGGTGCAGGTCGGCGTAGGCGGCGCTGTCGGCAAAGCGCACGGTGCTGGTGCGCACCACGGGCACGTTGACGGGGCCGGAGCCGCCCTGCAGCGGCGGCGTGCCTGCGTGCAGCAGGCGGGTCGACGGGCCCAGGGGCCGGTGCTTGTCTTGGGGGATGCTCATGCCACGGCCTCGCTGGGACGGAAGTAGGCGGCGTTGTAGTTCTTGACTTCGCCGGTGTCGGGGTCGATGGCCACGCGGCCGCTCAGGGTTTCCAGCGGTTGGCCGTAGAGATGGAAGTGCAGCGTGGGCTGCTCGCCCACGACGGCAATGCTGTGGATGTCATCGGGCAGGAAGGCGATGGAGGCGCCCGGCTGCACGGTGAATTCGCGCGCCAGGTGGATGCTGGCGCGTGCGGGGTTGCTGCGGTCGTCCGTGCGCTCGTAGAGGCGGTTGAGCTCCTGGCCTTCGACGGCAACGATCACGGCCCAGGTCGTGTGGTTGTGCGGCGCCGTGGTCTTGCCGGGGTTGATGGAGTTCAGGTACAGGGCCAGGCCCGCATCGCCATCGGCCGGGTTGAGGCGGTAGCGCGTGGAGGCGCCCAGGCCTTCGGTCTGCGCGGGCGGGGGAAAGTCCGCGCGGCTGAACAAGGCCTTGTGCGCGGCCAGCTGCTCCAGGCGTGTGGTGATGGCCGACAGGGTGCTGCGGTCGGGCGCGCCGGCCTGCAGCAGCTGGCGCACGTCGGCCAGGGCGGCGTCCACGGCCTGGCGGCGCCGGGCGGCGGCGTCTGTATGGGTGCCTGTATCTGCGCCTGTGCCGGCCGGGGTTTCAGTCTTTGTTTCTGCGGTCATGGGATGTGCTCCTGGAGGTGGGGGATCAAAGGGCAAAGCGCAGGCTGTTGAAGGGCAGCGGCGTTGTGGCCGGGGCGGCTGGCGCAGGCCTGGGCCGGGCGCCATCGCCCAGGGCGCGCTGCAGGAATTCGCGCGTGCGCTCGCTGCGCGGGCTGCCGAAGATCTGGGCGGCCGGGCCGTGCTCGACGATGCGGCCGGCCTCGGTGAAATACACCTGGTCGCTGACCTCTTCGGCAAAGCGCATTTCGTGCGTGACCAGCACGCAGGTCATGCCGTCCCTGACCAGGTCGCGGATCACGGTCAGCACCTCGCCCACGGTCTCGGGGTCCAGGGCCGAGGTCACTTCGTCGAACAGGATCAGCTCGGGCCGCATGGCCAGGGCGCGCGCAATGGCCACGCGCTGCTGCTGGCCGCCGGACAGCTCGCCGGGGTAGGCGGATTCCTTGTGGTCCAGGCGCACCTTCTGCAGCAGGGCGCGGGCCTCGCGCTCGGCCGTGGCGCGGTCGCGGCCGACCACGCGCGTGGGGGCGATGACCAGGTTCTCCAGCACCGACAGATGGGGGAACAGGTTGTACTGCTGGAAGACGAAGCCCACGCGCTTGCGCAGGGCGATCAGCTCGGCCTCGGTGCGCAGCTGGTCCACGCGCGTGCCCGCCACCGAGATGGCGCCGCGCTGGGGCCGCAGCAGGCCGGTGATGCAGCGCAGGATGGTGGACTTGCCCGAGCCCGAGGGCCCGATGATGGTCACCGCCTCGCCGCGCCGCACCTGCACGTCGATGCCTTGGAGCACCTGGTTGTCGCCAAAGGACAGGTGCACATCCTGCAGGTGGACCAGGGCGGGTGCCGTGCCTGCGGGGGCATCGGCCGTGGCGAGTTGGGAGAGAAAGGAGTCAGTGGCGTTCATGGCGTCGCTCCAGGGCGCGGGTGGCGCGGGCAATCGGATAGCAATAGGCGAAAAACAGCGCGAGCAGCGTGAAATACACAAGGATGGTGAAGTCCGTGCGTGCCACGGTGTTGCTGGCGATCTGGGCGGTGTCCACCACGTCGTGCACGCCCACCAGCGAGGCCAGCGAGGTGCTCATGGTGATGCTGGCGTAGAGGTTCATCCACGGCGGCAGCATGCGGCGCACGCACTGCGGCAGCACGATGAGGCGGAAGATCTCGCTGCGGCGAAAGGCCAGCGACTGGGCTGCCTCCCACTGCGCGCTGGGAATGGACTGGATGGCGCCCCGGAAGATCTCGGCCACGTTGGCGCTGGTGGGCAGGGCCAGGCCCAGCACCACCTTGACCCAGTCGGGGAACGGAAAGGTCCAGCCCACCAGCTTCAGCTCGAACGGGAACACATAGGTGGTGAAGTAGATAAGCACCAGGATGGGCGCATTGCGAAACAGCTGCACATACCAGCGCACGCCCGTGCGCACGGCCGGCGTGGGCGACAGCGACAGGGCGCCCAGCACCAGGCCGGCCACGGTGCCGATGGCCACGGCCAGCACGCTGATCTCGATGTTGACCAGGAGGCCGCGCAGCAGCGCGGGCAGCCATTTCCACAGGTGCACGAAGGCGGGCGGGGCGCTGTCCGTGGCGGCCCAGCAGGCGCACAGGGCCAGCAGCGCGGCGCCCGCGATCAGCCAGGGGCTGCGCGCCGCGCGCAGCAGGGCGGCGGGCAGCGGACGGGGCGCGGCGCCGGTGTTCAGGGTGGCTTCATTGGCCATAGCCGGGCATCCTCAGGTGTTGTTCCAGCCAGCGGCCCGCCAGGCTGACCAGCCAGGTCAGCAGGCCGAACCACAGCAGGATGAGCAGCAGCAACTCCAGCACGTTGTCGCGCTGCGACCAGATCATGATGGACTCGTAGGTCACGTCGCCCACGGCAATGGCCGAGGCCACGGCCGTCATCTTCACCAGGTCCACCAGGTTGTTGGTCAGCGAGGGCAGGGCAAAGCGCACGGCCAGCGGCAGCTGCACGCGCACCAGCAGCTGGCGCTGCGAAAAGCCCAGCGAGCGCGCTGCCTCCAGCGTGGTGGCGGGCACGGCCTCGATGCCGGCGCGCAGCGCCTCGGCATGGAACACGCCCTTGTGCAGCGAGACCACGATCACCACCCAGACAAAGGGCGTGAGCGGGTTGTTGCCCGCGCCCCAGTCGCGCAGTTGCTGGGTGATCAGCATGTTGAGCACCAGGAAGGCGCAGTACAGCTGCACCAGCGTGGGCGTGTTGCGCGTGACCTCCACAAAGGCGCGCGCAGGCCGCGCCAGCCAGGCACGGCCCGAGGTCAGGGCCGCCGCCAGCGCCACGCCGGCCGCCAGGCTGCCGGCAATGGTCAGCAGGGCCAGCTGCACGGTCACGAACATGCCGCGCACAAAGGCCTGGCGCTCGGCCACGTCCAGCACGAAGGCGTAGTTCAGGCCCAGGCCCTTGAGCGCTTGCACGCCCTGGGCAAGCAGGCTGTCGTTCATGGCACGGCCTCCAGGGCGGCCGGCTGTGCATGCGCTTGCGCTTGCGCAGCGGGGTCTTTCAACGCGGCCACGGCACGTGCGATGCGGGCCGTGGCCTCGGCCAGCACCTCGTCGCTGGCGGCGGTGGAGATGCGGAAATACGGCGACAGGCCGTAGGCCCCGCCATCCACGGCAGCCACGCCTTCGGACTCCAGCAGCCATTCGGTCAGGTCGGTGTCGCTGGCGATGGGCTGGCCGTCCGGGCGCAGGTGGCCTATCAGCGCGCCGCAGTGCACAAAGGCAAAGAACGATCCGGCCGGCGGCAGCAGGACCAGGCCCGGCACCTGGTCCAGCGCCTGGGTGACCCGTTGCGCGCGCCGCGCATAGGCGTTGCGGGCCTGCTGCACAAAGCTCTGGTCGGGCGACTGCAGCGCCGCCGCGGCCGCGGCCTGGGCCACGGAATTGGGGCCTGACGAGGCCTGCGACTGGATCACCACCATGGCCTGCACCAGCGCGGCCGGGCCTGCGCCCCAGCCGATGCGCCAGCCGGTCATGGCATAGGTCTTGGAGACGCCGTTGACCAGCAGCGTGCGCTCGCGCAGGTCGGGGGCCACGGCCAGCCAGTGCGCGGGGGCCTGGGGCGTGAACCAGATGTGCTCGTACAGCTCGTCCAGCAGCACCAGCACCTGCGGATGAAGGCGCAGCACCTGGGCCAGGGCGGCCAGTTCCTCGCGGCTGTAGACGGCGCCCGAGGGGTTGCCCGGCGTGTTCAGCACCAGCCAGCGCGTGCGCGGCGTGATGGCGGCCTGCAGCGCGGCCGGCGTGAGCTTGAAGCCCTGCTCAATGCCGCAGTCCACGATGACCGGCGTGCCGTCGTTCACGCGCACGATGTCGGGAAACGAAGGCCAGTACGGCGCCGGCACGATGACCTCGTCACCCGCATCCAGCGTGGCCGCCAGCGCGTTGTAGATCACCTGCTTGCCGCCGTTGCTGACGATGATTTGCCCGGCGTCGAAGTCCAGCCCGTTCTCGCGCCGGTACTTGGCGCTGATGGCCTGGCGCAGCGCGGCCGTGCCGGGCGTGGGCGTGTATTTGGTTTCGCCACGGGCCAGGGCCGCGATGGCGGCCTGCTTGATGGGCTCGGGCGTGTCGAAATCGGGCTCGCCCGTGGTCAGCGCAATGATGTCGCGGCCCTGGCGGGCCAGGGCCGTGGCCCGCGCGCTGGCCGCGGCATTGGGCGAGAGCCTGACGCGCTGCACGCGCTGCGAAAGGGGAAAGGGCGTGGTCATGGCGTGGGGCCTTCCTGGAATGCGGCGGCTGGCGTTGGAGAAACCTGCGGCAAGTCGTGCGGCAAGTCATGCGGCAAATCGTCCGGCAGGGCTTGCAGCACCTTGCCGGGATTGAGCAGGCCCAGCGGGTCGAAGGCCTGCTTGAGACGCCGCATGAGCTGCAGCTCCACGGCGCTCTTGTAGCGGGGCAGCAGGTCGCGCTTGGTCTGACCCACGCCGTGCTCGGCGCTGATGGAGCCGCCGTGGGCGTGCACGCTGTCGTGCACCACCTCGTGGATGGCGTCTTCCTGGGCAAACAGTTGCGCGGGCGTGCTGTCCGGCGCGTGCGACACGTTGTAGTGCAGGTTGCCGTCGCCCAGGTGCCCGAAGGCCACGGGCCGCACGGCGCCAAAGCGCGCCTGCAGCAGCGCGGCCGTGGCCGCGAGAAAGTCGGGGATGCGCGAGATGGGCACCGACACGTCGTGCTTGATGTTGCGGCCGTCGCGCCGCTGGGCCTCGCCCAGGGCCTGGTCGCGCAGCCGCCACAGGGCCTGGCTTTGCTGCAGGCTCTCGGCAATGGCGGCATCGGTGACCAGGCCGTCCTCGAAGGCCTGGCCCACCACGCACTCGAAGCGCTGGCGCGCATGGTCCTCGCCCTCGCTGTCGGACAGCTCGATCAGCGCAAACCAGGGTGCCTTGAGCGCCAGCGGTATCGGCTGCTCGGGCACATGGCGGGCTATCAGGCCCAGGGCCGTGTCCGACATCAGCTCGAACGCCGTCAGGCTGGCACCGAAGCCCGCCCGCGCCTGGTTGAGGAAGGCCACCGCATCGCGTATGCAGCCAAAGGCCAGCAGCGCCGTGTGCTGGGCGCGGGGCAGCGGATGCAGGCGCAGCGTGGCCGCCGTGATGATGCCCAGCGTGCCTTCGCTGCCCACGTACAGGTCGCGCAGCGCATAGCCGGTGTTGTCCTTGCGCAGCCCGCGCAGGCCGTCCCAGATGTCGCCTTCGGCCGTCACCACTTCCAGGCCCAGCACCAGCTCGCGTGCGTTGCCGTAGCGCAGCACCTGGGTGCCGCCCGCGTTGGTGGACAGGTTGCCGCCAATGGTGCAGCTGCCCTCGGAGCCCAGGCTGAGGGGAAACAGCCGGTCCGCATCGCGCGCTGCCTGCTGCACATGGGCCAGCACGGCGCCGGCTTCCACGGTCAGGGTGTCGTTGTCGGTGTCGATGGCGCGCACGCGGTTCAGGCGCGCCAGCGACAGCAGCACGGCGTGGCCCGAGGCGTCGGGCGTGGCGCCGCCCATCAGCCCGGTGTTGCCGCCCTGGGCCACGATGGGCGTGCGGTGGGCGCGGCACAGGCGCACCAGCTGCGCCACCTGGGCCGTGTCGGCAGGCCGTGCCACGGCCAGGGCCTGGCCCGTGAGGCGGCCATGCTGGTCGGTCAGGTAGCCGGCCGCATCGGCACCTGTGAGGACATGGGAATCGCCCAGGGCGTGGCGCAGCGCGGTGACCAGGTCGGCGGGGCCGGTGATGTGGCCGCTGGTGCTGGTGCGGGTGTGGGTGCTCATGCGGGCGCCTTCCTGAACTTGTCGTGCAGCTGGTGCAGCAGCGGCGTGGGCGTCATGCCGTTGCGCTGCTCCACCTCGATCAGCCAGCCCGTGCGGTGCCAGTCCTGCACGATGCGGTCGATGGCCGCCTGCGTGTCGGACTCGCCCTTGCGCAGCCAGATCACCGAGGGCGAGGGAATGATGTCCGCGGGCGAGACGATCTCGTAGTCCTTCCAGTCCGCATTGCTGGCCACGAGTTCGCGCAGCGTGGGGCTGACATGCACGGCGGCCGCGCAGTTGCCGCCCTTGAGGGCCAGCAGCGACTCGGGCTGGCCCCGGAAGGCCTTGATCTGGGCGCCGTATTGATCTGCCAGCGGCTTGGTGAAATTGCTGCCCTGCGACACGCACACGGGCTTGCCGCGCAGGTCGTCCCACTGGCGCACGCCGCTGCCCTTCTTGGCGATGGCGGCGCCGCCGACTTCCTCGAACGGCGTGGGCACGAAGGACAGGATCTCGCTGCGCTCCTGCGTCCACTGCATGTTGGCGATCAGGATGTCCACCTTGCCCTGCTGCAGGAACTGCACGCGGTTGGACGGCTGGACCTGCACGGTCTCCACCCCCACGCCCAGGCCCTTGGCCACGCCTTCGGACAGCTGCACGTTGTAGCCCACGTGCCTTTGCGTGACGGGGTCGATGGTGCCGAACGGCGGCCCCGAAAGCATCACCCCCACCACGATCTTGCCGCGCTGCTTGATGCGGTCCAGCGTGGCGTCGGCATGGGCTGCCAGGGCCGTGAGGGCGAGCAGGGCCGCCAGGGCGGTGCGAGTCGGCTTCATGGCTTGGCTCCCTTGGCGGCGGCCTGGGTTGCCTGCGCATCGGCTTGTGCTGCCGCATACACCGCGAAGTCGTAGGGCGCGCGGTCGAACTGGCCCTTCAGCGCGCGTTCGTGGCGCTCGGCGATCCAGGTGTCGGGCACGCCGCTGGCGCGGGCCACCTTGAGCAGAAAGCCCGTGCGGTGCCAGTCCTGGATGGCCTTGTCCACGAAGGCCTGGGTGTCGGCCTCTCCACGGCGCGTCCACACCACGGTGGGCGAGGGAATCAACTGGTCCTGCGTGCCCAGCTCGAAGTCCTTCCACTCGGCCGCATTCGGGCCGGTGAGCTTTTCATAGAGCGCGGGCTGGATATGGACCGAAGCCGCGCAGGTGCCGCCCTTGAGCGCCAGCAGCGACTCGGGAATGCCGCGCAGGCCCTTGACCACGGCGCCATAGCTCTCGGCCAGGGGCTTGGCGAAGTTGCTGCCCTGCGACACGCAGGCCACCTTGCCGCGCAGGTCTTCCCAGCGCTTGATGCCGCTGGCCTTGGCCACCAGGGCGCCGCCGCCGATCAGGTCATAGGGCGTGGGCGCGAACGAGAGGATCTCGCTGCGCTCCTGCGTCCACTGGATGTTGGCGATCAACAGGTCCACCTTGCCGCTTTGCAGGAACTGCACGCGCGTGGAGGCGGTCACGGGAACCGTCTCCAGCGGCACGCCCAGGCGGCGCGCGATGTCGGCGGCCAGCTCGGTCTGGTAGCCGCCGGTCTTGCCGGTGGCGGGGTCCAGCACGCCGAACGGCGGGCTGGCGCCATCAATGCCCACGGACAGCTTGCCGCGTTGCTTGATCTTGTCCAGCGTGGCATCGGCGTGGGCGGCGCCGGCGCCCAGCAGCAGGGCCAGGGCGGCGGCAAGGGGGGGAAGAAGGCGGGGCATGCGTGAATCCATCAGGGAACGGAAGGCCCGGCCCCGTCCTGCGGGGCCTGGGCCTGGGTGGTCGAAAAAAAGCAGGGGTGGACCGCCGTGGCGGTCGGCGGTCAGCTGGCGGACTTGAACTTGGCCTGCAGCTCGGGCAGCAGCGGGTTGGCCGGCTCTATGCCCACGCGCTTTTCTGCGGCGATCAGCCAGCCCGTGCGGTGCCAGTCCTGCACCACCTTGTCCACGGCGGCGATGGTGTCGGCCTCGCCCTTGCGGGTCCAGACCACGGAAGGCGCGGGCAGCACCTCGCTGGCGATGGGGGCCGAGTACTGCGCCCATTCGGGGTTGCTGCGCAGCAGCGGGTAGATCAGCGTGCTGTCATGCACGGCGGCCACGCAGTTGCCGCCCTTGAGCGCCAGCAGCGAGTCCGACGAGCTCTTGTATCCATGCACCTGGGCGCCGTACTCGCTGGCCAGCGGCTTGGCAAAGCTGCTGCCCTGGGACACGCACACCGGCTTGCCGCGCAGGTCTTCCCACCTGGCGATGCCGCTGCCCTTGCGCACGGCGGCAATGCCGCCCACGCGGTAGAAGGGCGTGGGCGCGTAGCCCAGGGTCTCGGCACGGTCGGGGTTCAGTTCCATGGAGGCGATCAGCAGATCCACCTTGCCGGCCTGCAGGAACTGCACGCGCGTGGCGGTCTGCACCTGGACCAGCTCGGCCTCCACGCCCAGGCCCTTGGCCAGGGCGCGTGCCAGCTCGGGGTTCCAGCCCACCAACTGCTGGGTGGACGGGTCGATGGAGCCGAAGGGCCCGCCATTGACCAGCACGCCAATGGTGACCTTGCCGCGCTGCTTGATCTTGTCCAGCGTGGCATCGGCCCGGGCCTGGGTGCAGGCCAGGGCCAGCGCGGCGGCGATGAAGGTCAGGGATGCGGAAAGGGTGGCGCGGGGCTGGCGGCGCAGGGTGGGGCTTGTGTGCATGGCGGGAGCGGGGCGGTCGGGACGAACGAAAGATGCGTACGCCCGCATCTTCTGGCCGCCCTTGACCCACGGCAACAAAGCTTTGGGAGCATGTTTATGCACTTTGCGTCGCTGCATCAGGGTGATCACCAGGGAAATGTGGGCCCGAGGCAGGGCGGGTCGATGGTGTAATCGCGACGGCCGGGGTGCTGCGCCCACCGGCACCTCCCAGCGAGCCCTCTTCCATGCACCAAGCCCTAGCGTCCCTACTCGCCCCTCTCGCCTGCGCCGCCCTGCTGTGTGCCAGCCCCGTGGCCTGGGCCGCCAATCCCACCAGCTCGGGCAATTGCGAGGAAAGCTCCACCAACATGTCCGAGGTGCGCGCCTGCCTGCACGAGCAGAACGTGGCCATGGTCAAGGCCGCCTACGTCTCGCTGTCGCTCAAGCTCAAGGCCCGCATGCCCCAGGCGTCGGAAGAGCTGGAAGTGGCGCAGAGAAACTGGGTGCAGTACGCGCGCAGTGCCTGCGAGTTCCTCTCTGAATTCAATTCCGCCAGCTTTGCCAAGGATGATGCGCGCGCCAACTGCTGGAGCGACTTCGCCCGCGCCCGCGCCAAGCAGCTCAAGTCCTGGGAGATGCAGCTGGACAAGAAGCCCTGAGGGCGGGGACGCTGCTCACTGGTAGTTCAGCGTGAAGGTGGCCCTGCCGTTGGCCTGCCCCGTCGTGACTGCCGCAGCGGTCTGCACGTATTTGGCAGTCAGCGGGATCTTGAACTGGGCAACGCCCTGGACGATGGTTCCCGCACTCCATTGGTTGGTGTTGCCAGGCACGTTGGAGTCCGGGCCGTAGCCGAGAGCGGTGCCATCCTTCAGTATCTGTATGCCTATTCCGGTGGCAACTGGCTTGCCGTCTGGCGCGGTCTGGCTCAAGGTCAGGACGGTGCTCCGATTGCTGGTGTCGTTGGCATCGGTGAGCGTGATGTGGGGGCGCAGAACGCTTTCGGGCGCGCCGCCCTTGCATTCCAGCGTGACGTCGAACTGCTGGGGGATGGAGGTGGATTGGAGGCCCGTGAATCGCAGGATGGGCACAGCGCCCATGGGTACGGAGATGGTCGAGGCTGCCACCGAGCAGGAGGGACCGACCACCACCCTGGTGCGGCCGGACAGGTTGACGTTTCCTGCGATGCAGCTGGGGCACTGGAATCGCATCTCGACGTTCATCCCGGAGCCCGTTAGTGTGCCAGCGGAAACGCTGCCGGTTTTCACCAGCTCGATCCAGACATCCTGGGTGGATGAAACATTCCAGAAATAACCCAGCGCGCCCGAATGATTTTCTGATTCGGTGGTAATGGGCATGGTTCTGCCACTGGGAGCGCTGGGGCCGCGCCATGTTGCCCACCAGCGGATTCCAATGCCGGGAATATTGGTGCTGTAGACATTATTGTATCCGGGCGTCTTGGTCCCGGATTGAACATTGGCGGCTACAACGGCTTTGGAAACATCGTACTCGAATGCCGTGTTCAGCACCGCTTTAAGATTAAATACGGTTGCCGTAGACTTCCATAGCGTCGATCCGTTGGAGTAATTTCCGGGTACTGTTATTTCCTCGGGCAGTGAAATGCTGGAGCTGGTGGGGGAGAATACGCCCCCGGCAAAGGCATTGGTGTTCATCGTTGCCGCTGAAAAGGCGATGAGAAATGGAATGGCGATCAATGCAAGGCGGCGTACTTGCAAGGGAAATGAGGGAATGAAAGAAGAATGCATGATACTGATTCGGTCCATTGCTGAAGTATGATTATCGAAAATATCACGCAATAGTTTTATTGAACTTTTGAGTGAATAATGAGGGGCTGGAAATGAAAGCATCGAATCATTCGATGGGTGGCCTCTTTAGTATTTCGCACTCTACGCCGAAGATATGAGGTGATGCAATCAGACTGCTCTGATAATGGAGCGTGGCTCAGTCAAAAGCCGCTCATGCACGCCATTCGTAAAGAGCAAGGCCCGAGTGTCACGGAGCTCGGGTGCGTGGGAGGTCGCGCAGACAAGCCTGGTTCAGTCCGCTCGCGGACCCGGCGACTGTCGTGAGCGCGCCAGGCCGCTCAGGTACTGAGAGGTACGGTCGGAGAAGCGTCCCTGGCACTTCTGGCGGCTTGCCAGAGCGCATCGGCCAGGGCTGTGATCTCAGGTGCCAGGTGCAGGCGTTCCAGCCAGCGGTCCGCAATGCCGCTGGCGCCGTGGAGGGCTCCGGCCAACTGGCCCGTGATGGCTGCCGTGGTGTCGGCGTCATCGCCCAGGTTGGCGGCCTGCAGTACCGCGCCTTCAAAGCTGTCATGCCTCGCAAAGCACCACAGGGCCGCCTCCAGGCTGTCCACCACGTAGCCGCTGCCGCGTATCTGTGCGGCCGGCTTGTCGCGATAGTCGCCACGGGCAATCTCCCGCAGGCGCGGGCTGGCGCCGTCTTGCAGAACGCCGCCCAGGTCCAGAACCTGCGACCGGGGCAGTCCCTGCAGTGCCCGGCACAGCGCCACGGCGAACAGGCGGCAGGCCTGCAGGCATTCAGGTGCCGCGTGGGTGGTGCGTGAGCTGAGTTCAGCCATGCGCTGCACCAGGTCCTCGTCGGGGCCGAAGAACATGGGCACGGGCGCCAGCCGCATCAGGGAGCCGTTGCCGGCCTGGTCCGGGTTGGGCGACCCGGCCAGCGGATCGCCGGTGGCCAGGAAGCGCTGGATGGCCGCCCTGGTGGCCATGCCGATGTCAAAGCAGTTGCCGGTGGAACTCCAGTAGCCCCATTCGTACCAGTTGGCATAGCGCGTCATCTGGTCCCGCGGGTCGCAGCCGCCGCGCTGGAGCAGGCTTTCGGCCAGACACAGGGCCATGGAGGTGTCGTCGGTCCACTTGCCTGCGGGCAGCGAGAACGGGCCGCCGCCCACCATGTCGGTCAGCGGCGCAAAGCTGCCGCGCGGCTGGAATTCCAGCGTCGTTCCCACGGCGTCGCCACAGGCCAGGCCCAGCAGGGCACCACGGTATCGGTCCAGCGTGTCCATGGCCATGCCTGTGCTCGCGCTCATGGTCGGTCAGGAGCGGTGCTGCGCAGCCGCGCGCGCACCTGCATGAGGGCAAAGCCCAGCAGGTTCAGGCCCTGCCAGCGCGCGGGGTCGGTGGTACGCACATCGTCGGCGGCCAGGCCAATGCCCCAGATGGCGTCCACGGGGCTGGCTTCCACCAGAACCCGGTCGCCCGTGTTCAGCAGATAGCTGGCCAGGGCCGGGTTCTGGGAGAACTTGGCCTCGTTGGCGCGCACCACGATGCCCATGCGCGCGGCCACCCAGGCCGCTTCATCAAAGCCCTGGATGCCACGCCCCAGCTTCTTGGCCTCGCCCGGCGTGCGGCAGCGCACGATGGCGGCGTGCGCCGCCTCGTCGCCAAACAGCCGCGCTTTGCCCGCCATCATGAAATGCTCGGCCGTGGGGTAGTGCTGGCCATCGACCTCGAAGCCCGCCTCGAACCACTGGCTCATGCAGGTCTTGCCGATGGAGCCATCGGCCGCAGGCTGGTGCCCCCAGAACGGCAGGAAGCGCGGGGTGAGGCCCTGGGCCATGGCGTGCTGGAGGTCTTGCAGGGAGGCGATGTGGTCTGTGGTAGTCATGGGCTGTCTCGTTGCCGTGTGTGCCGTTTCAGGAATGCGATGGAGCTTGCTGCAGCCACCACTGGCTGAAGGCCATCAGGTCTGCGTGCTGCGAGTGGGCGTGGACCAGGTCCGGCCCGGTGTTGGGCGTGCCGTTCGGGCCACGGCACACCAGGGCCGCGTGAATGCCCGGGCCAATGTCCCGGAGGTAGGGCAGATAGTCGTCCACGAAGGCGACCGGGCCGAGCCGCTGCAGGGCGTCTGCCTTGGGGCTGCGCAGGCCGGTGGTCCGGCCCGTGGCGATCACGCGGTCGATGGGAAAGCCGAGGTCGCGCAGGTTGCCCAGGCGGGCCTGCTCGAAGCGCGCCGCCAGGGCCGTCACGCAGACCAGTTCGTAGCCGGCGCCCTGCAGCTCGTGGCAGGCCTGCAAGGCATTGCCCAGCGCGGGAATGCTGCGCCAGAAGGCATCGTCCATGCAGGCCCTGAACTGTTGCAGGCGCTCGCCGTCCAGCGCCTGCACGGCCCAGCGGTCCATGGCCCAGTAGGCATGGGGGTCGGCCTCGGCGGGGCGCTGGCCGAACGCGCGCTCCCAGGCATCGGCATAGGCGCTGTTGTAGTCCAGCAGCACGCCATCGGCGTCAAGGGCAATGATGGGTTTCATCGTGTTCCTCTTCGGCCAGCACGCGCAGGTAGTGCGGTGCCACGCTGTCCGTGAGCCAGACGCCGTTGTCCGAGCGGTAGAACAGGCAGGCATCGGCATGCATGCGCGCCGCATCGATCTCCAGCAGCACCACCCGGCCATAGCGCTGGCCCACGGAGCGGGCCGTGGCCAGGTTGTCGGTCAGGTGCACGTGGTGGCGGTTGCGCCGGTCCAGGCCGGTGCGCAGGATGGAGTCCAGAAAGCGCGTGGCCGTGCCATGGTAGAGGCGCTGCGGCGGCACGCTGGCCTGCAGGCCCAGGTCGATCTGCACGGAATGCCCCTGGCTGGCGCGGATGCGCAGGCCGTCGGCGCTGATGGCAAAGCGCTGCTTGGGGCAGCTTTGCACCACCTCCATCAGCAGTGCGGGTGAGATGTTGCGGCCGGCCGCCTGGGCGCCGCGCAGCAATGCGTCTATGGAGACCCAGCCTTGGGCGTCCAGTGCGAGCCCGGCGCGGCCGGGGTTGTGGCGCAGGACCAGGCTCATGAATTTGCTGGTCGATGTCAGTGTGTTCTTGTTGTTCATACGGTCCATTTCCATGGATTTTCTTGTTGTGTCGATGATTGTCCGTGCTTCGGGCTTCACACCACCAGGCAGCCCTGCCGCTCCGACAGGCCGATGGTGGCCTGCATGCCCGCCGTGAACTGCAGGTAGTCGGCTTCCATGCCGTCCGAGAAGATGACGCCATGGTCGGGCATGCGCGAGCGCAGGGTCAGCGGCTGGCCGGCGGTGACCTGGCCGTAGACCAGTTCGGCCGTGGAGGAGCGGCTGGGAAAGGGCTCGCGCACGGCGAAGTCCAGGCGGGGCGCATCCCAGGCGAAGGGCTGGTAGTCGAAGTCGGTGGACGCGCCGCGCACGGCGCGGGCAATGCCCATCGATCCCGTGACGATGCTCTTGATCCAGGCCGACGAGCCCAGCCCCGTGGCGACGATGAGGCCGGAGGACGACTGGGACTCCTGCCGCTCGCCCAGCGCGATGTCGTACAGGGCCGAGGTATGGCTGCGCGGGCCGATGAACAGGTCGTTGGCGGCGCGCAGCACCTGGCCGTCGCTCAGGCGTGCCTCGGCCAGGGTGACGGCGCGCGTGGGGCGGCGGTTGGCGGCTACGTCGCCCAGCAGGGCAGCCAGGTCGGCGGGGGCGAAGGGCAGCAGCAGGCCGTCCCAGCGCGCGGGCTCGGGGTTGACGCCGATGAGCGGCTGGCCGTCCAGGTATTTCATGGTGTTGGCCACCATGCCGTCCTGGCCCAGTGCCACCACGATGTCGTCGGCGCCGAAGACGAAGTTGGGCACCAGGGCGCGGTCCACGATCTGGTAGCGGCCGCGGGCCTCCAGCGCCTGCACCACGGCCTGCAGGGCGGCGGCGTAGGCGGCGCTTTCGCGCAGGTAGTCGCCGAAGTCTGCGCCCAGGTGCTCGATGTAGAAGCGCGCCTGGGACAGCGTGTGGTACTTGGCCACCAGCTCATCGAGCCGCGTGCGCCGCACCACCAGCACGGTCTTGCGTTCATTGGCGTTCACGGCGGCTCCTTGCGGGTTCGGGATCGGCCACGGCAGCTGCATGGCCTGCACCGGCGCCCATGAGCGACTGCAGCAGCTCGGGCGAGACGTTGAGCTGGCCGATGCGCTCGGCCTTCTCGGCAATGCCGCCAAAGGCCTGGGCGATGAGCTGGCCCGGCTGCATGCCCACGGCGGCCAGCGATTGCACGATGCGCGGATCGGCCTTTTCCAGGGCCTGCATGACGGCGCCCACGCGGTAGGCCTCGGCCTCGGCCAGGGTGCGGCTGTTGGCAGCCTGGCCTTCGACGAAGTCGCGGCGGCTGGTCTCCAGCGCCACGTCGGCAGACATCTGTTCGGCGCGCAGCTCGTTTTCCTTGCGCATCTGGGCGGCCTTGGCTTCCAGCTGGGCCTCGCGGATCTGGCGCTTTTTCTTTTCCACGGCCACGTCGGTATCGAGCTCGTTCTGGCGGATGGCGCGCTCGTTTTCCACGGCAGCCATGCGGCGGGCATAGACGGCGTCGTCCGCAGCCTTGAGGTTGGACTCGCGCGCCTCCGCTTCCAGGGCGCGGGCGATGTCGGGCGTGGGTTTGACGGCCATGACCGAGACGCCCAGGATCTCCAGCCCCAGCGCCTCGATCTCGGGCTGGGCGGCCAGCTCCTGCTGGGCCGTGCGCGCAATGAGTGCCGAGGAGCGCAGCGCCTGCTTGAGCTCCAGCGCCTGCACGGCCTGCTGGATGATGACCTCGGCCTGCATGGTCACGCGGTCGCCCAGGCGCTGCGGGTCTTCGGACATGTATTTCTGGCCATCGCGCGCCAGGGAGAAGTCCATCAGCGTGGCGGTCTGGCGCGGTGTGCTGATGCGGTAGGTGACCTGGCCCTGCACGGTGACGCTCTGGAAGTCGGCCGTCACCAGCTCCAGCATGAAGTGGCAGTCCTGGCTGCCCACGGGCACCGCGACCAGGGTGGTGGTGGGCGCGTAGTAGAAGAAGGACTGGCCCGCACCCTCGCGCACCACCTTGCCGGCGCGGAACTGCATGAGGTGGACCGTGGGTTGGGACTTGATGAAACGGATGCCGAACATGGTGCTTCTCCTTTAAGTTGCTCTGTGCAACTTGTATGGGTTGCATAGTGCAACTTAAAATCCGGCACGTCAAGCACAATCCATCCCATGGCTGAAAAAAATTCCCCATCCCCGCAGGGCGCGCTGGACTTCCCGCGCCCGTTCACCACGGTGGACGTGGTCATCTTCACGGTGGCAGACGATGCCCTGCAGGTGCTCCTGGTGCAGCGCCCCACGGCGGGCAGCGAGCCCTTCCCGGGGCTGTGGGCGCTGCCCGGCGGCTTTGTGGATGTGCGCCAGGACGCAGACCTGCTGGCCTGCGCGCGTCGCAAGCTGCTGGACAAGACGGGCGTGGACAGCCCCTACCTGGAGCAGCTGGGAAGCTGGGGCGGCGCGGCGCGCGACCCGCGTGGCTGGTCGGCCACGCATGTGTATTTCGCGCTGATCCCGGGGCACGACCTGATCCTGGCCAAGGGCGCGAATGCGGCCGATGTGTCGTGGTTCGCCGTCGATGAACTGCTGCGCGAGCCTGCGCTGGCCTTCGACCACGGCGAGATCCTGCGCGCAGCGGTGGAGCGGCTGCGGGGCAAGGTGGAATACACCTCGCTGCCCGCGTTCCTGCTGCCCGAGCCTTTCACGCTGCCGCAGCTGCAGCAGGCCTACGAAGTGGTGCTGGGCCGCCCCGTGGACAAGAGCGGTTTTCGCACGCGCATGATGGCGGCCGGCTTTCTGGTCGAGGCAGGCCAGGTGGAGGGCACGTCACGCCGCCCCGCCATGGGCTACCGGCTGGCCGACCGCAGCGCGCCCGTGGTGTTTCCGCGCACCTTCAGCCCGCGCGGGTGAGGGCGGCCTTCGTTCAGGACCAGGACCAGGATCAGGCGCCCAGCAGGCTGCAAAAGCGCTGCATGTCCACATTGCCGCCGCTGAGGATGATGCCCACGCGCTGGCCGCGCAGCTCTTCGCCTTTCTGGCGCGCGGCGGCCAGGCCCAGGCAGCCGGTGGGCTCGACCACGAGCTTCATGCGCGTGGCCAGGAAGCCCATGGCATCGACCAGTTCGGCATCGCTGGCGGTGAGGATGTCGGTCACGTCGCGCTGGATGATGGGGAAGGTGATGCCGCCCAGGTGCTGGGTCTGGGCGCCGTCGGCAATGGTCTTGGGGGTGTCTATGTGGACGATGCGGCCTGCGCGCAGCGACTGCTGGCCGTCGTTGCCGGCCTCGGGCTCCACGCCGTAGAGCGCGCAGTCGGGGCTGAGCGCACGCGTGGACAGGGCGGTGCCCGACAGCAGGCCGCCGCCGCCCAGCGGCACGAAGAGGGCGTCCAGCGGGCCGGTTTCCTCGAACAGTTCCTTGGCGGCCGTGCCCTGGCCGGCCAGCACGTCGGCATGGTCGTAGGGCGGGATCAGGGTCAGGCCGTGGCGCTCGGCCAGGTCGCGGCCGATCTGCTCGCGGTCTTCGGTATAGCGGTCGTAGACCACCACCTGGCCGCCATAGCCCTTGGTGGCCGCCACCTTGGCGGCGGGCGCGTCATGCGGCATGACGATGGTGGCGGGGATCTCCAGCAGCCGCGCTGCCAGGGCGATGGCCTGGGCGTGGTTGCCCGAGGAAAACGCCACCACGCCGGCCTTGCGCTGGGTGGGGCTGAAGCGCGACAGCGCATTGAACGCACCGCGGAACTTGAAGGCGCCCATGCGCTGCAGGTTCTCGCACTTGAGAAAGACGCGGGCGCCCAGCGCATCGTCCAGCGTGCGCGAGGTGAGCACGGGCGTGCGGTGGGCATGGCCCTGGATGCGTTGGGCCGCTGCGGCCACGTCGTCATAGGTGGGAAGGCTTGTCATCGGTACGGGAGAGAAGGGGTTGCTGATCGGCGGGGTGCCGGGAGCTACTTGGCGTAGCTGTAGACCGTGGCGCGCGACACGCCCAGGTGGGCGGCAATGGTCTCCATGGAGCGGCGAAGGTCCAGCAGGCCGGCGCTCTTGAGTTCGCGGACCAGGGCGCGGCGCTCCTCGGGCTTGAGGGCGCGCGGCGTGGTCGCCAGGCGGGCCGCGAACTGGTCGATGCGGGCACGCACCGTGTCGGCGCCTGCGCCGGCGCCCGTGGGGTCCAGCATTTCGCGCGCGGGGGTGTCGCCGCTGACGGCGGCAAAGCGGTTGAGCATGCCCTGGAAGCCCTGGAACATCGTCAGGTCCACATTCATGCACAGCGCGGCGATGTAGCGGCCCTTGGAGTCGCGGATGCCGATGGATGTGCTCTTGGCCTGGCGGCCATCGGCGAACTGGTTGGGGTAGTTGGCGATGACCTGCTCGTAGCCGGGGTCGAGGATGCGGGCCAGGCCCAGCTCCGTCGCGCCCTGGCCCACTTCGCGGCCCGACAGGTTGTTGTGGATGGCCAGCACCGCATGGGACGGGTCGAGCAGGTCATGCACCACCACCTCGCAGAACGGGGCAAAGGTCTGGCCCAGGCCTTCGGCGATCTGGGCCAGCTGGTCCAGAAGCTGGCGCTGTTCAGGGGTTCGTTGGGTCATATTGGACATTTTGTTTTGAATTGGACAAAATGTCAAAATCCAGACGACTTCTCTGCGCTTTCCACCATGTTCGACACCCTCGTAGACCTGCTGCAATCCCAGGGCGCGCGTTTTCGCGTGCTGGAACATCCGGCCGAAGGCCGCTCCGACCTGGTCGCCGAAATCCGGGGCACCGCCCCGGGCCAGGGCGCCAAGGCCATGCTCTGCAAGAGCCGCGATGCGGCCGGTGCGGGCGATCCCCAGCTGTTCCTGGCCGTGCTGCCCGGCGACCGCAAGCTGGACTTCAAGCGCCTGGCCCAGGCCGTGGGCGTGCGCAAGGCCACGCTGGCCTCGCCCGAGGAGGCCCAGGCCGCCACGGGCTGCGTGATGGGATCGGTGCCGCCGTTCTCCTTCAACCCGCAGGTGCGCCTGGTGGTGGACCCGGCCCTGGTCGAGCGCTTTGGCGAGATCGCCTTCAACGCGGGCCGGCTGGACCGCTCCATCGTGCTGGACTCGGCCGACTATGTGCGCATTGCCCGGCCCGCGCTGCACAGCCTGAGCGGGGAGGGCGCCGATTGACCATGGATTGACCCTGGCGCGGGGCTGCGCCCACAATCGTCGGCAACGTCCACATCTCCTTGCCTGACCATGTCCACCCCTGCGAAGCAGCACCCTGACCGGCCCGATGCGGCCGGCTTTGTGCGTGCGGCGCTGGCTGCTGCCCTGGCCCAGGTGCAGTCGCATCTGGCGGTCTTGGAGGGCGGTGGCAGCGATGCCGAGACCATTCACCAGCTGCGCGTGGCCCTGCGGCGCCTGCGCACCGTGCTGCGTGAGTGCGCGGGGCTGGCGCCCGGCATGCGCGCCGAATGGGATGACCCCCTGGCCCAGGCCTTTGCGCAGTTGGGCACGCTGCGCGATGCCGATACGCTGGCCGATGTGGTGCGCCCGCTGCTGCAGGCCGCCCATGCGCCCCTGTGCGACTGGCAGGCGCCGCAGGCCGTGCAGGCGGATGCAGCCGCTGCCGTGCGCGAGCCGCCGTTCCAGCACGCGCTGGCCGAGATCCAGGCGCTGGCGCAGGCGCCGCAGGCAGAGCCATCGGCCCGCTTTGCCCACCTGTCCGCCGCAGGCACGCGCAAGTACCTGGCACGGCGGCTGGCGCGCCTGCACCGCCAGGTGCTGCGCGACGGCCGGCACTTCGACCGCCTGCCGCTGGCGCAGCAGCACCGCGTGCGCAAGCGGCTCAAGCGCCTGCGCTATCTGGCGGACTTTGCGCGGGAATTCGCGCCCGGAATGTGGCCCGGCAAAAAGGGCCGGCGCTTTGCCGAGGCGCTGGTGCCCGCCCAGGACGCGCTGGGCCTGCACAACGACATGGCCGTGGCGGCCGAGCATTTCCATGCCGAGGCCGCGCGCGACCCGCGCGCCTGGTTCGCGGCCGGCTACCTGCAGGCCCGCCTGGCCACCAGCGCGCGCAGCAGCCGCCGCGCGCTGCGGGCGCTGGCCCGGGTGCCGGGCTTCTGGCTCTAGACAGCATCAGCGATAATCCGCCGCTGGCGCACCGCCGCAGCCCCTGGGCCGTGGCGGTGCGCTGTTGCTGAAGGTGCCCCATGCCGTTCACCGGCCAGGGGTTCAACGGGAAGCAGGTGCGCGATGCCATCGAGGTGGTCGCTCGCAATGCCTGCGCTGCCCCCGCAACGGTCAGCGGAATACAACTCCCCACGCTGGCGCGCTATCCACAGGTCGCGCGCTGCAAGCCACTGTGCCCTTCTCGGGCATGGGAAGGCGGGGATGCCTGCCGCAGCGCGCCCACCCTGCGCGCCGCAGCGTTCCGCAAGCCCGGATACCGGCCTTCTGCATTGCTTTCGGACGCCGCGGGAGTGCGCCTGTCCGGTCCGGCCCCAGCCTGCGCTGCCGTGGCCGGCTCCGGCGTGCGCGCTGTGCGGCGTGGTTCAGACGATAGGCCCCACGGGTGAGTGGGGCAGTTGGGTCAACGCATGCGCTTCGCTTCCTCGGCCGCCGATTCCTCCGGCCTTCTCTCTGTTCTCCCTCTTGTCTCCAGCCTGCGGCCCGCAGCGGCTGCGGCCCTGCTGGCCAGCTGCGCTGCAGCGGCCGGCGCCGCGCAGGAGCCGGCTGGCCGATCCACGGACTCCGCCGACGATGCGCTGGACGCCGTCTTCGTGACCGCCACCGCGCGGCCCGAGGCGCGCAGCCGCATCGCGGGCACCACGCAGACCATCGACCGCGAGGCCATAGAGCGCTCCAGCGCGCGCTCGGTCACCGACCTGCTGGCCGAGAACGCCGTGGGCTTTCTCAGCGAATGGACGGCGGCCCAGACCTCGATGAACCTGCGCGGCGCCTCCACCGACGGCCAGGGGCGCGACTTCCGCAGCCAGGTGCTGGTGCTGGTCAACGGCCGGCGCGCGGGCACGGCCAACCTGTCCAAGCTCAGCCCCTCGGATGTGGAGCGCATCGAAATCGTGCGCGGCCCGTCCTCGGTGATCTACGGCAGCCAGGCCATGGGCGGGGTGGTCAACATCATCATGAAAACCGGGGCGACGGCGCCCGGCACGCGTGCCCAGGTCCAGGCCGGTTCATGGGACCTGTGGCGCACCGATGCGCAGACGGCCGGCGCCAATGACCGCTTCGACTGGTACTTCGGCGTGAGCGCAGGCGGGCGCGGCGACTACGAGTCGGGCGATGGCGGCACGCGCATGGAGAACACGGGCTGGAAGCGGCGCGGCGCCAGCGGCGCCCTGGGCTGGCAGCTGCATGAGCTGCACCGCGTGGAGCTGCAGCTGCGCACGGACGGCATCTACAACGCAGGCTTTCGCGGATCGGGCGCCAACATCTACAGCCGCGACAACCGCAGCAACCGCTCGCTGGACCTGACCTACGAAGGCGCGCTGCCCGGCCAGCGCCTGAGCTGGACGACCCACCTCTACAGCCTGGTCGATACCGATGAGTTCAACTGGGCCTCGCCCGTGATCCGCTCGGGCAACAGCGCCGTGCCCGGCACGGCGCGCGACTACAACCACCGCCAGCTGGACGCCACGGGCCTGCGCTTTCAGCCGCGCCTGCGTGTCAGCCAGACCAATGACCTGCTGATGGGCTTCGACTGGGAGCGCAGCAAGCTGCGCTCCGACCGCCTGCGCGTGGCCATGCCGGGCGGCCCGGCGGGCCAGGTCGCGCCCTACGACAACAACCAGACCGAGCAGGTGCACGCGCTGTACTTCGAGGACGCGCAGACCCTGTTCGACGATCGCCTGACTCTGCGCGCCGGCCTGCGCAAGACCTGGGGCACGACGCGCTTCGACGATACGCCCAACCTGGCGCTGGCCCAGGCCAGCACGCGCGACTACGACAACCACACCTGGTCGGCCGGCGCCACCTGGAAGGCCACGGACCGGCTCACGCTGCGCGCTGCGGCCTCCACGGGGTTCCGCGCGCCCACGGCCACGGAGCTGGCTTCGGACTTCACGGCCGTCGGCGGTGGCCGCACCTTCGGCAATCCCAACCTCAAGCCCGAGACCAGCCGCCAGATCGAGGTCGGCGCCGCGCTGCAGCAGCCCGGCTGGCGCGTGGATGCGGCCCTGTTCCAGAACACCATCAGCGACCGCATCATCACCGTCTCGCGCGGGGCGACGACCAACACCTCGGACTACGCCAACAACGCGGCCGACATCGTGGCGCGCGGCCTGGAAATGCAGGCCGACATGGACCTGGCGCGGGCGCTGAACCTGACGGGCCACCAGCTCAAGGCCTGGGCTGGCGGCTACTACCACTTCAGCATGCGGGACAAGGGATCGCCAGCGTCGGCCAATACCGACAAGGTGCAGCGCATGTACCGCTACGAGGCCTCGGCCGGCGTGCGCTACGGGCGCGGCAGCGGGCGGCTGCAGGGCGACTGGAGCCTGCAGCTGTCCACGCTGCTGCGCGGTCCCATGTGGTACGACACGGAAGAGGCGCTGCTCATCCCGCAGGGCGAGCCCAGCAGCACCTTCATCCACCGCAAGGGCGCCTTCACCATCTGGAACCTGCGGGCCGACTACCGCGTGTCGCCGGGCGTCAAGCTGTTCGCAGCCGTCAACAACCTGTTCGACCTGAACCGCCATCCCATCTTCATCGCGCTGGACCGCGCGCCCTGCATCGCCAACCCGGCGTACCAGAACGGCGGCTGCGGAACGTCGATGGCGGGGCGCGAACTCATGGTCGGCCTCCAGGCGGAGTTTTGAGGACCACGGCATGAGGCAATCCAGCACCACGCGCCGCCAGTTGCTGCGCCAGGGCGCGGCGGCGGCCCTGGCCTGCGGCCTGCCCGCGGCATGGGCCGACACCGTCGCTGCAGGCGGTCCGGTTGTGCTGCAGGATGCGCTGGGCCGGCGCGTGGAGATTGCCGCGCCGCCGCAGCGCATCGTCTCCATCTTTGCCTCCAACACCGAGCTGGTGGCCGCGCTGGGCCTGCTGGACCGCGTGGTGGGCGTGGAGGATTTCACGCGCTTTCCACCGGGCGTGGAGCGCATTCCCAAGGTGGGCGGGCGGCTGGGGTTCTCGGTGGACGCCGTGGTGGCGCGCCAGCCGGACCTGGTCATCGTCACGCCCGCGCGCCAGGCGGCGCACCAGCTGGTCGATCCCATGGAGCGCATCGGCGTGCCGGTGATGGTGCTGCTCAGCCGCTCGCTGGCCGAGGTGATGGACAACCTGCGCCTGGTGGCCCGCGCCACGGGCGTGCAGGCGCGCGGCCAGGCGCTGGCCCTGGCGCAGGAAGCGCGGCTGCTGCGCGTGGACCGGCAGGTGGCCGACCAGCCCCGGCCGCGCGCCCTCATGGTCACGGGCCGGCTGGGCAACGGCATGCTGCTGGCGGCCCGGCCGGGCACCTATACCGGCGAGGCCATGGTGCGCGCGGGCGCCGCGTTCGCGCTGGACGGCCTGGGCACGGTGCCCCAGGTCTCGCCCGAGGCCGTGCTGGCCGCCGACCCTGATGTGCTGCTGTTCGCAGGCACGCAGGAGGCCATGCAGGACCTGATCGGCCAGCGCGGCTGGCGCGACCTGCGTGCCGTGCGCGGCGGCCGGGCCACCACGGTGGCGCGTGCCGAGTTCCTGATTCCCGGGCCGCGCACCTTCGGCGGCGTGGAAAAACTCTCGCGCTGGCTGCACCCTGCGGCCTGGGCCGGGGAGACCGCATGAATTCCCTTTCACATCCACCTGCGTGGCGCCCCTGGGCCGGTGCGGTCCTGCTGCTGCTGGCCAGCTTGCTGATCGCCGCCTGCGCGGGCCACCAGTGGGCCAGCCCGGCCGACCTGCTGGCCGCGCTGGGCGGCGAAGACAGCCTGCGCAGCCGGCTGCTGCTGCAGTGGCGCGTGCCGCGCGTGCTGGCAGCCGCCCTGGTGGGCGCGCTGCTGGGCCTGTCGGGCGCCATCTTCCAGGGCGTGTTCCGCAATCCGCTGGCCGAGCCCTATCTGCTGGGCGCCTCGGGCGGCGCGGCGCTGGGCGCCACCGTGGCCCTGCTGGTGCCCATGCATCTATTGTTCGGCCTGCCCCAGGCCTGGACGCTGCCCGTGCTGGCCTTTGCGGGCGCCTGGGGCTCGACCGTGCTGGTGCTGGCCGTCTCGCGCGTGGCCGGTGCCACCGATGCGGCCGGCATGTTGCTGGCCGGCGTGGCGCTGGCGGCCGTGCTGGGCGCGCTGCGCTCGTTCCTGATGCTGGCGCTGTCCGATGAGACGGTGAGCCTGCAGGTGGTGCTCAGCTGGGTGCTGGGCGGCATACAGACGCCGTCCTGGAGTGGCCTGGGCCTGCTGGCCGGCGCCTCCATCGCCTGCCTGGCTGGGGCCATGGCGCTGGCGCGCGGGCTGGACCTGCTGGGCCTGGGGCAGGATGCGGCCCAGGGCTTCGGCCTGGATGTGGCGCGCTTCACGCCGCTGGCCGTGCTGGCCGGCTCGCTGGTGGTGGCCGTGGCCGTGGCCTATGGCGGGCTGGTGGCCTTCGTGGGCCTGGCTGCGCCGCACATCGCGCGCTGGATGGCGGGACCGCTGCACCGCGCGGCCCTGCCGGCGTCGGCGCTCACGGGCGCCATCATCGTCACGCTGGCCGATGCCATTGCGCGCAGCGTGCTGCCGCCGGCCGAGATCCCGCTGGGCCTGGTCACGGCCGTGGCCGGCGGGCCCTTCTTCATCGTGCTGCTGGCGCGCAGGCTGAGGTCCGCATGAACGGTGCCATCCCTTCCGTCACACCGCGCCTGCAGGCCCGGTCTCTCACGCTGCGCCACCGTGGCCGCAGTGTGCTGGACGCCGTCTCGCTGCAGCTGCCCGCCTGCGGCGCCGTGGCCCTGGTCGGACCCAATGGCGCGGGCAAGTCCAGCCTGCTGTCCCTGCTGGCGGGGCTGCAGGCGCCTGCATCCGGCAGCGTGCTGCTGGACGGGCAAGACATTGCAACCCTGCCCGTGGCCGAGCGCGCACGCCGCGTGGGCTACATGCCCCAGCGCTTTGCGCCGCACTGGGACCTGACGCTGGCCGAGCTCATGCACATGCGGCTGGCGGGCAGGGGTGATGTCGAGGCGGCCATTGCCGGCGCCGGACTGCAGGACTTCACGCGCAGGCGCTGGTCCACGCTGTCCGGCGGCGAGCAGGCGCGTGCCCTGCTGGCCACCGTGCTGGCCACCGACCCGCCCGTGCTGCTGGCCGACGAGCCCGGCGCCGCGCTGGACGTGCGCCACCGCCTGGCCCTGGTGCAGGCGCTGGCGCAGCGTGGGCGCGAGCGGCTGGTGCTGGTGGTCATGCATGACCTGGACCTGGCGCTGGCGCACTTCGGGCGCGTCATCGTGCTGGACCAGGGGCGCATTGCGCTCGATGGAGCCCCTGCCGAGCTGCTGCATGCGCCGGGGCTGGATGCCGTGTTCGGCGTGGATTTCGAGCGCATCGACGCACCTCCGCAAACCTTGCTGCGCGCGCGGCTGAAACAGGAGAACTGACCCCATGCGCATCGATCTGGCCGGCTGGACGCGCGACGCCACGCGCGGCGACCACCGTGAATTCCTGGCACTGTTCGAGCGCGCCGAGCGCCTGGGTTTCGAAGGCGTTTGGTTCAACGAATTCCGCGTGCCCGATACCGCCTGGCCCTATCCCTCGCCCCTGCTGCTGGCCGCCGCCGTGCTGGCGCGCACCGAGCGGCTGCGCGTGGGCACCTCGGTGCTGGTGCTGCCGCTGCACCATCCGCTGATGCTGGCCGAGGAGATTGCCCAGCTGGACCTGCAAAGCGCCGGCCGCATCGACGTGGGCGTTGGCAGGGGCACGGAGCCGGCCGCGCTGCGCGCCCTGCAGATCGATGCGGACAGCACGCGCGAGCGCTTCGAGCAGTCCTGCCGCATCCTGGTGGAGGCGCTGTCCGGCAGGCCCATCGTGGCGGGGCAGGGGCCGTGGAGCTTTGAGGACCGGCCCGCCCTGCCTTCGACCGTGCAGCGGCCGCATCCTCCCTTGTATGTGGCCGGCTCCACGGCTGAGACCCTGGGCTTTGCCGTCGATCAGAATCTGCCCCTGCTGCTGAGCCTGGAGCCGCCCGAAGGCATGCAGCTCGAGCGCCTGGAGGCCGCTGCCCGAGAGCGCGGGCGCGATGCCGCCGCGCTGCGTGCGCGTTCATCGCTGGCGCGCTATGTCTGCATCGGTGCCGATGAGGCCGCCGTGCAGGCCCAGCTGGCCACGCTGTGGCCGCAGCTGTACCAGCGCCGCGTGTACTTTGCGGGCAAGCGCGGCGTGCCGGCCGACCAGGTGCTGCCCATCGATGTGCCGCGCGTGCTGGCCGAGCAATTCATCCATGGCACGCCCGAACAGTGCCATGGGCAGATCACCGCCTTGCGCGAGCGCACGGGCATTGGCCAGCTGCGCTGCGTCTTCAACGCCAACGGCTTGTGGAGCGATGCCCAGGCCCTCGCCGGCATGGAACTGTTTGCGCAGGAGGTTCTCCCTTCATTGCGCAGCGCCGTGCCTTTCGCCACCGTCTGACTTCCTCTTTTTTCTGGAGAACCTTCCATGCAAACCGCCAAGATTCCCGCCACCATCGTCACCGGCTTCCTGGGCAGCGGCAAGACCACGCTGCTGCGCCACATCCTGGACAACGCCGATGGCCGGCGCATTGCCGTCATCGTCAACGAGTTCGGCGAGCTGGGCATCGACGGCGAGATCCTCAAGGGCTGCGGCATCGGCTGCGACGACGAGGGCAACGAGCGCGAAGGCGCGCTGTACGAGCTGGCCAACGGCTGCATGTGCTGCACGGTGCAGGAAGAGTTCTTCCCCGTGATGCGCGCGCTGGCCGAGCGCCGCGACCAGATCGACGCCGTGATCATCGAGACCTCGGGCCTGGCCCTGCCCAAGCCCCTGGTCCAGGCCTTCCAGTGGCCCGAGATCGCCAACGTGTTCACCGTGGACGCGGTGGTCACCGTGGTGGACACGCCAGCGGCCGCCAGCGGCCAGTTCGCCGCCAATCCCCAGGCCGTGGACGAGCTGCGCCGCGCCGACCCCAACCTGGACCACGAATCGCCGCTGCACGAACTCTTCGAGGACCAGCTGGGCGCGGCCGACCTGGTGGTGCTCAACAAGACCGACCTGGCCGATGCCGATGCCCTGGCGCGCGTGACCGCCCTGGTGCGCGAGGAGCTGCCGCCCGAGGTCAAGATCGTGCAATCGTCCCAGGGCCGCCTGCCGCTGGACGTGGTGCTGGGCCTGGCCAAGGCGGCCGAGACCACCATCGACCAGCGCGTGAGCCACCATGACCACGACGAGGACCATGACCACGACGACTTCGACTCCTACGTGATCGACCTGCCCGCCGTGGACCGCGACCGCCTGCTGGCCGCGCTGGAGACGCTGGTGGAGCAGCACAGCATCCTGCGCGTCAAGGGCTTTGCCGAGATCCCGGGCAAGCCCATGCGCTGGCTGCTGCAGGGCGTGGGCCGCCGCTTCGACCACCACTTCGACCGCGCCTGGCGCGAGGGCGAGGCACGCGGCACGCGCCTGGTGTTCATCGGGCAAGACCTTGACGAAGCAGCGCTGCGCAAGGGCCTGGAGAATGTGGCCGCCTGACCTTCCGATTCCGCACTGAAACCTGTTCCATGCACCTGCTGTCCACGCGCCCCGGCGGCTTTGTCGAGGACGAGAGCATCGTCACCCGCCTCGACCAGACGCCAGCCGACATCGTCATCCTGAGCTCGGCCGACACCACGCTGGCCCTGCTGTCCTCGGCCGTGGCCGCGCTGGCCGGGGCGTCGGCGGACTTCCCTTCGGTGCGGCTGGCCAATCTGCTGTACCTGCGCCAGCCCGCCTCGCTGGACCTGTATGTGGACGAGGTGCTGCGCCATGCGCGCGTGGTCATCGTGGACCACCTGGGCTCGGAGTCGGCCTGGCCCTACGGCATCGAGCAGATCGGCTCTCTGGCGCGCCGCAAGGGCCAGCGCCTGGCCATGTTCTCGGGTGACCTGCAGGAAGACCCGCACTTGCTGGCGCGCAGCACGCTGCCGGCCGCCGCCTGCCGCCAGCTGTGGCAGTACCTGCGCTCGGGCGGCGCGGCCAATGCGCGCGAATTCCTCAAGGCCACCGTCTACCACGGGCTGGACCGGGGCGATGCGCCGCTGCCGCCGCGCACCCTGCCGCAGGCGGCTGTCCACGTTCCCCCCGCGCTGTTCGCTGCCAGGAGCCATGCCCAGGTCCAGGTCCAGGCCCAGGTCCAGGCCCAGGTCCAGGCCCATGACGTGGCCGGCATCGACGACCTGCAGCGCGCCTGGACGCCGGGCGCGCCCACCGTGGCCCTGGTGTTCTACCGCTCCCACCTGCTGGCGGGCAATACGGCGGCCTTCGACGCCATGGCCCTGTCGCTGCAGCAGCGTGGCATGAACCCGCTGCCCGTGGCGCTGGACTCGCTCAAGGACCCGCTGTGCCTGGCCACGCTGCGCCAGCTCTGCGAAGACCATGCCGTGCAGCTGGTGCTCAACACCACGGCGTTCTCGGCCCTGGAATCGGGCACGGCCCTGGCCGGCGATGCGCCCGTGCTGCAGGTGATCGCCAGCGGCGGCAACCGCGAAGACTGGTGGGCCGACAGCCAGGGCCTGCGCCCGCGCGACATCGCCATGCAGGTGGTGCTGCCGGAGATGGATGGCCGCATCATCACGCGCGCCATCAGCTTCAAGGGCCTGTCCCACCGCTGCGCCTTCACCCAGGCCGACGTGGTGGCCTACCAGCCCGAGCCCGACCGCGTGGACTTCGTGGCCGACCTGGCCTGGCGCTGGTGCCGCCTGCGCAGCCTGCCCGCGCGCGACAAGCGCCTGGCCCTGGTGCTGGCCAACTATCCGGGCAGCGAAGGCCGCATCGGCAGCGGCGTGGGGCTGGATACGCCGGCCTCGGTGATCGCCATCCTGCAGCACCTGGCGGCCGAAGGCCATGAGCTGGGCGACCCCGCGCAGCTGCCCGCCGATGGCCAGGCGCTGATGCACACCCTGCAGCAGGGCATTGCCAACGACCCGGCCCAGTGGCCGCTGCGCCCGGCCTGGCAAAGCTATGCGCTGGACGAGTACCTGGCACGCCTGGCCGCGCTGCCGGACGGCATGGCCGACGCCATCACGGCGCGCTGGGGCGCGCCCGAGGCCGACCCGCTGCTGCGCCAGGGCCGATTCATGATCGCGGGCCTGCGCCTGGGCCATGTCTTTGTCGGCATACAGCCGGCGCGTGCATTGGTCGGTAAAGGCATGGGCGCGCAGGACTATGCGAGCTACCACGATGCCGAGCTGGTGCCTCCCCACAGCTACCTGGCCTTCTACTTCTGGCTGCGCGACCGCTTTGCCGTGGACGCCATGGTCCACGTGGGCAAGCATGGCAACCTCGAATGGCTGCCGGGCAAGAGCCTGGCGCTGTCGGGCGCGTGCTGGCCCGATGCCATCCTGGGCCCGCTGCCGCACCTGTACCCCTTCATCGTCAACGATCCCGGCGAAGGCGCCCAGGCCAAGCGCCGCAGCCAGGCCGTGATCATCGACCACCTGATGCCGCCGCTGACGCGCGCTGAAAACCACGGCCCGCTGCAGGACCTGGAGCGCCTGGTGGACGAGTACTACGACGCCCTGCTGGTCGATGCGCGGCGCGGCGCGCTGCTGCGCCGCCAGATCCTGGACATCGTGCGCCGCCAGCACCTGGACCAGGAGCTGGACCTGGCGCCCGGTGCCGCGCAGGACGACGATGCCGTGCTCGAACGCATAGACGCCTACCTGTGCGAGCTCAAGGAAACCCAGATCCGCGACGGCCTGCATGTCTTCGGCGCATCGCCTCAAGGGCGCCAGCGCCGCGACACGCTGCTGGCGCTGGCGCGCTTCCCATCGGACGAAGGCCAGGGCCTGATACAGGCGCTGGCCGCCGACCTGCTGGACAGCCCCGGGTTCGACCCGCTGCGCATGGAGCCCGCACGCCCCTGGACCGGCGCGCGCCCCGCCGCCCTGCAGGCCGTGAGCGACGAGCCCTGGCGCCATGAAGGCGACACGCGCGAGCGCCTGGAGCTGCTGGCGCAGCAACTGCTGGAAGGTGAGGCCCCGGCCGGTGACTGGACGCAGACACGCGCCGCGCTGGAACAGGTGCATGCCGTGCTGGCGCCCGCGCTGGATGCCTGTGGCGGCGAGGAACTGCGCCAGCTGCTGCGCGGCCTGCAGGGCCGCTTCGTGCCGCCCGGGCCCAGCGGATCGCCCTCGCGCGGGCGACCCGACGTGCTGCCCACGGGGCGCAATTTCTACACGCTGGACACGCGCGCCATTCCCACGCAGGCCGCCTGGGAGCTGGGCCAGCAGGCCACGCTCAGGCTGCTGGAGCGCTATCTGCAGGAGCATGGCGAGTACCCGCGCACCCTGGGCCTGTCGGTCTGGGGCACGGCCACCATGCGCACGGGCGGCGACGACATCGCCCAGGCCTTTGCGCTGATCGGCGTGCGCCCCAAATGGGCGCCCGGCAGCCAGCGCGTGGTGGACTTCGAGGTGGTGCCGCGCGTGGGCATGGGCCGGCCGCGCGTGGATGTGACGCTGCGCATCTCGGGCTTCTTCCGCGATGCCTTCCCGGGCGCCGTGCAGATGTTCGACGCGGCCGTGCAGGCCGTGGCCGCGCTGGACGAGGACGCCGAGGACAACCCCATACGCGCGCGCATCCTGGCCGAGGCCGAGCAACTGCAGGCGCAGGGCATGGACGCCGTGCAGGCCCGCCTGCAGGCCGGCTGGCGCGTGTTCGGCGCGCCGCCCGGCCACTATGGATCGGGCCTGGGCGGACTGTTCCAGAGCGGCGACTGGCAGGGCGATGCCGACCTGGCCCAGGCCTACCTGGGCTGGAGCCAGCACGCCTACGGCCAGGACGCCGAGGGCGTGCCCGCAGGCGACGCGCTGCGCCGCCGCCTGGGCGAGCTCGACGTGGTGGCCCACAACCAGGACAGCCGCGAGCACGACATCCTCGACTCGGGCGACTACTTCCAGTTCCAGGGCGGCATGGCCTCGGCCGTGCGCCACCTCTCGGGTCGCCAGCCCGCGCTCTACCACGGCGACCACGCCAACCCGGCCCAGCCGCGCGTGCGCTCGCTCAAGGAGGAGATTGCGCGCGTGGTGCGCTCGCGCGTCACCAATCCCAAGTGGATGGACGGCGCCAAGCGCCACGGCTACAAGGGCGCCTTCGAGATGGCGGCCACGGTGGACTACCTCTTCGGCTTCGACGCCACCACGCAGCAGGTGGGCGACCACCAGTACGCCCTGGTGGCCGACGCCTATGTGCTGGATGCGGCCACGCGCGACTTTCTCGTGCAGCACAATCCGCAGGCCCTGCGCGACATGCTGGAGCGCCTGCTCGAAGCCATGCAGCGCGGCCTGTGGGAGCAGCCCGGCGACTATCGCCAGCAGCTGGAAGACCTGCTGCTGGAACATGAAAACCATCTCGAAGGACTGCGCGGATGACCGCATCTCCTGACCTGGGCAGCGGCGCCCAGCCCGCGCTGCCGCCGCTGTTTCCCTTTGCCGCCATTGCCGGCCAGCCTCTGCTGTGCCAGGCGCTGCTGCTGGCCGCCATCGACCCGCAACTGGGCGGCGTGCTGATCGAGGGGCCGCGCGGCACGGCCAAGTCCACGGCCGCGCGGGCGCTGGCCGAGCTCATCGATGCCGCGCCCTTCGTCACGCTGCCGCTGGGCGCCTCGCTGGAGCATCTGGCCGGCTCGCTGGACCTGGGCCAGGCCATGGCCGGCCATGCGCTCAAGTTCGCGCCCGGCCTGCTGGCGCGCGCCCATGGCGGCGTGCTCTATGTGGACGAGATCAACCTGCTGCCCGATGCTCTGGTCGATGTGCTGCTGGATGCGGCTGCCAGCGGCGTCAACGTGGTCGAGCGCGACGGCATCTCGCACCGCCACGCGGCGCGCTTTGTGCTGGTGGGCACCATGAACCCCGAGGAAGGCCAGCTGCGCCCGCAACTGCTGGACCGCCTGGGCCTGTGCGTGCGCCTGGCCAATGTGCAGGATGCGGCCCAGCGCCAGGCCATCGTGCGCGCGCGGCTGCTGTTCGATGCCGACCCGGCCGCCTTCCGCGCCCGCCATGCAGACGCCCAGGCCGCGCTGGCCGCGCAGCTGCGCACGGCACGCGAGCGCCTGCAGCCGGCCGGCGCGCTGCCCTGGTCCGACGCGGTGCTGCAGGCCGCAGGCGCGCTGTGCATTGCCGCCCAGGTGGACGGCCTGCGCGCCGACCTGGTGCTGCTGCGCGCCGCCCGCGCCTGGGCCGCCTGGCTGGGCGATGCCGAGGTCAGGCCCGACCATGTGCAGGCCGTGGCCGAGCTGGTGCTGGTGCACCGCCGTAAGCCGGGGGCGCCGCAGCCACAGCCACAGCCGCAGCCGCAGCAGCAGCAGCCATCCCCACAGCAAGCGCCATCGAATCCGCCTTCGCAGTCGCCGGCACAAATCCGGCCGCCTGCGGAATCCACGGCCAACGGCGCAGGCGACAGCCCGCCCTCCGAGGCTGACTGGGGCGCCATGCCGCCCGAGCCCGTGGGCCTGCTGCGTGTCGCAGTGCCCTCATTGCTGGCCCGCGAGGCCGCAAAGGCGGGAGCGCCCGCCACAAAAAAAGCCTGAGCCCCCGCGGCCCCGCGCCACAGGCAAGGGCTGCGGGGGCGGGCCAGCAGGCCGCCAGCCAGCCCCGGCTGGCCCAGGCGCAAGGCGGGCCGCCCACCGGCAGCTGGGACTGGCCGCGCACGCTGGCCGCGCGCGGCGCCCAGGCACTGGCGCCTGAACATCTGCAGCGCCGCCGCGAGCCGCCCCAGGCCACGCGGCTGCATTGCTTTGTGCTCGATTGCTCGGCTTCCATGGCCGGCAGCGGCGCACTGGCGCGGGCCAAGGGCGTGCTGCTGTCGCTGATGGAAGAGGCCTACCGCCGCCGCGAGCAGGTGGCGCTGATCTGCTTTGCGGGCACGCGCGTGGAATTGCGCCTGCCACCGCGCAAGGCTGCGGCCTGGAATGACGACTGGATCGCTCCCATTGGCGGGGGCGGCGGCACGCCGCTGCAGGCGGCCGTGGAACAGGCGGGCCAGTTGCTGCAGCGCCATTGCGGCGCAGACGCCTCCTGCCAGGGCTGGCTGTGGCTGCTCACCGACGGCCGCACGCGCGAGCGGCCTGCGCGGCCTGCGGCGGCGCAGGAGGCGGGCATCGTGGACTTTGAATCGGGCCGCGTGCGCCTGGGCCGGGCCGCTGCGCTGGCTGCCGCCTGGGACGCACGCCATGTGCGGGCCGATGATTTCGCAGGCTGATCTGCGGCTCTGACGAGATCAGGCCGGCCAGCTCAGCTCGAACAGCGCGCCGCCACGCTCGCCCGGCAGGCATTGCGCCCGCCCGCCGTGGGCCTGGGCAATGGCCTGCACCACGGCCAGGCCCAGTCCGCTGCCGTTGCCTGCACCCACGCTGGCATTCCTTCGGCTGCGGGCGCCTTCACCGCGCTGGAAAGCGTCGAAGATGCGCGGCGCAAGGTCGGCCGCCACGCCGGGGCCGCTGTCTTCCACGCGCACGGTGCACAGGCCGTGGCGCACGCGCGCGGCCACCAGCAGGGGGCCGGGCTGCGCGTACTGCATGGCGTTTTCCAGCAGGGCCAGCAGGGCCTGGCGTATGCGCACGGGGTCGCAGACCACGGGCTGGTCATCGAGCTCCATCGCCAGCTGCAGGCCCGCCTGCTCCAGCGCCGGTCCCACGGCCAGGGCCACCGAGCGCACCTCGCCGGCCAGGCAGGTCTGGCGCAGCTGCAATTGCAGATGGCCGTTTTCCTGCAGGCCCAGCAGGCGCAGGTCGTCGATCAGGCGGGTCAGCCCCTCGACCTGGGTCATCAGGCTGGCCAGCATGTCCTTGCTGGGCAGGAAGACGCCGTCGGACAGGCCCTGCAGCCGCCCGCTGAGAATGGTCACGGGCGTGCGCAGCTCATGGGCGATGGCCGCGCTCCAGAAGGCGCGCTCCTGCGCCATGCCTTCCAGGCGCCGGGCCAGGCTGTTGAAGTCGTGCACCAGCTGCGCGGCCTCGTGCAGCGCGCTGTCGTCCGTGCTGGCGCGCGCCGACAGGTCGCCCTCGGCCAGCTGGCGCAGGCTGATGGCCACCGAGTCCAGCGAGGGCAGGATGCGCCGCGACAGTCGCGTGGCCACGAAGATGGCGATCAGCATGGCCACCACCAGGGTCAGCAGCACCCAGGCCAGCTCCACGCTGGAGGGCATCCAGCCGTCGGAGACGCTGGCCGGGTGAAAGGTCAGCAGCAGCGCATAGAAGGCGTACGAGCCCAGCACGCACAGCACGACCACGGCCAGCGTGACGGCCGACATGGTCAGCACCACCTGCCGGCGCAGCCCGGCCGCTGCGCTCATGACGGCACTCCCCGGCCTGCGGCCTGTGCAGCGCTCATGGGTCCATCCCCAGCCGGTAGCCCACGCTGCGCACGCTGTCGGGCATGCCCTGCAGGCCCAGGCCTTCGAGCTTCTTGCGCAGCTTGCTGATGTGGCTGTCCACGGTGCGCTCCAGCGTGTGGCCTTCGGGCAGGCAGCTCAGCAGCAGCTCGGCGCGGCTGAACACGCGCCGGGGCGAACGCACCAGGCTGGCCAGCAGGTTGAATTCGGTCACGGTGAGTTCGGGCACATGCGTGGCGCCCTGCACCTGCACGCTGACCTCGCGGCTGTCCAGGTCCACGCGAAAGGGGCCGGCCTGCAGCAGCTTGGTATCGCGGAGCCGGCCCTGGCCGCAGCGGCGCAGCACGGCCTGCACGCGCGCCACGACCTCGGCCGCGTTGAAGGGCTTGCCCACGTAGTCGTCCGCGCCAATGCGCAGGCCGATGAGCTTGTCCACGTCCTGGTTGAGGGCGGTGAGCATGATGACGGGCGTGTCGCCGCGCCGGCGGATTTCGGACAGCACCTGCCAGCCGTCAAGGCGTGGCATCTGCACGTCGAGAAGAACGAGATCGGGTTTCAAGTGGTGGTGCAGTTCAAGGGCCTGCTGGCCATCGGCGGCATGCACGGTGCGCAGGTCGCTGCGGGCCAGGTAGGCGCACAGGATGTCTGCGATCTCGGGCTCGTCCTCGGCGACGAGGATGAGCGATGTCGATGGCTGGAAAGGCAAGGGCTGGGCAATGATAGAAGCCATTTTGGGGTCGCGGCGGGGGCTGTGTTCATCTCCATCGTTCTTCCACATTTCCCGGGCCGAAATGCCATCGAAAGAACGCAAGCTGTTTCCCTGTGCCGCCGCAATTGGCCGGCATGCGAAACAAATCCCTGAATATGAAGTCACAGCGGCAATGCCGTATGAGCGGGTGGGAGAGCTGTTAGCTTTGCAGCGGCTCCATGGATGAATGGCCCTGGCGGCAACACGCCGCAGGCCGAAGCCGCACCGGCAGGAGTTTCCTCCATCCCCATGCCTCCTGGCAATCTGGATTTGCATCCGGATGGCCCCTCAGATGTGTCGGCGCCAGGCGCCGTATTTTTTCCGCAGCGCGCCCTGGCGTGCATTGAAAACCAGACCTCGCGTCCATGCCACAGTTCTTCATTCACCGGCCCGTCTTTGCCTGGGTCATCGCGTTGTTCATCGTGCTGCTGGGCGTGCTCGCCATTCCGCAATTGCCGATCTCGCGCTATCCCACGGTGGCGCCGCCCACGGTGAGCCTGTATGCCACCTATCCGGGCGCCACGCCCAAGACGCTCAATGACTCCGTGGTCTCGCTGATCGAGCGCGAGCTGTCCAGCGTCCGCCACCTGCTGTACTTCGAGTCCTCGGTGGACACCTCGGGCTCGGCCGAGATCAAGGCCACCTTCAAGCCCGGCACCAACCCCGAGCTGGCCCAGGTGGATGTGCAAAACCGCATCAAGGCCGTGGAGCCGCGCCTGCCGCAGGCCGTGCGCCAGAACGGCCTGCAGGTGGAGTCGGCCACGTCGAGCTTTCTGCTGCTGGTGGGCCTGATCTCGCCGGGCGGCGAGTTCGACGAGCTGGCACTCAATGACTACATGGCGCGCAATATCGTCGAAGAGCTGCGGCGCATCGAGGGCGTGGGCCGCGTGCAGCTGTTCGGCACCGAGCGCGCCATGCGCGTCTGGGTCGATCCGGCCAAGCTGATCTCCTACGGGCTGTCCATGGGCGACCTCACCCAGGCCATCCAGCAGCAGAACATGCAGATCGCCCCGGGCCGCGTGGGCGATGCGCCCATCGCCCCGGGCCAGCGCGTGACCACGCCGCTCACCGTGCAGGGCCAGCTGACCTCGCCCGAGCAGTTCGCGGCCATCGTGCTGCGCGCCCATGCCGACGGCTCCCGCCTGGTGCTGGGCGACGTGGCGCGCGTGGAGCTGGGCGCGCAGTCCTATGCCTTCTCCAACCGCGAGGATGGCAAGCCCGCCACCAGCGCCGCCGTGCAGCTGTCGCCGGGCGCCAATGCCGTGCGCACGGCCGCCGCCGTGCAAAAGCGCATGGCCGAGCTGGCCTCCATCCTGCCGCGGGGCATGGAGCACACCATCTCGTTCAATACCGCGCCCTTCGTCAAGATCTCCATCGAGAAGGTGGTGCAGACCCTGGTCGAGGCCATGGTGCTGGTCTTCCTGGTGATGTACCTGTTCCTGCAGAACCTGCGCTACACGCTGATCCCGGCCATCGTGGCGCCCGTGGCGCTGCTGGGCACCTTCGCCGTGATGCTGGTGGCGGGCTTTTCCATCAACGTGCTGACCATGTTCGGCATGGTGCTGGCCATCGGCATCATCGTGGACGACGCCATCGTCGTGGTCGAGAACGTGGAGCGCCTCATGGCCGAGGAAGGCCTGTCCCCGCGCGAGGCCACGCTCAAGGCCATGAAGGAGATCACGGGCGCCATCATCGGCATCACCCTGGTGCTGACGGCGGTGTTCATTCCCATGGCGTTCGCCAGCGGCTCGGTGGGCGTGATCTACCAGCAGTTCACGCTGTCCATGGCCGTGTCCATCCTGTTCTCGGCCTTCCTGGCCCTGAGCCTGACGCCGGCGCTGTGCGCCACCTTGCTCAAGCCGGTGGCGGCGGGCCACCACGAGAAGAAGGGCTTCTTCGGCTGGTTCAACCGCGGCTTCGAGCGGCTGACGAACCGATACGAGGCCCATGTCACGGGCCTGGTCCGGCGCACGGGCCGCATGATGCTGCTGTTCGCGGCCATCGTGGCCATCCTGGTGTTTGCGCTGCGCCAGCTGCCCTCGGCCTTCCTGCCCGAGGAGGACCAGGGCTACTTCATGGCGTCCATCCAGCTGCCGGCCGATGCCACGGCCGAGCGCACGCTGGACGTGGTCAAGCGCTATGAGGAGCATGTGGCGCAGCGCCCCGGCATTGCCTCCAGCATCTCGGTGCTGGGCTTCAGCTTCGCGGGCTCGGGCCCGAACGCGGCCATGGCCTTCACCACGCTCAAGGACTGGGACCAGCGCAACGGTGCCACGGCGGGCGAGGAAGTCTCGCTCGCGCAAAAGGCCATGGAGCATGCGCCCGAGGGCGCCATCATGGTGCTGCAGCCCCCGGCCATCGACGAGCTGGGCACCTCCTCGGGCTTCACCATGTACCTGCAGGACCGCACGGGCCAGGGCCATGCCGCGCTCAAGTCGGCCACCGACCAGTTGCTGGCGCTGGCCGGCAGCAGCAGCGTGCTGGGCTCGGCTTACCAGGACAGCCTGCCTTCGGGCACCAGCGTGCGGCTGGAGATCGACCGCCAGAAGGCCCAGGCCCTGGGCGTGGGCTTTGCCGCCATCAGCGAGACGCTGTCCACGGCCATGGGCTCGCTGTATGTCAACGACTTCCCCAATGCCGGGCGCATGCAGCAGGTCATCGTGCAGGCCGACGCGCCCGCGCGCATGCAGATCGATGACGTGCTCAGGCTGAATGTGCGCAATGCCTCGGGCGGCATGGTGCCGCTGGCCGAGTTCGCCACGCCCGTGTGGTCGGAGACGCCGCTGCAGCTGGTGCGCTACCAGGGCTTTCTGGCGTCGCGTATCTCGGGCACGCCTGCGCCCGGCACGTCCAGCGGCGCGGCCATGGCCGAGATGGAGCGGCTGGTGGCCCAGCTGCCGCCCGGCTTTGCCGTGGCCTGGACCGGCCAGTCGCTGCAGGAGCGCCAATCGGCCGCGCAGGCGCCCCTGCTCATGGCCCTGTCCATGCTGGTGGTCTTCCTGGTGCTGGCCGCGCTGTACGAGAGCTGGTCCATCCCGCTGTCGGTGATGCTGGTCGTGCCCCTGGGCCTGCTGGGCGCGGTGGCGGCCGTGCTGCTGCGCGGCATGCCCAACGATGTGTTCTTCAAGGTGGGGCTGATCACCATCATCGGCCTGTCGGCCAAGAACGCCATCCTGATCGTGGAATTCGCCAAGCAACTGCGCGAGGAAGGCCAGGACCTGCGCGAGGCCGCCATCAAGGCCGCACGCCTGCGGCTGCGGCCCATCCTCATGACCTCGCTGGCCTTTGCGCTGGGCGTGGTGCCGCTGATGCTGGCATCGGGCGCCAGCGCCGAGACCCAGCACGCCATCGGCACGGGCGTGTTCGGCGGCATGGTCAGCGGCACGGTGCTGGCGGTGTTCTTCGTGCCCGTCTTCTTCGTCTTCGTCCTTGAATGGCAGCGGCGCATCGCCGGGCCGCGCGGCAGCGCGGGCCGTCCCCCGCCCGCTGCGGATACCGGAACATAAGAAACATGCCTCTCTGGATCGCGCTCAACGCCCTGTGCTTTCAGGGCCGCCCGCCGGCACAGTCTTTGAATCCCTGCGCGCCACCGGCGCCTGCGAACCCGGCCCGGCAGTCCGGCTCCGCCGGCTCCACCGGTTCCGGGCCGCCAGCGGAGCAGGCCGGCGCCTTCGCACGCGGCGCCGGTGCCACGGTGGCCGGCACGAACGGCCCATGATTTCTATAATGGCGGTTTCGTTAGCCATTGCAGGAGGTATTCGTCCCATGCGCCATTGATGCTGCCGCTGTCCCAGCGGCCCGCTTTTCCCGACCCTGCCCACCGCACGCGCAATGCATGCAAAGCGGCAAGGAACTGCGTTGGCATCCATGAACCGCGATATGACGAATACCACGATCACGCTCGACGGCGTTTCCTGCGTGCTGCCCGATGGCAGCCCCCTTTTCTCCGATCTTTCCGAAACCCTTGATCACCGCCGCACCGGCCTGGTGGGGCGCAACGGCGTGGGCAAGTCGCGGCTGGCGCGCATCCTGGCCGGGCTGGATGCGCCCTCGCAGGGCCGCTGCCTGCGCTCGGGGCAGGTGCTGTACCTGGCCCAGCGCACGGACTGGCATGACCAGCCTTCGGTGGCGGCGCTGGCCGGGCTGCAGCCTGCACTGGATGCGCTGGCGCGCATCGAGGGCGGCAGTTGCGAGCCCCGCGACTTCGAAGTGCTGGCCGACCGCTGGGATCTGCGCCAGCGCCTGCAGGCCCAGCTGGAGCTGGCGGGCCTGGGCCATCTGCGTGCCGATACGCCGGGCCACGCCCTCAGCGGCGGCGAGGCCATGCGCGTGGCCCTGGCGGGCGCGCTGCTGTCGGGCGCCGACCATCTGGTGCTGGACGAGCCCAGCAACCACTTGGACGGTGAAAGCCGCCAGGCCCTGGCCGCGCAACTGCAGCGCTGGCCCGGTGGCCTGGTCGTGGTCAGCCATGACCGCAGTCTGCTGCATGGCATGGAACGCATCGTGGAGCTGTCGCCGCAGGGGCTTCGCAGCTACGGCGGCGGTTACGCCTTCTATGCCGAAGCCAAGGCGCGCGAGATGGCCTCGGCGGTGCAACTGCTGGAGCAGCGCAAGCTGGAGCGCCGCCGCGAAACGCAGCAGCTGCGCGAGCAGCAGGAGCGCCAGCAGCGCCGCGAGGCACGCGGCCGCCGCCAGGGCCAGGAGGCCAACCAGGCGCGCATTCTGCTGGACCGGCAAAAGGAGCGCAGCGAGGCGTCGGCCGGCCGCCTGCGCCGCCAGCATGCAGACACGCGCGAGGCGCTGGACCAGCGCGTGCGCGAGGCGGCGCGCCAGATCGACCTGCAGGCCGGCATCCGCATGCAGGCGCCGCCACCGGCCGGCGCTGCCTGCGACGTGGTGGCGCTGCTGGACGATGTGCTGCTGCCGTTTTCGTTGTCCACGGGGCCGCGCCTGAACCTGTCTCTGTACGGCGGCCAGCGTCTGGCCGTGACCGGTCCCAACGGCTGCGGCAAGACGCGCCTGCTCGATGTGCTGTCGGGCCGCCTTGCGCCCCAGGCGGGCGAGGTGCGCCGCATGCAGGCCTGTGCCTACCTGGACCAGCGCCTGTCCCTGTTGCAGCCCGGGCGCACGGTGATGGAGCAGTTGCAGGACGCCTGCCCCGGCACCCCCGTGGATGTGTTGCGCACGCGGCTGGCCTGGCTCGGGCTGGCGGCCCGGCAGGTGGAGCAGCCCGCGGGCCGGCTCAGCGGCGGCGAGCAGCTCAAGGCTGCCCTGGCCTGCGCGCTGCATGCCGAGCCGCCCGCGCCCCTGCTCCTGCTGGACGAGCCCTGCAACCACCTGGACCTGCCTTCCCTGCAGGCGCTGGAGGCCATGCTGCGCGGCTACGCCGGCACGCTGGTCGTGGTCTCGCATGACGAGGATTTTCTGCAGGCCATCGGGCTGACCGACCGCCTGGTGTGGTCGCCGCAGGGCTGGCGAATGGAGTCCGCCTAGCTTTCCTGCGCTATCAGCGCCTGCAGTGCGCGCACATCGGTCACCAGCAGCGCCTGGCGCCCCTCCTTGCGCAGCAGGCCGCGCCGGGTGAGGGCGCCCAGCTCGCGCGTGACCTGCTCGCGGTTGGTGCTGATCTTGCTGGCCAGCACCGAGTGCGAAGGCACGGGGCTGATGAGGGCCGTGTGCTCGGGCGAGACGCCCGCCTCCCGCGCCAGGCGCAGCAGCTCCATGTGCAGGCGCGTGGGCACGCCCAGGGTGCTCAGCTCCATGACGCGGTCGGTCAGTCGCCGCACCAGGCCGGCCAGGCCTTCCATCATGCGCAGGGCGATGGCGGGCTCGCGCGCCAGCAGGGCCAGGAAGTCCTGGCGCGAGAGGCTGGCCAGCAGCGAGGATTCCAGGGTGACCACATCGGTGGAGCGGGCCTGGCCGTCAATGGCGGCCAGGTCGCCGAAGTGCTCGCCGGGCCCGTAGTCGCGGAAGCTGACCTCGCGCCCGCCCGGCGAATAGGTGGTGATGCGCACGCGCCCGCTGACCAGGAAGAACACGTCGCTGCCCGTGGAGCAGCGGCTGAACACGGGCTGGCGGGCCTGCAGCGGGCGCCATTCGCAGTCGGCGGCGATGCGGTCCAGGCTGGCGCTGCCCAGGCCCTCGAACAGGGCGATGCCGCGCAGGGCGAAACTGGAGGGCTGGGTGGGGTGGGCCATGGAACCAATAGCGGGCGTAAGGTACAAAGATTCTGGATCGGCCAGGCCCGGCCTAAGTTCCTTCAAGCTGCCGTTCTTGCGGTCTTCTCCTGTCTTCTTCCGCCGTCGGGCGCATCATCGCTTTCCATGGCCCGTGTCCCTCATCCGGCTTTGCCGGCTCTGCCGTCCCTGCGCAGCCTCCACTGGTCCACCGGCCTGGTGCTGTGGACCTATGCGGCGCTGCACCTGTTCAATCACGCCCTGGGCCTGGTCTCGCTGGGCACGGCCGAGGCCGTGCGCGAGCTGGTCCACGGCGTGTGGCGATCCCTGCCCGGCAGCCTGCTGCTCTATGGCGCGCTGGCCGCGCACATGGGGCTGGCGCTGCAGGCGCTGGCGCGGCGGCGCAGCCTGCGCATGCCGGCGCTGGAGGCCGTGCGGCTGCTGCTGGGGCTGGGCCTGCCGCTGCTGCTGGCCCTGCACGTGCCGGCCACGCGGCTGGCACAGGAGGCCTGGGGCGTGGACCCCTCGTATGCGCGCATCGTGCGTTCTTCCTGGAATCCGTCCAGCATGGCCATCCAGCTGCTGCTGATGACGGCCGCCTGGACCCATGGCTGCATGGGCCTGCACATGGCCCTGCGTGCGCGCGGCTGGTGGCGGCGCTGGCAGCCGCTGCTGCTCACGGCCGCCGTGCTGCTGCCCGTGCTGGCGGCGCTGGGCATCGTCTCCATGGCGCGCGAGATCGCGGCGGCCGGCCTGCCAGCGCCGGCCGGCCCCTCGCCCGAGGCATCGCAGTGGCTGCGCGCGCTGACGACCGGGCTGCGCCAGGGCTGGCTGGCCTGCCTGGCCGCGCTGCTGGCCGGCCCCTGGCTGTGGCGGCGCATGCGCCTGCGCGGCGCCCGCCAGGTGCTGCTGCACTATCCGGGCCGCACCGTGCAGGTGGCCCAGGGCATGAGCGTGCTCGAAGCCAGCCGCGAGCATGGCATTGCCCATTTGTCGCTGTGCGGCGGCAGGGCGCGCTGCTCCACCTGCCGGGTGCGCGTGTCCGGCCCGGCGGCCCACCTGCCCGCGCCGGGGCGGGACGAGCGCCTCACGCTGGAGCGCGTGGGCGCGCCCCAGGACGTGCGGCTGGCCTGCCAGTTGCGGCCCACGGGCGATGTGCAGGTGGCGCCGCTGTTCCGCTCGCCGGCAGCCGCCCAGTCCGGGCGGGGTGATGAGCAGCGCGAGGTCCGCGAAGTGCGCGCGGTGGCCATCCTGTTCGTGGACCTGCGCCGCTGGTCGGGCCTGGCCGAGCGGCAATGGCCCGTGGATCTGTCCTGGGTTCTGGACCAGTATTTCGAGCGCGTGGGCCAGGCCGTGCACGACAGCGGCGGCATGGCCAACCAGTTCATCGGCGACAGCGTGATGGCCATCTTCGGCCTGGATACCGACCTGGACACGGCCTGCCGCCAGGCCGTGCAGGCCAGCGCCCTCATCGACCGGCGCATGCAGCAATGGAGCCACACCTTCGAGGCGCAGTTCGGCCAGCCGGTGGATTTCGGCATGGGCCTGCATGCGGGGCGCGCCGCCGTGGGGCGCGTGGGCTTCGAGCACACCACCACCTTCACGGCCGTGGGCGAGGTGGTCAACACGGCCAGCCGCCTGCAGGAATACACCAAGAGCGCCCAGGCGCGGCTGGTGCTGTCGCTGGAGGTGGCGCGCCGCGCGGGCGTGGCCGACGGCCTGGGCGAAGTCCGGCAGGTGCAGGTGCGCGGGCGCTCCGAGCCCCTGCAGGCCCTGCATGTGGCGCGGCCCGGCCTGCAGTGGCCCTGAGCTCGGATGGTGGGCGTGGACGGTGAGCGCGGGAACCGGAGAGTTTGCGCAAAGCTGTGCGTTTAGGCACTGACGCGCAGGCGGGCGAAGACGAGACTGCAGCCATGCAGAACGCAATCACGCGCTGCAGGATTTGACAAAGGATTCGCCATGAAGCACGCAAAGACCCTCTTCGCCATCGTTTCCCTTTCCTCCGCCTTGTGGTCGGGCATGGCCTCGGCCGCACCGGCCGCCACGGTATCTGCAGAAACCTGGTTCGGCGCCGAGCCCGCCGCCTCCGGCCCCGCGCTGTCGCGCGCCGAAGTGCAGGCCGACCTGGCCCTGTGGAACCGCGCCGGCCTCAACGTCTACCGCGAGTCCGACGTGAACCACTGGGATGCCGACTACCAGCAGCGCCTGGCCCAGTACCAGCGCATGCGCAGCGGCCCCGAGTACCTGGCCGAAGTGCAGCGCCTGGGTGGCTCGGTGAAGGCGGCCGAAGGCCAGGGTTCCGGCCGTGTCCCGGGCTGATGCGATGACGCGCGCCGCCACGCATCGCGCTGCCCACGCCGCAGCATCGCCCTGGGCCGACTTCGCACCGCTGCTGGCCCGGGTGCTGCTGAGCCTGCTGTTCATCTACAGCGGCATCGGCAAGCTGATGGGGCCGGAGGGCACCATGGCCTATATCGCCAAGGCGGGCCTGCCGCTGCCCATGCTGTCGTATGCCATGGCGCTGGTGGTGGAGCTGGGCGTGGCCACGGCCCTGCTGCTGGGCTGGCGCACCCGCGAGGCCGCGGCCGTGATGGCCGTGTTCAGCGTCATGTCGGCGCTGATGTTCCACAACCAGTTCGGCGACAAGGGCCAGCTGGTGCAGTTCCTGAAGAACCTGGCGATCGCCGGGGGATTCGTGCAACTGATGCTGGCGCCCGTGGCGCGCTGGAGCCTGGACGCGCGGCGTTGAATGCGAGCCAGTGTTGTGCGCTGAACACCGCCAATGAAACCGGCACTGCCCAAAGCCGGGGACACCGAGGAAGGGCCTACGCCGGCCGCGCCGCCCCGCCCCGAGGGTGTCGTCCCCCTCCCTCGCGAAGCGAGTAGAGAGGGGGAAGCGGCGTCAGCCGCTCAGGGGGTGCCGCCTGTTTCACACCTTGATGCCCTTCTCAGCCAGGCGGCGGGCGTAGGCGGCCAGAATCAGCCGCTCCGAATGCACCAGGTAGTCATTGAGCGCGGCAGCGGCCTCGGCCGGCTTGCCGTCCTCGAACTGCTGCAGGATGCGCGCATTCATGTCCACATAGGGGGCATGCAGGAAGTGCGGGTCGCGCAGCAGGCCGAAGGCCAGTCGCAGCTCGGCCAGCAGATGCTCGAACATGGTGTCCAGGCGCTCGCTGTCGGCCAGCTGCACCACGGCCTTGTGGAAACTCATGTTGGCCGTGCCCACGCCCGACCAGTCCTGGGCCTCGCGGTGGCGCTGGGCTGCTTCCACGGCTTCGCGCATCAGGCTGCGAGCCGGGTGCATGGGATAGGCCTGGGCCAGCGCCTGGCACTCCACCATGCGGCGCACGCGGTAGATGTCGATGATGGAGGCGATGCTGGGCGCCGCCACCGACACGCCCTTGTTGGGCTCGTGCACCAGCAGCCCCTCCTTGGTCAGCAGCCGAAAGGCCTCGCGCAGCGTGTTGCGCGAGATCTGCAGGCTTTCGCTGAGTGAGGCCTCCGACAGCTTTTGCCCGGGCTCCCAGGCACCATCGATGAGCTTGCTGCGCAGCTGCTCGGTCACGCGGTCGGTCAGGTTGAGGATATCGGTGCTGCGGGTCATGGTGATGGGGGATGCAAGGGTCGATGGGCAGTGTAGCCAGGGCCGGCACTCCTGCCGGCCTCGCGTGGTGCTCAGTTGTCGTGGTGCAGCCGCGTGAAGGTCTGCAGGGTGCTGTCCACGGCCTTGTCGTCAATGTGGCGGTGCGTGACCAGGCGCAGCAGGCCCGCGCTGCCCGTGCGCACCAGCACGCCGGCTTCGGCCAGGCGTGCCTCCCAAAGGCGCGCATCGGCCGCGCTGGTGCCCACGCGCACCTGCACGATGTTGGTCTGCGGCAGTTCGACCGCGCACCATGCCGGGTGGATGGCGCGCAGGCCCTGGTGCAGGCGGCGGGCGCGTGCGTGGTCCTCGGCCAGGCGATCGACCATGTGCTCCAGCGCCACCAGGCCCGCCGCCGCGATCACGCCGGCCTGGCGCATGGTGCCGCCCAGCATGCGCCGTATGCCGCGCGCCCGCGTGATGAAGTCGGCCGGGCCCATGAGCACCGAGCCCACCGGAGCCGACAGGCCCTTGGACAGGCAGACGGTGACCGAGTCCGTGTGCGCGGCGATCTCGCGGCAGGACAGGCCCAGTGCCACGGCGGCATTGAACAGGCGCGCGCCATCGGTATGCACGGGCACGCCATGGCGGGCGGCCAGGGCATGCAGGGCCGCCAGCGACTCGGGCGCCGCGACGCTGCCGCCCCGTGCGTTGTGGGTGTTCTCCACGGCCACGAGGGCGCTGGGGCAGCGCGCGGATGCCGAGGTGTCCAGCGCCGCCTCCAGCGCGGGCAGGGCGATCAGGCCGCCGTCGCCGGGCAGGCTGCGGTAGTGCATGCCGGTCAGGCCCGCGGCTGCGCGCTCGGCGTTCAGCAGATGGCTGCCGGCCTCGGCCAGCACCTCGCCGGGCATGCGGCCATGGGCGAGCACGGCCACGAGGTTGCCCATGGTGCCGCTGGCCACGAACAGGCCTGCGGCCTTGCCAAAGCGCTGGGCCGCCGTCTCTTCCAGCGTACGCACCGTCGGGTCGCCGTCCAGGCCGTCGTCGCCCAGCGGGGCGCAGGCCATGGCTTCGAGCATCTGCGGCGTGGGGCGCGTGACGGTGTCGCTGCGCAGGTCAACGGCGTCGTGGTGATGGTGCAGGGAGGGCATTCAGTCCGCCTTGATGTTGCGTTCCTTGATGACGCGGGCCCAGCGTGCGGCGTCGGTCTCCATCTGGGCGCCGAACTCCGCCGCAGTGCGGGGCGTCAGTTCCAGCCCCAGGGACTGCAGCTTGGCCTGGAGCGCGGGCGTGGCCATGGCGCGGGCCACGGCATCGTGCAGCGCGGTCTGTATGCCAGGAGGCAACCGGGCAGGCGCCAGCAGGCCGAACCAGTGCAGCACGGTGAGGCCGCGCACGCCGCTTTCGGCCATCGTGGGCACTTGTGGCAGGGCCGGCGAGCGCTGGGCACCCGTGGTGGCCAGGGCGCGCAGCGCGCCGCTTTTGATATGGGGGATCACGGTGGGGGCCGAGGAGAACATGCTCTCGGTATGGCCGGCCACCACGTCGGCGACGGCCTGGCCCGAGCCCTTGTAGGGAATGTGGGTGATGAAGGTGTCCGTCTGCTGCTTGAACAGCTCGCCTGCCAGATGCGTGGCCGTGCCCGTGCCGCCCGAGGCGAAGTTGATCTGGCCGGGCCGGGCCCGGGCCATCGCGATGTATTCCTTCACGCTTTGCGCCTTGAGCTTGGGGTTGACGGCCAGCACCAGCGGCGAGGAGCCGAGCAGGGCCACGGGCGTGAAGTCCTTGAGCGCGTCGTACGGTGTCTTGTAGAGACTGGGCGTGATGGTGTGCGGCATGTCGGCCAGGAGCAGCGTGTAGCCGTCGGGCGCGGCGCGTGCCACCAGCTCGGCGCCCAGCATGGCCGAGGCGCCGGGCTTGTTGTCCACGACCACGGGCTGGCCCAGTTCGCGCGACAGCTCCGTGCCCAGCGCACGGGCGATGTTGTCCGAGCCGCCTCCGGCCGTGTAGGGCACGACGATGCGCACGGGCTGTGCGGGCCATTTCTGCGCCAGGGCAAGACCGGGCAGGGCAGCCGCTGCCAGGATGAGCAGGCGGCGCTGCAGGCCCCGGTGCGAAGCGGGATGTGCAGCAGGGTGCAAGGCAGGGTGCAAGGCAGGGTGCAAGGCAGGGTGCAAGGCAGGGTGCAAGGCGGGGCGCGGAAGTGGGTGACGTTCGGCAGGCATGGCGAAGGCTCCTTGGTGCAGCGACAGGAAGAAACGATGGGCCGATCCGCCAGCGGCCTGGCCCGCAAGCCACCCGCCTTCATCAACCGATGAAGCGCCCCGCATTGCCCAGCACGCCCAGGTCGATGAAGCTGGAGCCGACATGGGGCGTCTGGCCGCTGTAGTCGATGACGAAGCCTCCCATGTCCCAGTTGCGGATGCCGGCCAGTGCCGAGCGCAGCTTGGCCTGGCTGGGGTCGCGGCCTGCGCGTTCCAGGCCCTCGGCCAGCACGCGTGTGTTCACATAGGCTTCCAGCGTGCCCAGCGAGAACTCCTGCTGTCCGTGGGCGCGCATGGCGGCCTGGTAGTCGCGCACCACCTGCAGCTTGGCCTGGTGCGGCGCGGGAACGACCATGGTCAGGGCAATGCCCCGGGCGTCCTCGCCCAGCGGCTTGAGGCTGTCGTTGGGCAGGGTCACGCTCAGGCCGGTGAGCAGCACGCCGGGCGCGCTCTTGCGCAGGCCGCGCACCAGATCGACCGACACCGTGCCAGCCGTGGCCAGCAGCACGGCCGAGGGGTGGGCCGCGTCCACTTTGTTCAACACATCGGCCAGATTCTTGCCATCGGTGGCGATGGCCGCCTGCACGGCGGGGGCCATCTTCTCGGCCTCCAGGGCGCGCGTGGCGTCCTCCAGCATTTCGCGGCCGTAGGCGTTGTCCAGGTAGACGATGCCAATGCCCTTGAGCCCCATGCCCGCAAGGCGCTGGACCAGGCGGCGGACCTCGGTGGTGTAGCTGGCGCGCACATGGAAGACGTTGCGCGATCCCTTGCGCAGCGACGAGGCGCCCGTGAACGGCGCCACATAGGGAACGCCGGCTTCCTCGATCAGCGGGATGACGGCGGCGTTGTTGGGCGTGCCCACGCAGGACAGCAGGGCAAAGGCCGTGCCCTTGGAGAGCATCTGCCGCACGTTGTCGGCCGAGCGCTGGGGCACGTAGCCGTCGTCAACCATCTGCAGCTGCAGCGTGCGGCCCTGGATGCCGCCACGTGCGTTGATCTGCGCCATGGCCGCTTCCGTGCCCAGCTTGATGTCGGAGCCGAACCCGGCCAGCGGGCCGCTCATGGCGGCCGAGCAGCCGATGGTGATGGTCTTGGCGGACAGGCCTGCCTCATCGGCGAAGGCATTGCGCACGAAGGCCGGCGCCAGCGCGGGAACCGCTGCGATGGCTGCAGCACGGGGAAGCAGGGAAACAAGTTGACGGCGTTGCATGGATTCAGAGCTCGGACAAAAGGGATGGGAGCAGGAAGGTGCCATTCACGCCGACTGCCACGCGTGCGCCGCAGGCCGGGAGGGCGGCCCATTGTAGGAGGCGGCCTCGTCACAGGCGATACCGGGGCAGGGGCATTGTTGTGTTCATGCCTTCTATGGATGTTCAATATCCGATAGTTTTTGGCATTTGAAAACCCCGTGCGTGCTCAATCCTTGGGCAACGATATGCGGGTTTGTACTATCAGCATGCGCTGATTGTCTTATTCACAATTCGTTTCTGTAAGACAAATTCTTTGTTTTGTTGAACAAAACCAGGTTGGCAGCGCACTCCACGCCACCGGGTTGGGCCTGCGGGGCGGCTTGACGGCCGCACCGCACCGCGGGGTGTGAAGGGGGAATCAACATGCTGACTGACGTCAATCTCTGGCCGCTTATCGGAGTGGCCATCATCGTTGCGGGCTTCGTGCTGCGCTTCAATCCCATGCTGGTCGTGATCGTCACGGCCATCGGCACGGCACTGGCGGCGGGCTTCCCCGTCGACAAGGTGCTGGCCACCATTGGCACGGGCTTCATCAAGACGCGCAACCTGCCGCTGATCATCCTGCTGCCGCTGGCCGTGATCGGCCTGCTGGAGCGCCATGGCCTGCGCCAGCACGCGCAGAACTGGATCAGCTCCATCAAGTCGGCCACCGCAGGCCGCCTGCTCATCGTCTACCTGGCCGCACGCCAGCTGACGGCCGCCGTGGGCCTGACCAGCCTGGGCGGACACCCGCAGATGGTGCGTCCGCTGCTGGCGCCCATGGCCGAAGGTGCGACCCAGTCGCGATTCGGCATCCTGCCCGCCAAGGTGCGTGACAAGCTGCGCGCCTACTCGGCCGCCACGGACAACGTGGGCCTGTTCTTCGGCGAGGACATCTTCGTGGCCTTCGGCGCCATCGTGCTGATGACCACCTTCCTGAAGGAAGCCGGCATCGAGGTCGAGCCCATCCACGTGGCGCTGTGGGGCATTCCCACGGCCATCTGCGCCTTCGTGATCCACGCCTGGCGCCTGGGCCGCCTGGACCGCATGCTGGAGCGCGAGCTGGCCCAGTACAAGGCCGGTGTCGAAGCTGACGCAGCCAACGCCAACGCCAACGCCACCCAAGCCAAGGGAGCCTGAAATGACGCTGACCATCCAACACCTGTACTACCTGGTCGGCTTCGTCCTGGCCGTCACGGCCGTGATGACGCTGCGCGATGCCAGCAATCCCAAGCGCTGGTCCAGCGGCCTGTTCTGGGCGCTGTATGCGGCCGTCTTCCTGGTGGGCCATGAGCTGCCCCCCATGGTGGTGGGCGTGATTGCCGTGGCCATGGCGCTGATCGCCGGCTTCGGCGGCGTGGGCAGTGGCCGCCATGCGCCGCGCAGCGATGCCGAATACCTGGCCAGCGCCAAGCGCCTGGGCAACAAGCTGTTCGTGCCGGCCCTGGCGATTCCGCTGATCACCATGATCGGCACGCTGAGCGCCTCGCACCTGGTCTTTGGTGGCACGCCCCTGCTGGACCCCAAGGCCACCACGCTGGTGAGCCTGGGCGTGGGCTGCGTGCTGGCGCTGGGCCTGGCCTGCTGGCTGACCCGCGAGACGCCGGCCCAGGGCATGCGCGAATCGCGCCGCCTGACCGATGCGCTGGGCTGGGCCCTGGTGCTGCCCCAGATGCTGGGCATGCTGGGCCTGGTGTTCTCGGACGCCGGCGTGGGCAAGGCCGTGGCCTATGTGACCACCACCTATATCAACATGGACATCCGCTTCGTGGCCGTGGCCGTCTACGTGCTGGGCATGGCGCTGTTCACCGTGGTCATGGGCAACGGCTTTGCCGCCTTCCCCGTGATGACGGGCGGCGTGGGCGTGCCCATCCTGGTGGGCGTCTACCATGGCGACCCGGCCGTGATGGCGGCCATCGGCATGCTCTCGGGCTACTGCGGCACCCTGCTGACGCCCATGGCGGCCAACTTCAACCTGGTGCCCGCCGCGCTGCTGGAGATCGACAAGAATGCCGTGATCCGCGCCCAGGTGCCCACGGCCCTGGCCCTGCTGACCGCCAATGTCTTCCTGCTGTACTTCCTGATGTTCCGCTGAGAGCGGACCCCTGCCATGACCGATTCCACTTCCCCGCGCATCCTGGTGACCGGCTTCGAGCCGTTCGAGCAGGACCCTGTCAATCCCTCGTGGGAAGTGGCGCGTGCCCTGCATGGCGAGACCGTGGCCGGCGCCACCGTCCACGGCCTGCAGCTGCGCTGCGTGTTCGGCGAGTCGCTGCGCCAGCTGCAGGAGGCACTGGCACAACTGCAGCCGGTGCTGGTCATCAGCCTGGGCCTGGCCGGCGGCCGCAGCGAGTTCACGCCCGAGCGCGTGGCCATCAATATCGACGACGCCCGCATTCCCGACCATGCGGCGCGCCAGCCCGTGGACCAGGTGGTGATCCCGGGCGCGCCCGCCGCGTACTTTTCCACGCTGCCCATCAAGGCCGTGGTGCACAACCTGCGTGCGCGCGGCATTCCGTCTTCCGTGTCCAACACGGCGGGCACCTTTGTCTGCAACCACGTGTTTTTCGCGCTCATGCACTGGCTGGCCCAGGGCAAGGCGGCGCCGGGCGCGCGTGGCGGCTTCATCCACGTGCCGGCCCTGCCCGAGCAGGCAGCGCGCAAGCCGGGCATGCCCAGCATGTGCCTGGCCGACCAGGTGGCTGCCGTGCGCGAGACCATTCGCACGGCCCTGACCGTGACCCAGGATCTGAAGGAAAACGCCGGCCAGCTGCACTGAGAGCCTGTGCACCGAGTCCGGCGAGGAGAGAACGATGAAAATTGACCTGAACAGTGATCTTGGCGAGAGCCTGGGCGGATGGCGCATGGGCGACGACGCCGCCATGCTCGACATCGTCAGCAGCGCCAACGTGGCCTGCGGATTCCATGCCGGCGACCCGGCAGGCATCCTGGAGACGCTCAAGGCCGCCCGCGAGCGCGGCGCCATGGTGGGCGCCCATGTGTCCTATCCCGACCTCGTCGGCTTCGGCCGGCGCAACATGGATGTGGCCAGCGCCGACCTGGTGGCCGGCGTCATCTATCAGATCGGTGCGCTGCAGGGCCTGGCCCGCGTGGCCGGCACCGAGGTGCGCTACGTCAAGCCGCACGGCGCGCTCTACAACACCATCGCCCACGACAGGCGCCAGGCCACCGACGTGATCACGGCCATGCGCGCCATCGACCCCAGCCTGGTGCTGGTGGCGCTGGCCGGCTCGCCCCTGATCGACTGGGCGCGCGATGCGGGCCTGACCGTGGTGGCCGAGGCCTTTGCCGACCGCGGCTACACGCCCGAGGGCACCCTGGTCTCGCGCCGCGATCCGGGCGCCGTGCTGCACGATGTGGACCAGATCGCCGCACGCATGCTGTCCCTGGTGCGCGACGGCGTGGTCGAGGCCGTCGATGGCAGCCTGGTGCGCATTGCCGCCGACTCCATCTGCGTGCACGGCGACAGCCCCGGTGCCGTGGCCATTGCACGCCACCTGCGCGAACGTTTCGAGCAGGAGGGCGTGCGCATTTCCTCCTTCGTGGGCTGAGGGCACACCATGCGTTTTCTACCCGTCAACCGGCAGGCCCTGATGGTGGAGCTGGCCGATCTCGATGAAACCCTGGCCCTGCTGGGCTCGCTGCAGCGCGAGCCCATCGATGGCGTGCAGGAGCTGGTGCCGGCCGCGCGCACCGTGCTCGTGCAGTTCGCTCCCGCCAGGCTGGGCGTGGCCGAGCTGGTGCGCCGCATTGCCGCGCGCGACCTGGGCCAGCGTGCCGAGCGCAGCAATGTGCTGGTCGAGATTCCCGTGCACTACGACGGCGAGGACCTGGCCGACGTGGCGCAGCTGCTGGGCATCACGCCCGAGGAAGTCGTGCGCCGCCACACGGGCAGCGAGTACGCCGTGGCCTTCACGGGCTTCGCGCCCGGCTTTGCCTACCTCAGCGGGGGCGATCCGATTTTCAACGTGCCGCGCCGCACCACGCCGCGCACGCGCGTGCCGGCCGGCTCCGTGGCGCTGGGCGGCACGTTCAGCGCCGTCTATCCCCAGGCCAGCCCGGGCGGCTGGCAACTGATAGGCCGCACCTCGGCCCGCATGTGGGACCTGGCGCGCGAGCTGCCTGCGCTGCTGCAGCCCGGCTACCGCGTGCGCTTTGTCGATGCGGCAGGCATGGCCCAGGTGGATGAGGCGCCCGCGCCTGCCGTGGCACAGGCCGCGCCGCATGAAGGCAACGCGCTGCGCGTCAAGGCGACGGGCCTGATGACGCTGTTCCAGGACCGGGGCCGCCTGGGCCAGGCCGGGCAGGGCGTCTCGGCCTCGGGCGCCATGGACCAGGCAGCCTTCAAGGCTGCCAACCGCCTGGTCGGCAATGCCAGCGACCTGGCCGTGCTGGAGACCGTGGGCGGTGGCCTGTCGCTGCAAAGCCAGGGCGAGACCGTGGTCGCCATCACGGGTGCCGATGCGCCCCTGACCGTGACCACCGGGTCCGGCCAGCGCTGGAGCGTGCCGCGCTACCAGGCCGTGGCCCTGGCCGATGGCGACCAGCTGACCGTGGGCCAGCCCGTGGCCGGCGCGCGCTGCTATGTGGCCGTGCGCGGCGGCTTTGCCGTCACGCCCGTGCTGGGCAGCGCCTGCACCGACACCCTGGCGAATGTCGGCCCAGCCGCCCTGGCCGTGGGCCAGGTCCTGCCCGTTCGGCCTGCAGACCGCAAGGCCGTGGCCGCACCCGAGTTGCCGCCCGAGTCCCTGCCCACCACCGGGCAGGACGTGGTGCTGGACGTGGAGCTGGGCCCGCGCACCGACTGGTTCACGCCCGAGGCCGTGGCCCTGCTGGCCGCGCAGCGCTGGCAGGTCACGCCGCAGTCCAACCGCGTGGGCCTGCGCGTGGCGGGCGAGCAGCCCCTGGAGCGCGCCGTGGCCGGCGAACTGCCCAGCGAAGGCACGCCGCTGGGCGCCATCCAGGTGCCCCCCAGCGGCCAGCCCGTGCTGTTCCTGGCCGACCATCCGCTGACGGGCGGCTATCCCGTCATCGGCTGCGTGGCGCCGCACCACCTCGATCTGGCCGGCCAGATTCCCGTGGGTGCCTGGATCCGCTTCAACCCCATCCGCGCCTTCGAGGAATACACCCCCTGCGCGCAAGGCTCCAAGAACTGAACGCGGGGAGCGCCCGGTGGCGCCTGCCCGCAACTGAAAGAAGCTGATCATGAAAAAAGTCCTGATTGCCAACCGTGGCGAGATTGCTGTCCGCATCGCCCGCGCCTGCGCCGACTACGGCGTGAAATCCGTGGCCGTCTACGCCGATGCCGACATCGACGCCCTGCACGTGCGCATGGCCGACGAGGCCTATGGCCTGGACGGCGAGCGCCCGGCCGACACCTACCTGAACATCGCCAAGCTCATCGCCATCGCGCACAAGAGCGGCGCCGACGCCGTGCACCCCGGCTACGGCTTCCTGTCCGAAAGCGAAGCCTTCGCGCGCGCCGTGCTGGATGCGGGCCTGCGCTGGATCGGCCCCACGCCCGAGACCATCGCCAAGCTGGGCGACAAGGTCGAGGCGCGCAAGATCGCCCTGCAGGTCGGCGCTCCCCTGGTGGCCGGCACGCCAGACCCCGTCAAGGATGCCGGCGAAGTGCTGGCCTTTGCCCAGCAGCACGGCCTGCCCATCATCATCAAGGCCGCCTTCGGCGGCGGCGGGCGCGGCATGAAGATCGCGTGGCGCATGGACGAGGTGGAGGAACTCTTTCACTCGGCCGTGCGCGAGGCCGTCACCGCCTTCGGCCGCGGCGAATGCTTTGTCGAGCAATTCCTGGACCGCCCCCGCCATATCGAGGCCCAGGTGCTGGCCGACACCCACGGCAACGTGGTCGTGCTGGGCACGCGCGACTGCTCGCTGCAGCGGCGCAACCAGAAGCTGGTGGAAGAGGCCCCGGCGCCCTTCCTCAGCGACGAGCAGCGCGCCCGCATCCACAGCTCCGCACGCGACATCTGCGCGGCGGCCGGCTACGTCAGCGCGGGCACGGTGGAATTCCTGTTGAGCCAGACGGGCGCCATCTCCTTCCTCGAAGTCAACACGCGCCTGCAGGTCGAGCACCCCGTGACCGAGCAGACCACGGGCGTGGACCTGGTGATCGAGCAGCTGCGCGTGGCCGACGGCCTGCCCCTGTCCATCACCGAAACCCCGGCGCCGCTGGGCCACTCCATCGAATTCCGCATCAACGCCGAAGACGTGGGCCGGGGCTTCCTGCCCACGCCCGGCCCCGTGGTGCGGTTCGATCCGCCCTCGGGCCCCGGCGTGCGCCTGGACACGGGCGTGCAGACCGGCTCGGTCGTGCCCGGCAGCTTCGACTCGCTGATGGCCAAGCTCATCGTCAGCGGCGCCACGCGTGAACAGGCCCTGGCCCGTGCCCGCCGCGCGCTGGCCGAGTTCCGCATCGAAGGCCTGTCCTCCGTCCTGCCCTTCCACCGCGCCGTCATCGGCCATGCCGACTTCGTGGGCAACGACGGCTTCAAGGTCCACACGCGCTGGATCGAATCCGACTTCGCCGAACCCCTGGCCGCCGCCGTGCGCGCCGAGCCGCTGCCCGACGCCAGCCTGGTGCGCTGCGCGGTCGAGATCGACGGGCGCCGGGTGTCGCTGGGCCTGCCTGCGGTGCTGCTGCAGGGGCTGGCATCGGCTGGCGGCGGTGTGGCTGCCGCGCCGGCTGCCGAATCTGCCGTGGACCCCGCTGCCGTCACCTCACCCATTGCAGGCAATCTGCATGCGTGGAAGGTGGCGGATGGCGATACCGTCAAGGAGGGCGATGTGATTGCCGTCATGGAGGCCATGAAGATGGAGATGCAGGTGACTGCGCATCGCAGTGGGGTGGTTGCGTTGGTGGCTGAGGCGGGGAAGGCGCAGGTGCTGGGGGCTGTGATTGCTCGGATTGGCTGATTTCTGGTTGACCTGTTTTTGATTTTGTTGTGCCTCTGGCGGCGGGAGCCGGGTTTCGGCCCGGCGGCCGACCTACTTTCTTATCGCGCGATAAGAAAGTAGGCAAAGAAGCGCGCCCCAAACTGCCCACGACCCTTCGCTTCGCTGCGGGCGACCTGCGTTGGGCGGGATGCGGGGTGTGCCGCAGAACTCGCTGCGCGCTGGCGCGCTTCGCTCAAACAACTGCGGCAAGTCAGATGACGAAGCAGCCCTGTCCTTCGGCAGGGCTGCCACCCCGCATCCCGCCCAACGCAGGCGTGGGCAGAAGGGGGGAGGCTGGGGAACAGCCAATAGCCAATAGCCAATAGCCGACTGCCGGAAATGCAAAACAGCCGATGCGCCATTGTTGCGCTCGGCTGTTTTTCGTGGGCTGAGGCTACTGCTTCAGGCCTCGGGCTTGGCGGTGTTGCGCAGGAGATAGATCTCGTCTTCCACGTAGGTGGCCAGCCGCTCGGCGCTGTGCTGGATGGTGCGCAAGGCGTTGGTCACCACGTCCGTGTCGCGCAGGCCTTCGGGCGATAGCAGCCATGCCTGGGCGAGCTGGGAGATGGAGGAGATCTCGTTGCAGCCCATCTGGACCATTCGGTTCACCTCGGTGATGGAGAAGTTCAGCTGCGTGGTTCTGGCGCTGGTGGATCGTGTTTCCTGCTTCATGGCCTGGCCCTGCAGGTGACGGTAACCAGGATGGGACATATGGCGTGCATGGTTTCGCTCTCCTCTGTGAGATGGAAGCCACCCGCTTTACGTTTTGAAGCGCGAAGAAGGTGGACGGGATGTTCAAAACACGTACAGAGCCGTGCGGACGCCCTTGCGGGTAGCCCCATCCCGTCCGTAACCGCAGGGACGTGGGCAGGCACCCACGGTCCGATGATCCAGACGTGACAAGGCCTCGCTGACGGGGAGGCTGCACCGCTCTATAAAGGTGTTTTGAAGCACCAGCCCCTGAACAGGGGGCCGGTCGAAATGATAGATGCTTTGGACGACGAGCGCGCCCAAAAAATGGCCGAGCGAAGCGAAGGCCCGAGCCAACTCCCCGTATGTCAGCGCCTGCGGCGTGGCGGTTGCGGGGTTGCAGTCCTGCCGAAGGACAGGACTGCTTCGTGATCTGACTCGCCGTGATGTTTGAACGTAGCGCGCAGCGCGAAGTGAGTTTCACGGCGAACCCCGCAACCGCCACGACGCAGGTTGCCCGCAGCGAAGCGGAGGGTCGCGGACATTCGGGTCGCCTTCTTTGATCTGACCTTTCTTGGCGAATCAAGAAAGGGCAGTCGGCCGCCGGGCCGAGACCCGGCCTCGAAAAACAACCACCCGGCAGGGGCAGAAACGAGCAACAGCAGGGGAAGGACGCGTTCAAGACTCCTTGAACAACCTCCCCCCCACAAAATCCACAAACGCCCTCACCTTAGGCGACAACTGCCGGCTCGACGCCCACAACGCCGAAAACTGCCCCGTGTGCGTCAGCTCCTCCGCCAGCACCCGCTGCAGTTCGCCACGCCCCAGTGCATCGCGCGCCAGGAAGTCCGGCATATAGGCCAGCCCCATGCCCGCCACGGCCGCGCCCAGCATGGCTTCCATGTTGTTGCAGACCAGGGCGGCGGGCAGGTGGGGCGGCATGCCGGGCAGCACCCATTCCTCCAGCTTGCCGCTGCTCAGGAAGCGATAGCGCAGGCAACTGTGCTGTGCCAGTTCGGCGGGGGATTGCGGTATGCCCCGTGCCGCCAGGTAGTCGGGCGAGCCGGCCAGGATGAAGCGGAACGGCCCCAGCCGGCGCGCGACCAGGCGCGAGTCGGCCAGTTCGCCGCTGCGGATGACCACGTCCAGGCCGGCCTCGACCACGTCCACCAGGTGGTCGTTGAAGTCCAGGTCCAGGTCAACCTCCGGGTACAGGGCCTGGAACTCGGGCAGCACGGGCAGCAGGAAGCGGTAGCCGATGGTGGGCAGGCTCACGCGCAGCCGTCCGCGCGGCGCCTCGGCGGCGGACTGCATGGTGGCGCGCGCATCGTGCAGTTCATCCAGGATGCGGCGGCAGCGCTCATGGAACAGTGCGCCTTCCTGCGTGAGGCGCACCTGGCGCGTGGTGCGCTGGAACAGGCGCAGGCCCAGTTGCTGTTCCAGCCGCGCCACGTTCTTGCCTACGGCTGAGGCCGAGATGCCCAGGGCGCGCCCGGCCTCGGCAAAGCTCAGCAGGTCGGCTGCACGCACAAAGGATTCGAGTCCGCTGAAGCTGTCCATGTCGATTGCCAACCTTGGGTTGGGAGTGTGGGGAGTCTGGCGCCTATTTTCACGGCATTGCAGCGCTTTTATCGTTCATGCATGCTTGGCCATATGCGGCCGGGAAATTGCGAAAGCCTTGCCAACCATGTCCTCCTGCCTGACTTCTTCCCGCGCACCGGGTGCGCTCCACGGCACAGCGCGACCGCATGCGTCCCCGGTCTGGGTGCTGTTGTCGGTGTGCCTTGCGGCGCTGGCGATGCCGCTGAGCTTTACCGGGCCGGCCGTGGCCCTGTCTGCGCTGCGCGAGGCGCTGGGCGGCGGGCCGCTGGCGCTGAACTGGGTGACGAATGCCTTCATGCTGAGCTTTGGCGCCACGCTGATGGCGGCCGGCGCGCTGGCCGATCTGCACGGGCGGCGGCGCGTTTTCCTGGCCGGGCTGGGCGTGGTGCTGGCCAGTGCGCTGGCCCAGGCCTGCCTGGGCGGGCAGGGGGCCATTGTCGTGTTCAACCTGCTGCGTGCGCTGCAGGGCCTGGGCGCGGCCGCCGCGCTGGCGGGCGGCACGGCGGCGCTGGCCCAGGTGTTCGATGGAGCGGGGCGCATGCGCGCCTTCAGTGGCGTGGGCACGTCGTTCGGCGTGGGCCTGGCCTTCGGGCCGTTGCTGTCGGGCTGGTTGCTGGGCGTGGCGGGCTGGCGCGGCGTGGTGCTTTGCGTGGCCGCCGTGGCGCTGGCCGCGCTGGTGCTGGGGCTGCGCTGCATGCCTCAGTCGCGCAACCCGAAGGCGCAGCGGCTGGACCGGGCGGGTGCGCTGCTGTTCACCGCAGCCCTGGCGCTGCTGACCTGGGGCGTGCTGCAGGGGCCGGAGGCGGGCTGGTCCAGCGGGGCGGCGCTGCTGCCGCTGGCCGGTGCCGCGCTGGCGCTGGCGGCCTTTGTGGCCGTGGAGCGGCGCGTGCAGCAGCGCACGGGGCAGCCCATGCTGGACCTGTCGCTGTTTCGCTATCCGCGTTTCGTGGGCGTGCAGTTGCTGGCGGGTGCTCCGGCCTATGCCTTCGTGGTGCTGCTGGTGCTGCTGCCGGTGCGCTTCATCGGCGTGGAGGGCATGGGGCCGCTGCAGGCGGGGCAGCTGATGTTTGTGCTGTCCCTGCCCATGCTGTTCGTGCCGTTGCTGGCGGGCTGGCTCACACGCTGGATCTCGGCCGCGCTGCTGTGCCTGGCGGGGTTGCTGGTGTGCGCGGCGGGCCTGCTGTGGCTGGGCGGGTGCGCGCCGGGCACGGCCTTTGCGCAGATGGCGCCCCCGCTGCTGCTGATCGGCCTGGGCATCGGGCTGCCCTGGGGTTTGATGGATGGCCTGGCCGTGAGCGTGGTGCCCAGCGAGCGCGCCGGCATGGCCACGGGCATTTTCAGCACGGTGCGCGTGGCGGGCGAAGGCATGGCGCTGGCGCTGGTGGGCGCGGGGCTGGCTGCATTGCTGGCATGGCGTCTGTCGGCCCTGGCAGCTCAGGCGCCCCAGGCGGCGCAGGCGGTGCATGCCACCGGCCGCGCGGCGCAGTTGCTGGTGACGGGGAACATCGCCGAGGCCATGGCCCTGCTGCCCGGCCTGTCTGCACCCGCCGTGCTGGCGGCCTATGGCCAGGCCTTTGGCACCTTGCTGGATGTGCTGGCAGGCATCACGGTGCTCACGGCGCTGGCGGTGTACGGGTTCCTGCGTGCCGGGGCCCCCACGGATACCGGTACGGGCACGGACATGGCACATGCCTGACAATCGCGGGTTTCACTCAGCCGCCAGCCGCTTTTCGCCATGTCAGAGGAATCCCAGAACAACGCCCCCCAGACCCCCTATGAATGGATCGGCGGCGAGCCCAGGGTGCAGGCCCTGGTGGACCGTTTCTACGATCTCATGGACCTGGAGCCCGGCTATGCCGAACTGCGTGCCGCCCACGGCAGCACGCTGGCCGATGCGCGCCAGAAGCTGTTCTGGTTCCTGTGCGGCTGGCTGGGCGGCCCCGACCATTACCAGGAACGCTTCGGCCACCCGCGCCTGCGCATGCGCCACATGCCGTTTTCCATCGGCATCCTGGAGCGCGACCAGTGGGTGGCCTGCATGGACCAGGCCATGGGCGAGACCGGCGTGCCCGAAGAGCTGCGCGTGCGCCTCAAGGCCAGCTTCATGAACACGGCCGACTGGATGCGGAACCGGTAGCAGGTGGCTGCCCCCGGCGCTGCTGAAAAAAAGGGCCGGCCCCCTGCAGGAGGCCGGCCCAAGCAGCAATCTGTTGGGGTTCAGAGCTTTTCGTCGCGCATGTAGTACCAGTGGTACAGGAACCGCTGCCCCAGCCGGCGAAACGGCGCAAACGCGGGCGAGCGCACCATGTTGAAGACGTTCGGATACTCCAGCTCCGAGTTGTAGATGGGCAGCTCGAAGGTCTTGCTCTGGCGCCCCGCGATGCGCTCGGCCATGCGACGGCCCGCGTGGGCCGAGAAGGAGACGCCGTTGCCGCCATAGCCCACGGCGTAGAAGATGCTCTGGGCCGGATCGGGCTGGAAGACGCGCGGCATCATGTCGTGGCTCACATCGACCCAGCCCCACCAGGAGTAGTCGGTGGTGATGCCCTTGAGCGCCGGGAACTTGCGGTGCAGGCCGTCCACCAGCTTGGCCATGTGGATGGGGTTGGGCGCATCGGCACCCGTGACGGCGCTGCGGCTGCCGATCTGCACGCGGTTGTCGGGCAGGCGGCGGTAGTAAAAGCGCAGCGTGCGCGTGTCGGTGATGACCTGGGTGGTCTTGAAGCCCGTGGCCTCCAGCTCCTGCTCGGTCAGCGGCCGCGTGACCAGCGAGTTCGAGAGGATGGGCATGATCTTGGAGCGCAGGCTGCCATGCAGGGCGTTGCTGGTGTAGCCGCCCGTGGCAAAGCCCACGGCGCGCGCCCGCACGGTGCCGCCGGGCGTGCGCAGGTGGTGCACGCCGTTGCGCGTCTCGACGCCCAGCACCGGGCTGGCCGGGTGCACCTTGACGCCCAGCTCCCGCGCCTTGCGCAGGTAGCCGAAGGCCAGCTTGAGCGGGTGCACGCCGATGCCGTCGGGCTCGTGCATGGCGCCGTGGCTGTCGGCGTCGTTCACATAGTCGCGGCGCAGCTCCTCGGGGCTGAGCATGCGGGCGTCGTAGCCGAAGACCTCGCGCATGATCTGGGTCTCGTTGCGCAGGAAGTCGAGTTTCTTTTCGCGGTGGGCGATGTAGAGGTGGCCGCCGGGCTGGGGCTCGCACTCGGGGAATTCGGCCACCAGGTCCTTGAAGGTCTGGAAGCCCTCGCGGATCTCGGCGTCGAGCTTGAGCGCCACGTCCTTGCCCCAGCGCGCGATCCATTGCGAGCGGTACAGGCGCCCGCTGGCGTTCTGGCCCTGGCCGCCATTGCGGCTGGTGCAGCCCCAGGCGGTCTGGTTGGCGTCCAGCACCACGGCGCGTATGCCGTGTTCGCGCGCCAGGAACAGGGCCGTGGCCAGGCCCGTGAAGCCCGAGCCGACGATGGCCACGTCCACGTCCATGTCGCCGGTGACCGGGCCGTCATCGTCTGGCGGTCGTCCCGCCGTGCCGACCCAGTAGGTGGGCGCATAGCCCGTGCCGTGGCCCGGGTTGGCGGCCACCAGCGGGTCGTACTGAGGATCGTAGGGACGCAGGTGGCTGGGGCGGATGTCCTCGGCTTTCATGGCGGATGTCTCCTGGTGCGGCGGTTTGGGATCTGCCGCTTTTTGCTATGGATTCGGTGGAATGGGGCCAATGCCGGCAAGCCCTGCAAGGCGGTGCGCCGACGATGGAATCAGCATAGCCAGCAGGCCATGGAGCCAGTTAGCGCCACAGCCCAGCTTTCGATAGAGCCAGTGGCGGCCGGTGCGCGCGCCTGGACCTAACGATTGATGGCATCTGGTTCTAACGGGTCCGTGTGCCTGCTACCTACCATGGCCCATCGACATTTCGATGACGCGGCGCGGCGGCCCTGCCCGGGGCCCGGCGCCGTGGTACCCACCACAGACAAGGAGACAGCATGAGCGCAGACACCAACCCTCCGGATGCCCAGTTCCTGGCCCGCTTTGCCGAGGCCTGGAACCGCCACGACATCGAGGCCCTGATGGGCTTCATGGCCGATGAGTGCGAGTTCCACGCCGTGGCCGGGCCCGATCTCATGGGCCGCAGCTTCGTCGGCCGCCAAGCGGTGCGCGAGGGTTTCCAGATGGCCTGGCAGGCCTTCCCCGATGCGGCCTGGCTCGATGGAGACCATTTCGTGCAGGGCGACCGTGGCGTGTCCGAGAGCACCTTCAAGGGCACCAAGGCCGACGGCCTGCGCGTGGAAGCGCGCATGGTGGATGTCTTCACCTTCAAGGACGGAAAGATCGCCGTGAAGAACGCTTTCCGCAAGGACCGCCCGCCGGTGGCGGCCGCCTGACGGCGCGGGGCCTTGCGGCCCCGTGCCACCGGGAACACCGGATACGCCACGGCAAGGCGCGCACCTGCGCAGCCACCACAACAGAGCATCAGCCGTGGCGCCTGAACGCAACAGGAGACAAGACATGATCGGACATCAGCAAGCCTCTTCGCCGGGGCTTTCACACGGGCTCAAACAGCGGCACATGACCATGATCGCCCTGGGCGGCGTCATCGGCGCCGGGCTGTTCGTGGGCAGCGGCGTCGTCATCAAGTCGGCCGGGCCGGCCGCGATTCTTTCCTTCCTCATCACGGGCCTGCTCGTGGTGCTGGTCATGCGCATGCTGGGCGAGCTGGCCTGCTCCATGCCCGGCGGAGGGTCCTTCTACGAATATGCGCGAGAGGCCTGGCGCGACCGCCCCGGCGTGGGCCGGCTGGCAGGCTTTCTGACGGGCTGGATGTACTGGTACTTCTGGGTCATCGTCGTGGCGCTGGAGGCCGTGGCCGGTGCCGACCTGGTGCGCTACTGGCTGCCCGATGTCCCCAACTGGAGCATCAGCCTGGTGCTGCTGGTGATGCTGACGCTGACCAACCTGGTCTCGGTGAAGTCCTTTGGCGAGTTCGAGTTCTGGTTCGCCTCCATCAAGGTGGCGGCCATCGTGGTCTTCCTGTTCGTGGCCGGCGTCTACGTGCTGGGCCTGACGCCTGCGTCGCAGGGCATGCACTTCGGCAACCTCACCGGCAATGGCGGCTTCATGCCCAACGGCATCGTGCCGGTGCTGACCGGGGCCGTGGCGGCCACGGGCTTTTACTTCGGTGCCGAAATCGTGACCATTGCGGCGGCTGAAACTGCCGAGCCGCAGAAGGCCGTGGCCAAGGCCACCAGCTCGGTGATCACGCGCGTGCTGGTGTTCTATGTGGGCTCCATCTTCCTGGTAGCCTGCCTGGTGCCCTGGAACGCGGTTGGCATCGCCACGCCGTATGTGAGCGCACTGAACACCATGGGCGTGCCGGCTGCCGCGCAGATCATGAACGCCATCGTGCTGACGGCCGTTCTGTCGGCGCTGAACTCGGGGCTGTATGCATCCTCGCGCATGCTATTCGCGCTGACGCGGCGCGGCGATGCGCCCCAGGCGCTGGCCAAGGTCAGCCGCAACGGCGTGCCCACGCGCGCCATCCTGGTGGCCACGGTGTTCGGCTACGGCGCCGTGGTGATGTCCTATGTGTCGCCCGACAAGGTGTTCGCCTTCCTGGTCAATTCCTACGGCACGGTGGCGATCTTCGTCTACATCCTGATCGCCATCTCGCAGCTGCGCCTGCGCTCCCGCCTGGAGCGTGAGGCGCCGCACCTGCTCAAGGTGCGCATGTGGTGCTATCCGTACCTGACCTGGTTCGCCATCTTCGGCATGCTGTCCATCGTCATCGCCATGGCCTTCATCCCCGAGCAGCGCACACCGCTGGCGCTGGGCGTGGCCAGCCTGTGCATCCTGCTGCTGGCCTATGGCGTGCGGCAGTTCCTGCAGCGTGGCGTGGCGCCGGTGGTGTCCTCGCTGTCCGAGGCCGCGCAGCCCGAGCCGCAGAAGTACTGACCCAGGGGCGGCGGGACCGGCAGTGCCGGTCCCGGCCATTCCTTGCGTTACTTCTCGGGCTGCTCCTCACGGATCGCATCGGCCAGGGCCTTCACGCCCTGGCCGATGTCGTTGGCGGGTATGGACTGGTAGCCCATGCGCATGTAGCTGCCGGGCGTGCCCGGGCGGGCGAAGAACACATCGCCGGGCTCGATGAGCACGCCGTGCGCTGCGGCGCGCTGCGCCAGGGCTTCGACAGGAATGTGGTCGGGCAACTGCACCCAGCACGAGCCGCCGCCGCGCACGGGCGTGATGCGGCAGCCGGGGGCATGCTCGGCCATGGCGGCCGTCAGCGCCGCGTGCCGCTCCTTCTGCGCCTGGGCCAGGCGCCGCTGCTGGGCCTCGTAATGGCCCAGGGAGATGAACATGGCCAGCGTGCGCTGCACGAAGGTGGCAGGGTGGCGGATCATGAGCCGGCGCAGCGCGCGCAGTTCGCGGATCAGCTCGGGCGCGGCCACGATGTAGCCCACGCGCAGGCCCGGCGCCAGGCTCTTGGACAGGCTGCCCACGTAGATCACGCGGTTGCTGCGGTCCAGGCTCTTGAGCGCCGGGATGGGCTGGCCGTCGAAGCTGCTCTCGCTCTCGTAGTCGTCCTCGATGAGGATGATGTCGTGCGCCTCGGCCATCTCCAGCAGCGCCTCGCGCCGCGCCAGCGGCATGGTCACGCCCGTGGGGCATTGGTGGCTGGGGGTCACGTAGAGGTAGTCGAGCTGGCGCAGCAGCGGCGTGACCGGCAGGCCCTGGCCGTCCACCGGCAGCGGGATGACCTGGGAGGTACGGCTGCTGAAGATGTTGCGCGCGTCGGGGTAGCCGGGCTCCTCGATGCCCACGGCCGTGCCCTCGCGCATCAGCAGGTCTGCCACCATGTAGAGGGCGTGCTGCGCACCCACGGTAATGATCAGCTCGTCGGCCGAGGCCCAGACGCCGCGCCTGGGCAGGATCTTGGTCTGCACCTGCTGGATCAGCATCTCGTCGTCGCGCGCGATCTGGTCGGGCGCCCACTGGCGTATGTCCAGCACGCCCAGGGCCTTGAGGCAGCATTCGCGCCAGGCGGCCGTGGGAAACAGCTCCTTGTCGAACTGGCCGTACAGGAAGGGATAGGGGTAGCGCTGCCAGTCCTCTTCCTTGACGATGCTGCGCTGCTGGCTGGGCAGCAGCCACAGGCGCCGCGACCAGTCGGTGCGGCGGCCTTCGCCAGGGGTGCTGCTGGCCGCAGCGCCGCCCGGCGTGCGCCCCTTGAGTACGTCGGGATGGATGAAGTGGCCCTTGCGCTGGCGGCTCAGCAAAAAGGCTTCCTCGGCCAGCTGCTGGTAGGCCAGCACCACGGTGATGCGCGCCACGCCCAGGTGGCGCGCCAGCTCGCGGCTGGAGGGAATGGATTCGCCGGGTGCGAGGATGCCCGAGAGGATGGCATCGACCAGCATCTCGCGGATCTGGCCCTGCAGGCTCAGGGAGGGGCGGGCGCTGCGGCGAAACAGCTGCCCCCACATGGCGCCCTCGGGCGGTTGCGGCTGCGTGGCCGCGCGCTTGTCTGTCATGTCTTGTCGTTCCCGCCGCTGCAGCGGGCCGCTCGCTGTGTTTGTCTCCCGCGCAGGTGCAGGGCAGGGCCTGCATCCGCGACCGGCCAATATAGGCCAGCGCGGTGCGTCACGGGGCCCGGAGTTTGCGATGGTTGCAATTTTTGCGGAGAGGCCGGAAATTGATATACAATCGTTGTCTTGGCGGCTGTAGCTCAGCTGGATAGAGTACTTGGCTACGAACCAAGGGGTCGTGGGTTCGATTCCTGCCAGCCGCACCAAAACGACAAGCCTCAGAACTGCAAAGTTCTGAGGCTTTTTCGTTTGTGCCGCAGTTTGTGTTGAGGTTTGTGCGGCGTCTTCGCCTGCTGCGGTGATCTGTGTGAAGATCGGCTCCCTATGAGCAAGGCTTTCACCAAGGAATCCGACGGCGACGACGATGATGAAGTCGGCCTGCCGCCCTTGCCGCCGGGCGGCAAGAACTACATCACGCCCCAGGGCTTCGCGCGGCTGAAGACGGAGCTGCTGGACCTGATCGACAACGAGCGCCCGCGCATCGTGGAGATCGTGCACTGGGCGGCCAGCAATGGCGACCGCTCCGAGAACGGCGACTATCTCTACGGCAAGAAGCGCCTGCGCGAGATCGACCGGCGCATCCGCTTTCTGACCAAGCGGCTGGAGATCGCCGAGGTGGTCGATCCCTCCGTGCATGCCGGCAGCGAGCAGATCTACTTCGGCGCCACCGTCACCTATGTCGATGACGAGGGCGAGGAGCGCACCATCACCATCATGGGCATCGACGAGGCCGACAGCGCACGCCAGCAGGTCAGCTGGATCGCACCCGTCTCGCGCGCCCTGCTCAAGGCCCGTGTGGGCGACGAGGTGGCCCTGCCCACACCCGCAGGCGTGCGCACGCTGGAAGTGCTGGAAGTCACCTACCCGGAGCCGGGCAGCGCCGCCGGGTGAGCGTTCAGGGCTGCAGTTTCTGCAGCAGCTCCAGCGTGGGATAGCCATCGGCCACCAGGCCCTGGCTTTGCTGGAACTGGCGCAGGCCCGCGCGCGTGGCCGGGCCCATCACGCCATCGGCCGTCCCGGCTGAAAATCCCCGTTCGTTGAGCGCAGCCTGCAAGGCGCGCAACTGGTCGCGCGACAGCGGTGCCAGATCGCGCGGCCAGGCCGCCTGCACGCCCGGGCCCCCGGCCAGTTGCTGCGACAGCAGGCCTACGCCCAACGCGTAATTCACGGAGTTGTTGTAGCGCAGGATGGTGCGGAAATTGGCACCCACCATGAAGGCCGGCCCGCGCGCGCCGGCCGGTGCGATCACGCTGGCATCGGCCATGGCGGGCAGGGCGGAGCCGTCCACGGCCTGCACGCCCTCGGCCGCCCATTGCGCGCTGTCCTGGCGCACGCTGGTCTCGGCGCGTGCATGGTCAAAGCCTGCCGGCAGGCGCACTTCCACGCCCCAGGGCTCGCCCGTCTTCCAGCCCGAATGGGCCAGGTAGTTCGCCGTGGAGGCCGTCACATCGGGCAGGCTGCCCCAGATGTCGCGGCGGCCATCGCCATCGGCATCCACCGCATAGGCCAGGAACACGGAGGGCAGGAACTGCGTGTGGCCCATGGCACCCGCCCAGGAGCCGATCATGTGGGCCGCATCGATATCGCCGTTGTCGATGATGCGCAGGGCTGCGAGCAGCTCCTTTTGCGCCCAGGCGGCGCGCCGGCCGTCGAAGGCCAGCGTGGCCAGCGCATCGACCGTGGGGAAGTTGCCGAAGTTGCTGCCGAAATTGCTTTCCATGCCCCAGATGGCGGCGATCACCTCGGCCGGCACGCCATAGCGCTGGCTGGCCGACTGCAGCGGTGCAGCCGCTTCGCGCAGCTTGGCGCGGCCCTGGGCAATGCGCTGGGCCGATACGGCGCTGTCCAGGTACTGCCAGGGTGTGCGTGTGAATTCAGGCTGCGAGCGGTCCAGCTGCACCGCGCGGCGCTGCAGCCGGGCAGGCTCCAGTGCGCTGCGCACGGTTTTCTCCGAGATGCCGGCGTCCAGCGCCTTGCGCGCGAAATCTCGCTTCCACGCTTCGAAGCTGGTGGCTTCGGCCTGCTGGGCGGCATCCGGCGCGGTGGCCGGTTCGGGCTGCACGGGCGCGACAGGCGCCGTGGGGGCGGGCATGGAGGGCGGCACCGTGACCGGCGCAGGCGCCGGCCGGGACGCGCAGCCGGCCAGCAGCACGGCGGCCAGGGCGGTGGCCAGGGCGGCACGGTTGAGCGCGGCGGGATGGCGGGCGGTGGGAAAAGCTTGGGCAGTGGCGTGTGCGGCGGCTTGGGCGGTGGCGTGTGCGTGGTGCATCCGGCCATTGTCTCCGCTGCGCCCCGGCTCGGAGTGCAACACGGTGTTTCTGCATTGGGCGCGTGGGGCCGCTATGCTGTGCGGCCATGACTGCCATCGCCCCGCCGCCATCACCATCCCCGGTTCTGCACGATGCCGGGCTGGCCCTGCGCGCCTTGCTGCCGCCCGGCCGGCGCTGGCTGGTGCTGACGGGCGCGGGTTGCAGCACGGGCTCCGGCATTCCGGACTACCGGGATCTGGAAGGCCAGTGGAAACGCCCCCAGCCAGTGACGCTGCAGGCCTTCATGGGCAGCCATGCCACGCGCCAGCGCTATTGGGCGCGCAGCCTGCTGGGCTGGCCCGTGATGGCGCAGGCCAGGCCCGGCCAGGCCCACGCGGCACTGGCGCAGTTGCAGCAGCGCGGATGGATCGAAGGCCTGGTCACCCAGAATGTGGACGGCCTGCACACGGTCGCGGGCAGCGATGGCGTCATCGACCTGCACGGACGCATCGCCGCCGTGCGCTGCATGGGCTGCGGCGCCGGCATGGAGCGCGCCGTGCTGCAGGCCATGCTGCTGGAGCGCAACCCCGGCTGGGCCAGCCTGAGCGCCCAGGCCGCGCCCGACGGCGATGCCGATCTGGAGGGGCGCGACTTCAGCCGCTTCGACGTGCCGGCCTGCCCGCACTGCGGCGGCGTGCTCAAGCCCGACGTGGTGTTCTACGGGGAGGGCGTGCCCAGCCAGCGGGTGCAGGCCGTGCGCGCCATGCTGCAGCAGGCCGGCGGGCTGCTGGTCGCCGGTTCGTCGCTGATGGTGTATTCAGGCCTGCGCTTCGTGCATGAGGCCGTGGCCCAGGGCAAGCCGGTGGCCGCCATCAACCAGGGCCGCATGCGCTCCGAGGATTTGCTGGCCCTCAAGATCGAGCAGGACTGCGGCCCGTTTCTGCAGCAGCTGGTCCAGGACCTGGCGCAATGAAAAAGCCCCGCAGGAGCGGGGCAGTGTTCATCAGGGGATGACGCGCGATGCGCGCACCACCGAGTGCACGCGGCGCAGGTTGCGCAGCGCGGACTCCACCTGCTGGTTGTCGTGCACCGAGATCACGAAGCACAGGTCCGTGGTGCTCATGGCGGCCTCGTCGGCCATGTCCACGCGCAGGATGTCCACCTCGGCGCCGGCCAGCTCGGCCGCCACGCGCGCGAGCACGCCCTTGCCGTTGTTGACGGTGACCACGATGCGTGCCTCGAACAGGCGCGCAGCATCCATGTCATCGGCCCATTCGACCACGATGAAGCGGTCCCTGTCCTTTTCCTGCAGGCGCTGCGCGATCTTGCACTGCGCATGGTGGACGATCAGGCCTTCGCCGCTGCCCAGGTAGCCCACGATGGGGTCGCCCGGTACGGGGCGGCAGCATTGCGCGTAGTGGATGGAGCCCTGGTTGGAGCCGTCCAGCAGCACGGCGCCCTGGAAGGGTCGGTTGCTGGAGTTGAAGCGTTCGCGTGTGAGCAGCAGGGCGTCGGGCCGGTGGCCGTGGCGCGCCATCAGCGCCGTCAGGCGCGAGGCCACCAGCGACGCAATGCGCCGGCCCATGCCGATGTCCACCATCAGGTCGGCGCGGCTGCGGCTGCCGGCCATGCGCAGCACCTCGTCCCACAGTGCCTGGTTGGCCTCGTCGGCCGGCGGCACGGCATCCATGCCTTCGGCCCGCATGGCCTGGGCCAGCAGGTTCTCGCCCAGGCGGGCCGATTCGCTTTGCGCGGCCGACTTCAGGTAGTGGCGGATCTTGGAGCGCGCGCGGCCCGTCTTCACGAAGCCCAGCCAGGCCGGGTTGGGCGTGGCGTCCTCGGAGGTGACGATCTGCACCACGTCGCCGCTCTTGAGTTCGGTGCGCAGCGGCACTTCCTCGTTGTTGATCCGGGCGGCCGTCATGTGGTTGCCGACCTTGCTGTGGATGGCATAGGCGAAGTCCACCACGGTGGCGCCGCGCGGCATGGCCATGATCTCGCTCTTGGGCGTGAACACGTAGACGGCGTCGGGGAACAGGTCCACCTTGACGTGGTCCCAGAACTCGGCCGCATCGCGCGTCTCGTTCTGGATGTCCAGCAGCGACTGCAGCCACTGCGTGCCCAGCTGTTCGGAATCGTGGCCGGGCTGGGCCTTGTACAGCCAGTGCGCGGCGACGCCGGCCTCGGCGACGATGTGCATTTCCTCGGTGCGGATCTGGAACTCGATGTTCACGCCCGAGGGGCCCACCAGCGTGGTGTGCAGCGACTGGTAGCCATTGTTCTTGGCAATGGCGATGTAGTCCTTGAAGCGGCCCGGCATGGGCTTGTACATCTGGTGCAGCACGCCCAGCGCGGTGTAGCAGTCGATCACGCGCGGCAGGATGACGCGAAACCCGTAGACGTCCGTCACCTTGGCAAAGCTCAGCTGGTTCTTCTCCATGCGCAGATAGAGCGAATACAGCGTGCTTTCGCGCCCTGCCAGGCGTGCCTGCAGGCCTGCGCCGGCGAACTCCGCATTGACCTCGTCCTGCACGCGCTGGACCAGGTCGCGGCGGCGCTTGCGCGAGCGGGCGATGGCCTTTTCCAGCGTGGCATAGCGCCAGGGATGCAGGTGGCGGAAGGCCAGGTCCTGCAGCTCGCGGTAGGTCTGGTTCAGGCCCAGGCGGTGGGCGATGGGTGCGTAGATCTCCAGCGTCTCCGACGAGATGCGGCCCCACTTGTTGCGCGGCATGTCGCCCATGGTGCGCATGTTGTGGGTGCGGTCGGCCAGCTTGATCAGGATGACGCGCACATCGCGCGCCATGGCCAGCAGCATCTTGCGGAAGGACTCGGCCTGGTTTTCCTCACGCGTGTTGAACTGCAGCTTGTCCAGCTTGGTGAGGCCGTCGACCAGCTCGGCCACGTCCTGGCCGAAGCGCTGGGCGAGGTCCGCCTTGGTGACGCCGCAGTCTTCCATCGCATCGTGCAGCAGCGCGGCCATCAGGGCCGGGGCGTCGAGCTTCCAGCTCGCGCACAGCGCGGTGACGGCAATGGGATGGGTGATGTAGGGTTCGCCGCTGCTGCGCCACTGGTCGCTGTGGGCCAGGTCGGCAAAGGCATAGGCTTCGCGCACCTGCTCGATGCTGGTGGCATCCAGGTAACCCAGGTGCTCCATCAGTCCGGCAAAGGCATTGGCCGACACGCTCGCTGCCTGCTCTGCAGACATGCGCTCGGGCCGGGGTGTCGGTACGGGATCAGAGGGGGCTGTGAACGAAGTCAAGGCCGCTTTCATGACTTAAATGTAGCGTGCATGCGGGTTTGTGCAGGCTTCATGTAAAAAAAGCACCGCTGTGCGGTGCTCTTTGTGGGGCCATTGTGTTGCTTTGCAGCAAATCAGCCCGGAACCTTCTTCAGCATCTCCAGGCCGACCTTGCCTTCGGCGATCTCGCGCAGGGCGGTGACACCGGGCTTGTTCTTGGTTTCGATCCTGGGCGTGTGGCCCTGGCTCAGCATGCGGGCGCGGTAGGTGGCGGCCAACACGAGCTGAAAGCGGTTAGGGATCTGCTCCAGGCAGTCTTCAACAGTGATGCGTGCCATCAGGATCTCCGGGAAACGTCAGTTGGGTACAGAAATATTGAGAGACTCGAAGGTCTCTGCGCGGCGGCTGCGCTGAGCCGCATACTTGAGGCGCTGGGCGTGGATGATCGTCTTGAGATCAAACAGTGCGCTCTCGAACAATTCATTGATTATAACGAAGTCGAATTTCGCCACCTGGGCCATCTCCTCGGCCGCGTTCGTCAGGCGCAGTTCGATCACCTCGGGCGCGTCCTCGCCCCGGTTTTCCAGGCGTGCGCGAAGCTCGTCCCAGCTGGGCGGAAGGATGAAGATCAGAACGGCGTTCGGAAACGCTTCCTTGACCTGCAGCGCGCCCTGGTAGTCGATCTCCAGCAGCACGTCGGTGCCGACCTGGATGCGCTCTTCCAGCGCCTTCTTGGCCGTGCCGTAGCGGCGGCTGTGCACATTCGCCCATTCGACGAAGGCGTTGTTCGACACCATGGTGTCGAATTCCTGGTCGGAGACGAAGTAGTACTCGCGGCCGTGCTTTTCCTGGCCACGCGGCGCGCGGGTGGTGTGGGAGACGGAGGGCGAGACGCGCGCATCGAACTCGCGCAGGGCTCGCACCAGGCTGGACTTGCCGGCCCCGCTGGGGGCCGAGACGACAAAGAGGTTTCCGGGGTAATCCATGGATTTGTGCGCAGTTTGGTTACGCATGGGCATCTGTGATGGGCTTATTCGATGTTCTGCACCTGCTCGCGCATCTGCTCGATCAGCACCTTCATGTCCACGCTGATGCGGGTCAGCTCCAGCGTGGCGGACTTGGAGCCCAGCGTGTTGGCTTCGCGGTGCAGTTCCTGGATCAGGAAATCCAGGCGCTTGCCGATCTCGCCGCCCTTCTTGAGCAGGCTCTGGATCTCGTCCAGGTGCGAGTCCAGGCGGGTGACTTCTTCCGCCACGTCGATGCGGATGGCAAAGGCCGTGGCCTCGGTCAGGGCGCGGTCCTGGGCGGCTTCGGGCGCCACGGCGCCTTCGGCCAGGGCCATCGCTTCCTTCCAGCGCTCCATGAAGCGCAGGCGCTGCTGCTCCACAAGCTGGGGCACCAGGGGCGTGGCGTCTGCCGCGAGCTTGCGCAACTGGGCGATGCGGTCCAGCAGCATGGTGGCCAGGCGCTTGCCTTCGCGGGCGCGGGCTTCCAGCAGTTCGGTCAGGGCCTGCTCTGCCAGCGTGGGCAGCACGCTGCTCCAGTCGATGGCCGAGTTGGCGCCGCCGCTGGCCAGGCGCAGTGCGTCGGAGACGGACAGGCTGCGAGCGTCGGGCAGCCATGACTGGACGGTGTCCTGGAGCATGGCCAGGCGCTGCAGCATGGCGGTGGAGGGGTCGGGCAGGGAGTTGCCGTCGTCGTTGTCGATGGCGGCGCGCACTTCGACCTTGCCGCGCTTGAGGCGGGCGGTCAGAAGGGCCCGCAGGGCCGGCTCATGGGCGCGCAACTCGTCGGGCAGGCGGAACGAAAGATCCAGGAAGCGGCTGTTGACCGAGCGGATCTCCAGACCGAGCCGGCTGTTGCGGCCCGACGCTCCCCCATCTTCTGCGGACGCGCCGTGCTGGGCACTGGCGTATCCGGTCATGCTGTAAACTGGCATTGGACTTTTGATGGATGCTTGCAATTGCCCGATTATCCGGGTTTCGCCTCATCCCTGAGACTCACCGGAGAAAAATGTCTTCCAAGATCAAGCCGGCGCCATTGCCGCCAGGCAGCACGATCGGCGGCTATCGGGTGGTGCGCAGGCTTGCTTCCGGCGGTTTCGGCGTCGTTTACCTGGCCTTGGATGCAGAGGGCAAGCAGGTTGCGATCAAGGAATACCTGCCCGCATCGCTGGCCACCCGTGCCCCCGGAGAGTTGCAGCCCGCCGTGGCTCCCGAAAAGCTTTCACTGTACCGCCTGGGCCTCAAGAGCTTCTTCGAGGAAGGGCGTTCCCTTGCACAGATCTCGCACGCTTCCGTGGTCAGCGTGCTCAACTTCTTTCGCGAGAACGAAACCGTCTACATGGTGATGAACTACCTGGAGGGTGCCACCCTGCAGGACTTCGTTGTCACCGCGCGCGAGCTCAAGGCCGAGAAGGTGTTCCGCGAATCGACCATCCGCTCGCTGTTCGACGAGGTGCTGCGCGGCCTGCGCATCGTGCACCAGCACAAGATGCTGCACCTGGACATCAAGCCGGCCAACATCTTCATCACCAATGATGACCGTGCCGTGATGATCGACTTCGGCGCGGCGCGCGAGGTGCTGTCCAAGGAGGGCAACTTCATCCGCCCCATGTACACCCCGGGCTTTGCCGCGCCCGAGATGTACCGCCGCGATGCGTCGCTCGGCCCCTGGACCGACATCTACGCGATTGGCGCCTGCATCTATGCCTGCATGCAGGGCTTTCCGCCCAACGAGGCGCCGCAGCGCCAGGACAAGGACAGGCTCACGCTGGCGCTGACCAAGCTGCGCGGCGTGTACTCGGACAACCTCATCGAAGTCGTCGAGTGGTGCATGGCCATGGACCCGGGCTCGCGCCCGCAGTCGGTGTTTGCGCTGCAAAAGGAATTGAGCCGCGAGGGTGAGCGCCGCTACACCAAGCTCAGTGTCTCCGAACGCATGCGCCTGCAACTGGACACGCTGGTGACCGACGCCAAGAAGAACATGCAGAAGATCAGCGGCGCGGCAGGCCTGCCGGCCGTCGGCCAGGAGCGCAAGCCATGAGGTTTTCGGTATTTCAGCTGAGCCGCCGCGGCGGCCGGGCGCACAATGAAGACCGCATGGGCTACTGCTACACGCGGGAGGCCGTGCTCTTCGTGCTGGCCGACGGCATGGGCGGCCATCCCGAAGGCGAGGTCGCCGCGCAGCTGGCGCTGCAGGTGATGTCCGTGCATTTCCAGCGCCAGGCCAAGCCGCTGCTGGACGATCCGCAGGGCTTTCTGGTCGATGCGCTGCTGCATGCGCACCGGCAGATCCTGCGCTACGCCAGCGCCAAGGGCATGATCGATACGCCGCGTACCACGCTGGTGGCGGCCGTCATCCAGAAGGGCAAGATCACCTGGATCCACTGCGGCGACTCGCGCCTGTACCTGGTGCGCGGTGGCGAGCTGCTGGTGCGCACGCGCGACCACTCCTATCTGGAGATGGGCGAGATCGCTGCGCAGCTCAAGACATCCAGCCGCAATGTGCTGTTCACCTGCCTGGGCTCGCCGTCCAAGCCCATCTACGACGTGACCGAGCCGCGCCGGCTGGAGCAGGGCGACAAGCTGCTGCTGTGCTCCGACGGCCTGTGGGGCAGCGTGGACGAAGGGCACCTGATGCGCACCCTGCACGGCCGCACCGTTTCCCAGGCCATCCCCCAGCTGGTGGAAACGGCGCTGCGCAACGCGGGCGATGCCAGCGACAACGTCACGGCCATCGCCATGGAGTGGGAGACGCCCGACGCCTTCGAGTCCACCATGGGCATCTCCACCCAGGACATCGAGAACGACGCGTTTGAATCCACGATCCAGGGGGGGCCAATCGAAGACCTGGAAGATGAGCTGGATGACGCCGCCATCGAGCGCTCCATCGCCGAGATCAACGAGGCGATACGCCGCTCGGCCGAGCGCCAGTTCAAGCGCTGAACGCCGCTGCCGGCCCGCAGCAGCGGTGCCGGTGGCGCGCATGGACTACCGAACCTATTGACGACAAAGGGCGCACGGGCGCCCGACTGGATTTCTACGATGAAGATTGTGTTGGCCTCCAACAACCGCGGCAAGCTCGCCGAGCTGCAAGCCATGTTCGCCCCGCTGGGCGTTGAACTGATTCGCCAGGGCGACCTGTTCGAGGGCGAGGCGCCCGAGCCGCATTGCACCTTCGTGGAGAACGCGCTGTCCAAGGCCCGCTTCGCGGCCGAGCGCACGGGCCTGCCCGCCATTGCCGACGACGCCGGCATGTGCGTCTCGCACTTCGGCGGCCTGCCGGGCGTGGATACGGCCTACTACTGCACGCAGTTCGGCTACGAGAAAAGCGACGACAACAACGTGCGCGCCCTGCTGGAACAGATGCAGGGCGTGGCCGACCGCCGCGCCGCCATGGTCAGCACCCTGGTGGGCGTGCGCAGCGCCAGGGACCCCGAGCCGCTGATCGCCATGGGCCGTGTGCTCGGCGAGATCACCACCGAGCGCCGTGGCACGCAGGGCTTCGGCTTCGACCCCGTGATGTACATCCCCGAGCTGGGCCAGACCTTTGCCGAGATGGACCCGGCCGTGAAGCACGCGCACAGCCACCGCGGCCGCGCCACGCTGCAGATGATCGAACTCGTGCGCGAGCGCTGGGTGCGATGATTCCCATCCAGCCCCAGGATTCGGCCTCCGGCGCCCAGGCCGCCGTGCAGCGCGACATCCAGCACTACATGCGCCCCGGCACGCTGCAGCTGGGCAGCCTGCCGCCGCTGTCGCTGTATGTGCACCTGCCCTGGTGCATTCGCAAGTGCCCGTACTGCGACTTCAACTCGCACGAGCATGGCCGCGACGGCCCCGAGCTGCCCGAAGACCGCTACATCGACGCCCTGGTCGCCGACCTGGAGAGCGCGCTGCCGCTGATCTGGGGCCGCACCGTGCACAGCATCTTCATCGGCGGCGGCACGCCCAGCCTGTTCGCGCCCGAGTCCATCGACCGGCTGCTGGCCGCCATCCGCGCGCGCCTGCGCATGGAGGCCGACTGCGAGATCACCATGGAGGCCAACCCCGGCACCTTCGAGACCGACCGCTTCCGCGCCTTCCGCGCGGCCGGTGTCACGCGGCTGTCCATTGGCGTGCAGAGCTTTGACGACCGCCTGCTGCAGGCCGTGGGCCGCGTGCACGACGGCGCCCAGGCGCGTGCGGCCGTGCGCGAGGCGGCCGACAGCTTCGAGACCTTCAACATCGACCTGATGTACGCGCTGCCCGGCCAGACCGAACTGGACCTGGCGCGGGACCTGGACGTGGCCATGTCCTTCGCCCCGCCGCACCTGTCGGTCTATCACCTGACCATTGAGCCCAATACGTATTTCGCCAAGTTTCCGCCGGCCATCCCCGAGGACGACCTGGCCTACGACATGCTGGACCGCATCACCGCGCGCACCGCTGCCGCGGGCATGCAGCGCTACGAGATCTCGGCCTATGCGCGTGAGGGCCACCAGTGCTGGCACAACCGCAATTACTGGCAGTTCGGCGACTACCTGGGCATAGGCGCGGGCGCGCACAGCAAGCTCAGCTTTGCGCACCGCATCGTGCGCCAGGTGCGCTTTCGCGATCCCGCGCGCTACATGGACCAGGCCCTGGCCGGCGCGCCGCTGGCGCAGGACGGCGAGGTGCGCCGTGCCGACCTGCCCTTCGAGTACATGCTCAACGCGCTGCGCCTGCGCGAAGGCTTTGCGCTGCAGGACTTCATGGAGCGCACGGGCCTGCCGCTGTCCTCCATCGCCAAGGGGCTGGACGCCGCACAGGCCAAGGGCCTGATCACGCGCGACCTGGGGCGGGTGGTGCCCACGGAGCGGGGCTTTGACTTCCTCAGCGACCTGCAGGAGCTGTTCCTGGCGGAGTGAGCGGGCCGACGACGATTGAAAAAGGACGCCTCGGCGTCCTTTTTTCATCCAGCGCCACAGCGCAATCGGTCGGCGATCAGCCGCAGCGCACGGCCACGATGCGGCCTGTGCCGTCGACCACCAGGTTCAGGCGTTCCTGGTTGAACTCCATCGTCGTTGGCTGGCCTTCGCGCAGCACGCGGGCCATGTAGGCGCCCGACTGCTTGCGGGCGGCCTCCAGCGTGGCCGATGTATTGCTCTTGCCCACAAAGGACTGGGCCGATGCCGCATTGCAGACCTGTACAGGGCGCGGGGCCGGTTGCGCCGCGCCGCCGCCGCTGCCACCAAAAGGATTGCTCATGCCGGCGCAGCCTGCCACCAGGGTGGTGGCGCCCAGCAGGGCCAGGGCGGCAAGGCGGCGTTGGAGGGCGGGGGCGGTCATCGGCATGGTCTGTCTCCTCGATTCATGGGGTGTTGCTGCGCAGTATCAGGGCGGGCGCGGGCGCGCTGCCTCGGACAATGCCGCATACCTTAGCCGGGCTGAGCCGGGCCAAGGCGAAGCCGAAGGCATGCGGAAGTAACAGGTGGCAGCAAAGGCTTCAGCGCCGCGCGCTGCGGCCTTCCGCGGGGGCGTGGTGGAAGACCGTGGCCTCCATGCCCATGGCGCGTATCTTGGCCGCCGCCTGATCGGCGCTGCGCTGCTTGGCAAAGGGGCCCGAGCGCACGCGCACGATCTCGCCCTTGTTGCTGTGCAGGGTCTGGCTGAGCGTGGGCAGCTTGGCTTTCTCCAGCCGCTCCACCACGCGCCCGGCATTGCCAGCTTCAGAGAACACGCCGATGTTGATGTAGTAGTTGCCCGGCTCCAGAGCCGCCGAGGCGGCCTTGGCAGGTGCCGCGGCCTTTGCGACGGGTTCGGCGGGCTTGGCTGGCTTGGCTGGTTTGGTTTCAGCCGCCACCTTGGAGGGCTTTGCGGGCGCTGGCGTGGCTGCGTGCACGGACGCTGGTGCAGTTGCAGGCGCAGGTGCAGGTGCTTTGGCTGGCACCAACGCGGCCTTGACGGGAATGGCTGCCGCTGCAGTGGCCGCTACGGCACCTGCAGCGCCGGCCGCTGCCACGATGGGCATGGGTTCGACCGTGCCGGAGACAGTGCTGCCGGCGGCGGGCAAGGGCGCTTGCGGATCAGGGCGCGCCTCGGTCTGGGTAGCCGGCTCTTGCGGCTGGGGCGTGGGGGCGGGAGTGGGCGCCGGTTCCGTCCTTGGCGTTTCAACGGCAGGTACGGCTGGCGAAACTGGTGCAGCGGCCGGTATGGCTTCGGACGGGATCACCTCGGTCTGTGCCGCCATGAAATGTGGCATGCCCGACAGCGCCCAGATGCCTGCACCGGCAGCGGCGGCAAGCACCGCACCGGCCGCCACGGCCAGCCGCTTGCGCAGGGGCGTGGCCGCGCGGCGGGCCAGGCGTTCGTGCGCTGCGGCCATGTTGGGGGCCTCGCCAATGGCTTGCAGCGTGTGGCGGCGCACATGGTGCCAGTACAGGGCATTGGCGCCCAGGCCGGGAATGGCAACGGCCAGCAGGATCAGCGTGGCATCGATGCCGTGGGCAATCGCCGGAGGCAGGCCCAGCGCGGGGCGCAGCAGCAGGCCCCAGACCAGGCCCGTGCCGCCGGCGGCCAGCGCATAGAGGCCGCCTTCTTGCCACAGCCCGCGCAGCCCGCACCAGGGCAGGGTGAACAGGCCTGCGGCCAGATTCCAGGTAGGCAAGGGCTTGCCCAGCGCGTCGAAGCGCTCGAACAGGCGCAGGTAGTAGTCGCGTGAGGGCTCGCCAATCAGGCTGGCGTACAGGCCCGGCATCAGGCCGGTGCCCTGTCCGCCCGTGAAGCTGGTGGCGCCGGAATGTGCGCCGGCGCCTGCCCGCTCGTTGGGGGCAGCGGCGTCGTCGCCGTGCTGCAGCGCATAGGCTGCGGCAGCGAAGGCGCTGGCTATCGAGGGCGGCAGTTTGCTGGGGCTCTTGGGAGAGTCGGCCGTGTCGGGCCTGCTGGCACTGCCGGGCTCGGCAAAGGCGGGCTCCTGCCGGGCAGGGGCCGCCTGCCTTCCGAAGTCGATGGTGGCGGGAGGTGCTGAGATGGCGTCTTCCGATGGGGCGGGCATGTCAGCAATTGTGTCATGCACTCATGGCTGTCGGAATCACGACATTCGGGCGGATCGATCGGGTGAATCAATCGGTCAGACCAATCGCGCAGATCAATCGCGCAGATCAATCGCGCAGATCAATCGGGCCGATCCATCGGCCCCGATCGATCTGCCGTTGCCATCAGGCCTGGCGCGCGGGCAGCACGGTGGCGCGGCACTCGCCGAAGCCGATGCGCGCGGCGCCCGGCTTCTCGCACCAGCCGCGCAGGATCACGGCGTCGCCATCCTGCAGGAAGGTGCGGCTCTCGCCATTGGCCAGGGCCACGGGCTTCTTGCCGCCTTCGGTCAGCTCCAGCAGCGCACCGGCCTCGCTGGAGGTGGGGCCGGACAGCGTGCCCGTGCCCAGCAGGTCGCCGGGCTGCAGGTCGCAGCCGTTGACGCTGTGGTGGGCCACCAGCTGGGCCATGGTCCAGTAGGCGTGGCGGTAGCTGGTGTGGGTGATCTGCTGGGCGGCCTGGCCTTCGGCGCGCATGCGGCCGGTCTCCAGCGCCACGCTCAACTGCACGTCGAACGCGCCGCGCTCGGAATTGGCGGCCGAGCTCAGGTAGGGCAGGGGCTGGGGATCTGCGGCGGGCCGCGTGAAGGCCGTGCGGTAGGGCTCCAGCGCCTCCAGCGTCACGACCCAGGGCGAGACCGTGGTGGCGAAGTTCTTCGACAGGAAGGGGCCCAGCGGCTGGTATTCCCAGGCCTGGATGTCGCGCGCCGACCAGTCGTTGAGCAGGCACAGGCCGAAGATGTGGTTCTCTGCCTCGTCCATGGAAATCGCCTCGCCCCAGGCGTTGCCGGCGCCGGTGTAGATGCCCATCTCCAGCTCATAGTCCAGGCGTGCGCAGGGCTTGAGCGCGGGTGCGGCGGCGTCGGGCGCCTTCAGCTGGCCCATGGGGCGGCGGAAGTCCACGCCCGACACGCGCAGGCTGGACGCACGGCCGTGGTAGCCAATCGGCACCCACTTGTAGTTTTCCATCAGCGGGTTGTCCGGGCGGAACAGCTTGCCGACGTTGGTGGCGTGGTGCACCGAGGTATAGAAGTCCGTGTAGTCGCCGACCTGGGCCGGCACCGTGTACTCCACGTCGGACTGGGCCACCAGGCAATCCTGCAGGGCCGCCTGCGCGGCAGCGCCTTCGCGCAGCGCGCGCGACAGCGCCAGGCGCAGGGCCGACCAGGCGGCTGGTCCCATGGCCATGAAGCCGTTCAGGTGCTGTTGCGAAGCGGCTTCCAGCTGCGGCTGCACGGCATCGCCCAGCGCCTTGATCGCGCTTGCGCGCGCCAGGTCCAGCACCTGGTCGCCAATGGCCACGCCGCCGCGCCAGGCCTCCTGGCTGCCTGCGCGGCGGAACACCGCAAACGGCAGGTTCTGGATGGGGAAGTCGCTGGCGCCGGTATTGGCCGAGGCCACCCAGCTGCGCAGGCCTGCGTCATGGGTTTCGTTCAAGGACATCTGTCTCTCCTGGTTGGGTTTGTCTGTCGTTGGTATGAAAAAGGGGTTTGGCGGGGCAGGGCGAGGCGTGGCGATGTCAGGCGGCGGCAAAGCCGCCGTCCATGTTCCAGTGTGCGCCGCGCACCTGGGCAGCCTGCTCGCTGGCCAGGAAACCGGCCAGCGCCGCCACCTGCTCCACGGTCACGAAGGCCTGGGAGGGCTGCTTGGCGCCCAGCAGCTGGCGCGCCGCCGCGTCGGCATCCAGCCCCTCGCGCGCGGCCAGCGCGTCGATCTGCCGTTGCACCAGTGGCGTCAGCACCCAGCCGGGGCAGATGGCGTTGCAGGTCACGGGCGTGGTGGCGAACTCCAGCGCCACCGACTTGGTCAGGCCGATCAGCCCGTGCTTGCTGGCCACATAGGCCGGCTTGCGCGCCACGCCCACCAGCCCGCTGACCGAGGCGATATTGATGATGCGGCCCCAGCCGCGCTCCAGCATCTGCGGCACGCTGGCCTGGATGGCGTGGAAGGGTGCCGACAGGTTGACGGCCAGCAGCTCGTCCCACTTGCCGGCCGGGAATTCGAGCAGCGGGCTCACATGCTGCATGCCTGCGTTGTTGACCAGGATGTCGATGGGCCCCAGCTCGGCCGCAATGCGCTGCGCAAGCGGTGCGATGGCGCTGGCGTCGCGCAGGTCCAGCCCGTAGTGGCGCACCGGCACGCCGTGCGTTTGGGCGATCTCGCGCACCAGCGCATTGGTCTCGGCAGAAGCGGCGGCCTGGCCATGCAGCGCGATGGCTGCGCCCTCGCTGGCCAGATGGCGCGCCACGGCCAGGCCGATGCCGCTGGTCGAGCCGGTGATCCAGGCCACGCGGCCCGCATGCGGGCGACAAGCCGGGGAGGAGGGGGTAGGGTTCATTTCAGGAGATCCATTTCCATATGCACGTACTCGCTGAGAAAGCGGACCCGCGCCCAGTAGATCAGCAGCCCGTCGGCATTGCAGGCCCAGCGCAGCGCCTGCATCAGCGGCGTGCCCAGGGCCACGCCCAGGTGCTCGGCGGCCAGTTCGTCGGCCGGCGCCACGCTCAGGTGCTGGCGCGCCACGGCAATGCGCGAGGGGTCGCTGCTCAGGGCCACGGCCAGGGAGCTGCGCTCCAGCTGGGCCTCGATCTCGGGGAACAGTTCCTGCTCCAGGTACAGCTGCGACAGGCAGAACCGCGCCGCGTCATGGTCGTACACGCGCAGCAGGTGCACGTAGGCGGGGGCCATGCGGCCCACGTCGGGGAAGCCTTCGGGAATTGGCGGCAGGCAGTCGCGCCCGGTGTGCAGGGTGATCTGGCCGATGTGGGCGCCAAAGGCCACCAGCTCCTTCCAGCTGGTGGGCAGCAGAAAGGACGGCGGCTTGTAGGGCGCCGCAATCACCCGCGTGCCGCCGCGCTTGCGCGTGAGCAGCAGGCCCTCTGCCACCAGGGCGCCCAGCGCCATGCGCACCGTGGTGCGCGACACGCCATGCAGCGCCTCCAGCTCCTGCACCGTGGGAATGGCGCTGCCTACGGGCCAGGCGCCCGTGGACACCTTGCTGCGGAACAGCCGCGCCAGCTGCAGGTGCAGCTTGTCCCGGCCTTGTTGAGGGGCCGATGCGGTGGAGTTGGAGGGCATGGAGGCAATAAAGTATCTATTCAGTGCTTTTATTTTCACACAAAGCGCCAGCCCTGACAGCCTGTGCTGACGCCCATCGTTGACAAATGTCTTCAATTGAGCAGGCCGAATGACTTTTAAACTGCGGCCCTTTTTCGGTTTTTCGTTTTCGTTTTTTGAATGTTGGCCAGAGCGGCCGTTGGGTATTTCATGCAGCAGCAACATGCTTGGGAGTTTTTTCGCGCCGGTGGAGTGGACCAGGTGGTCATCCGCACCGGGCAGGACATTGCGCACATCGGCGAGCTGGACCAGAAGCTGTGGGTGGCCCTGGCCTGCCCCACGCGCGGCATCGAGTTCGACAGCGACACGCTGGACCTGATCGACGAGGACAAGGACGGCCGCATTCGCCCGCCCGAGCTGATCGCCGCCTGCCAATGGGCCGTGGCGCGCGTGCGTGATCCCCAGGTGCTGGCCGATGGCGGCGACGTGCTGCAACTGTCCAGCCTGGAGCGCGACAGCGAGCAGGGCGCCCTGCTGCATGCCGAGGCCGAGCGCATGCTGGCCCTGTCCGGCCAGGCCGGCGGCGCCGCGCTGAGCCTGGCACAGGTGCGCGAGCGCCTGGCCTCCCTGGCGGCCATGCGCTTCAATGGCGACGGCATCGTCAGCCCCGCCACCGCCGGGGACGACAAGGCGCTGGCCGCGCTGGTCGAGCGCATCGGCAAGGCCTATGGCACGGCGGCGGGCGCCGATGGCGTGGCCGGCATCGCACGCAAGCAGGCCGAGTCCTTCTATGCCGACCTGCGTTCCCTGCGCGACTGGCATGCAGGTGCCGAAGCCCTGGGCTGCGGCATTGCCGAGCGCGACCAGGCCCTGGCCGCCGCCCGCGCCGTGGACGCGGTGCAAGCCAAGGTGGACGACTTCTTCGCACGCACGCGGCTGGCCGCCTTCGACACGCGCGCGCAGGACCCGCTCAACCCCTCCATCGAAGGCTATGCCGCCCTGGGCCGCGAAGTGCTGGACAGCGGCGCCCAGGCCATTGCCGCCTTGCCGCTGGCCGCCGTGGCGGCCGACCGCGCGCTGCCGCTGGCCCAGGGCGTCAACCCCGCCTGGGCCGGCGCGCTGCAGGCGCTGCGCGAGCAGGCCGTGCAGCCCGTGCTGGGCGAGGACCTGCAGGAGATCACCGCCGCGCAGTGGGAGCAGGTCAAGGCCGCCCTGCAGCCCTGCCGCCAATGGCTGGCGGCCCGGCCCGCCACGCCGCTCGATGCCCTGCCTCAACAGGAGGTGCAGGCGCTGCTGGACGGCGGGCAGGAAGCCGCGCTGCTGGACCTCATCGCCCAGGACGAGTCCGAGAAGGAACACAGCCTGCAGGCTGTGGCGCTGGAAAAGCTCATCCGCCTGCAGCGCGACCTGCTGGCGCTGCTCAACAACTTCGTCTCGTTCAGCCTCTTTTACCGGCGCGAGGGCGCGGCCTTCCAGGCCGGCACGCTCTACCTGGATGCGCGCAGCTGCGACCTGACCGTGGAAGTGAGCGACACCGCCGCCCACGCCGCGCTGGCCGGCCGTGCCAAGACCTGCCTGGCCTACTGCGAGCTGCGGCGCGAGGGCAAGAAGAAAGCCATCGTCGCGGCCTTCACGGCGGGCGATGTGGACTTTCTCTTCGTGGGCCGCAACGGCGTGTTCTATGACCGCGCGGGCAACGACTGGGACGCCACCATCGTCAAGCTCATCGAGAACCCCACCAGCATCGGCCAGGCCTTCTTCCTGCCCTACAAGAAATTCCTGCGCATGGTGGAGGAACAGGTGGCCAAGCGCGCCTCGGCCAAGGAAGAGGGCGTGACCGCCAGCCTGGGCACGCAGGCCGGCCAGCTGGTCACGGCGCCCGGTACCGCTGCGGCCAACGCCACAGCCGCCACAGCCGCCACAGCCGCCACCGCTGCGGCCGCATCGCGCAAGACCGATGTGGGCACCGTGGCCGCCCTGGGCGTGGCCCTGGGCTCCATCAGCGCCGTGCTGGTGGGCATCTTCGGCAAGTTCATCGACCTGGGGCCCTGGATTCCCGTGGCCCTGGTCGGCCTCATCGCGGCCATCTCCGGGCCCAGCATGATGATTGCCTGGCTCAAGCTGCGCCAGCGCAGCCTGGGGCCCATCCTGGACGCCAGCGGCTGGGCCATCAACGGCCGCATGCGCATCAACCTGCCGCTGGGCCGCAGCCTCTCGCAGACCGCCAAGGTGCCGGTGGGCGCACGGCGCACGGCGGGCGACCCCTATGCGGAAGGCAACGGCCTGCGCAACACCCTGGTGGCGCTGGCCGTGGTGGCCTTGCTGGCGCTGATGGCCTGGCGCCTGCACTGGGTCGATGGCCTGCTGCCCGCCGGCTGGCAGTACGGCGCGGCACCGGCCGCTGTGCCGGCTGCGCCAGAGTCCATACCTGCGCCTGCGCCAGCAGCGGCACCAGCACCGGCACCGGCACCGGCACCGGCACCGGCAGCGGCGGCTCAGTAAGTCGAGGCCAAGGGGCGGGCAAGCCACTTGCCCCGCCCCGGTCGGGAAACCTCAAGGCGCGACAATAGCGCCATGACCACCCCCACCCACGTACAACGCAGTGCCGTGCCCCTGAGCACGCACGACACCACCCGCATCGACGACCTGCGCATCAAGGCCGTGCGCCCCCTGATCACCCCGGCCCTGCTGCAGGAATGGCTGCCCGCGCCCGAGGCCGCGCAGCAACTGGTGGAAACCAGCCGCGCCGCCATCTCGGACGTGCTGCAGGGCCGGGACGACCGGCTCATCGTCGTCGTCGGACCCTGCTCCATCCACGACCACGACCAGGCCATGGACTATGCGCGCCAGCTCAAGGCCCAGGCCGACCCCCTGGCCGGCGAGCTGCTCGTGGTCATGCGCGTCTACTTCGAGAAGCCCCGCACCACCGTGGGCTGGAAGGGCTACATCAACGACCCGCACCTGGACGGCAGCTTCGCCATCAACGAAGGCCTGGAAATGGCCCGCGCCCTGCTGCTGGACGTGCTGGCCCTGGGCCTGCCCGTGGGCACGGAATTCCTGGACCTGCTGTCGCCGCAATTCATCAGCGACCTGGTCAGCTGGGGCGCCATCGGCGCGCGCACCACGGAAAGCCAGAGCCACCGCCAGCTGGCCAGCGGCCTGTCCTGCCCCGTGGGCTTCAAGAACGGCACGGACGGCGGCGTCAAGGTGGCCAGCGATGCCATCCAGGCGGCCAGCGCGCCCCACGCCTTCATGGGCATGACCAAGATGGGCCAGTCCGCCATCTTCGAGACCCGCGGCAATGGCGACTGCCACGTCATCCTGCGCGGCGGCAAGCAGCCCAACTACGGCGCCGAGCATGTGCAGGCCGCCTGCGCCCTGCTGGAAGGCGCAGGCCTGCGCCCGCAGGTCATGATCGATGTCTCCCACGCCAACAGCAGCAAGCAGCACCGCCGCCAGATCGACGTGGCGGCCGACGTGGCCCAGCAGATCGCCGGTGGCGATGCCCGCATCACGGGGCTGATGATCGAAAGCCACCTGCAGGAAGGGCGGCAGGACATCGTGGACGGCCAGCCGCTGGCGCATGGCGTGTCCGTGACCGATGCCTGCATCAGCCTGGAGCAGACCGTGCCTGTGCTGGAGCAGCTGGCTGCGGCGGTGAAGGCGCGGCGGGCGAAGCTGCGAGGGTGAGTTGACTGGCCGGGTCTGTTTTTGACCCGCGTCAGGCAATGGGGCAGTCCTGTCCTTCGGCAGGACTGCAATGCAATCGCCACAGCGCAGTGGCATGCATATGAGCCGCCGATGTAAAAGCAGGGTTGGCAGACTGCGAATTCCATTCAGGCGCTGGTGCAGCACAGGCTGTGCATCAAGACTTTCAGATCAGTCCGATTGCATCATGCATTTTTGCAATGAATGATTGATTTATTCATATCGGATTAAAAAATTCTTCTATTGCTGCATCCAGATGTATTTCGAGGATTGCACCAATATATTTGGCCGTCATTGTTATGGTGGTCCATATTCCGGGATGAGAGGGGCGAAGGACAAGGGAAATGAATGGCTCTATCAAAGAAGAGCAGGATCTTCATTTCAAAGAATTCGAGTCATATATCATGGGTTTTGATTCTGCGGAGGAGGGGTAGGCATGAGGCCTGGTGATGCAAAGCGGGTATTTGATCTTGCAGTTGGACGCGCCGCCCCACCGCTTGCCTCCATGGTCACCATTTTTGCCATTAGTTTTTATAGCTCGACTCTCGTTGCCAAATTCAGCATAGCCCTTTCCTTTGCATCACTTTTTTTTGTGTTGCCAGCGAGTATTGGTGCGATCTTTTTTTCGGAAATGTCTGCCAGCAAAGATAAGGAGCAATCGGACTCACTCATCAGTTTGCTGTTTTGGCTGGTATTCCTGTACACCGGGTTTTGTTTTATTTTGGTGTATTGGCTTCCTGTTATCTCGAAAACCCTAATATCCGGTTTGCCAGAGGAACTGTTGGATGGAGCCATATCCCAGACAAGATTGATAATTCTGTGTATTCCCTTCTTCGGAATCATCAATGTATGCGGCTGCGTTCTTGAGTCAAGATCACATACTGCCATCGTTGCAAAATTCAGAATGTGGCAGGTTTTTTTCCATGCAGCCTGTTTGATTGTCGTGCTGGCGCTGCTTGGGAAGAATGAGTGGATGAGTGATGATTCGGTCGCTCTTGCCTATCTGTTCAGTGACATCATTTTTTCCGTTGCCGCATATGCTTTGATGCGGAAATACTGTCAATTCAGATTTTCATTCAATTTTCGGGTTTTGCCTGGCAGAAGAATATTTTCCGTTTTGATCCCTGGCTATGCCAATGCGTTCTTTGGGAAATATCTGCTTTATATATTGTCAATGTCTGTTGCAGGGCTGGGTGCAATGTATTCTGCAATTCAATCTCAAGCTTCTGCTATATTGCTGTTGGCAGAACTGCCTGCCATGGGGGTCTGTGCTCTTCTGGCAATGGAGATATCCAAAAATCGTGGAAAATGGGCAGTGCAATTTCAGTTCATCAAAGATTCATCGTCATTGATGATTTTTTGTGCAATTATCCCAGTTGTTGCATTGTCTGTATTCATGCTGTTCTATGAAATATCAGAAGCGAATGGTTCTCAAATTGTCGGTGAGGGATTCCTTTCCTTGGTGTGCAAAGGAACTACGGATGTGGTGTTCTTCTATGCGGCAGCAATTTCTGGAGGGCTAGGTCTTTATTGGTCATCAAGAATGATTTTTTGGACTATTTATGCAGTGATATTTTTTGCCCCAATGTCATTGGGCTTCCATGGCTCCAGTTATTCCATGATCAACTATATTTTCTCGTTTTCTTCTCTCGTGTCCTGTGTGATGTTGGTATTGCTTATTCACAATAGGCGAGAGTCTCTATCTGAAGAGAAGATTGGTTTGAAGGAAAGCTTGTAGCCGTGGTGGCCTTGGCGATGTCGTCTGCCCTTCGACAACCTCGCAGCCCCGCAACCGCCACGACGCAGGCGCTGACATACGGGGTGGGGAGGCCGGGGGATCGTTCTCAGGCCCGCACGGGCCTGGGCTCCAGATTGCGCGCCGTCCCCAGCCAGGTCGCGCAATGCGTTTCATGTCCATCCTCGGCTACCGCGTACAGGTCGGCTGCGCAGATGCTGAGCACGCGGCCGGCATCCACCACGCGGCCGCGCGCCCGCAGGTGGGTGCCGCGTGCGGGGGCGAAGAGCTTCACGCTGCCGTCCACCGTGGCATTGGCCCAGCCAGCAGGCAGCAGCGAACCTGCGGCCGACACCGCCGCAAAGTCGCCCAGCGCAAAGATCGCCGTGGCCTGCAACTGGCCCGGCTGAAAGCACAGGGCATCGGCAATGGGCATTTCCAGCTCGGTGGCGCCGGGCTCGGCCCGCACGAAGCGCAGGCCCAGGGTGCGCGCCATGGGCATGGCCAGCACGGCCTTCTGCAGCGCCTGGGTGGATGGGGTGGAGTGGGTGGTCGGCTCAGTCATGGCTTGTCTCCTTCGTGGTGGGTGAAGCGGCACGGCGCACGCGCGGCCAGGGCGCGGCGGGTTTGTCGGGGGTGCTGGCTGGGGCCGGTGCCGTCTGCGCCAGATCCCGCTCGGCCTGGCGGGCGAGCAGCCACTGCACATGGTCCAGGGCCTGGGCGCGCTGGGCCTGCAGCGCGGAGATCTGCTCGTCTATCTCCTGCACGCGCTGCTGCACGGCATCGGCCAGGTCACCGGGACCTATGCGCCCCGCACGCCAGGCGCGCAGGTTCTCCGCAATGCGCGGCAGCCCGAACCCCAGCGCGCGGGACATGGCGATGAACACCACCTCGCGCCGGGCCGAGCGCGGGTAGTCGCGGTAGCCATTGGGCAGGCGCCGGGGCTTGAGCAGGCCCGCGCGCTCGTAGTGGCGCAGCGCGTGGATGGAGACGCCCGTGAGCTGGGCGAGTTCGGAGATCAGCATGTGCCAAGGCTAGCAAGGCTTGTGCTGGGCTAGGGTTGGGGAGGTGACAGGTTTTTTCCCGCCTCGTCGCGAATCCAGTCCAGGAACGCGCGCACTTCGGGGCGGTCGGCCGCTCCGCGCCGCGTCACCGCGTAGTAGGCAAATCGTGCGGGCCATGGCTTGTCCAGCACCTGGATGAGCCGGCCCGCCGCGATTTCTTCCTGGGCATAGGCCTGCGGCACCAGCGCCAGGCCCTGGCCAGCCTCTGCCGCACGGATCAGCAGGAAGTCATCGTCAAAGGCACTGCCGCGCTCCGCGCGCATGTCGTCGGCCACGCCATGCGCTTTCAGCCAGAGCGGCCAGTCTGCGCGGTCGCCGTCATGCAGCAGGGGGTAGCCCAGGCAATCGCCGGCCTCATGGATCACTGCCCCGTGCGCCTTCAGGAATCCCGGCGAGGCGACGGGCGTCAGAACCGGCGCCATGAGGGGGATAACCTCCAGCCCCGGATAGTCTCCCAGCCCATGGCGCAAGGCCACGTCCACCCGGTCGCGCCGCAGGTCCACCAGTTCCGACGTGGCCTCCACGCGGATTTCAATGTCCGGGTGCAATTGCTTGAAACGCCCCAGCCGGGGCACCAGCCACGATGCCGCGAACGTGGCGACCGTGCTGACGGTCAGGCTCCGTCTTGCCTTGGTGCTTTCCAGGTCGTGCATGGCCTGGTCGATTTGAAGAAACGCCTCACGCAGCCTGGGGAACACGCTGGCGCCTGCCTCGGTCAGCCGCATGCCAAGGCGCTCACGCTCCAGCAACACCACTCCCAGGCGGTCTTCCAGCACGCGGATCTGCTGGCTGACGGCACCGGGCGTGACGTGCAGGGCCTGCGCCGCAGCCTTGACGCTTTTGCGCTGCCCCACTTCCACGAAAGTGCGCAGCGCCTGCAATGGGTAGGTCATTTTGTTTTTAGATTTACTAAATTCATGGAGCAGAAATCATCGCTTTAAATTAGACGTATATCTGTTGAGAATAAGTCTTTCCAGCGATTCTATGAATTCAGTTTATCTAAAATTTAAATGTTCCATCTCTATTCAGACAGCTCCCCCAATGGCTTCAAGGTGACCATTGCGCTTGAAGAGCTTTCGCTGCCTTACCAGCTGCACCATGTGCGCATCGATGAAGGCGAGCACCGGCAGTCGGCCTTTCTGGCGTTGAATCCCCATGGCCGCATTCCCGTGCTAACGGACAGCGAGACGGGTGTGGTGTTGTTTGAGTCAGCGGCCATTCTTCTGTACCTGGCCGACAGGAGCGGGCAGCTGCTGCCAGAGGACCTGCAGGCCCGCTGGGAGGCGATCAAATGGCTGCAATTCCATGCGTCCAGTGTCGGGCCGCTGCTGGGCCAGCGCGTGCACTTCGAGCTGTTCGCGGACAGCCCGGTTCCTGCGGCCATCGAACGCTACCGGCGCCTGACGGAGGATGCGTTCACGGTGCTGGACCACGCGTTGCAAGGCCGCCCCTACCTGGCGGGCGACTGCTACTCCATTGCAGACATTGCCCACTTCGGCTGGATGCACATCGCGCGAATCATCCACTTCGACTTCAGCCGGCACCGCCATCTGAGCGCATGGCATGAGCGGGTCGCGGCCCGGCCTGCGGTGCGCAAGGGCATCGCGCTGCCGGCACCGGCAACCGGCGCATGAACACGAGTCAGGTCCACACAATGAACGCAACTCCTCTCTCCCCGCGCACGGGTGGGGCTTCCTATGCCTCGTTCTACGCACACCCTGGCTATCGGCGCATGTTTGCACCAGACCGGCTGACCGTGGGCATCTTCCTGCCGCTGCGCAGCTACAAGGGCGACATGTCGGTGCTGCGCGGGCAGGCCGATCTGGTCACCCGCATCGACCAGCATGGCTTTGCCGCCGTGTGGGTGCGCGATGTCCCCTTGTTCGATCCCTCGTTCGGGGACGCTGGGCAGGTGTTCGACCCCTTCACCTACCTGTCCTTCCTGGCTGCCCGTACCCGCAAGATCGCCTTGGCCACCGGCAGCGCCATCGTCTCCCTGCGCCATCCGATCGACCTGGCCAAGGCCGCCACAAGCATTGACCAGCTCTCCGGCGGCCGGCTGGTGATGGGCTTGGCCTCTGGCGACAGGCCGATGGAGTTTCCCGCCTACGGACTGGAACACGCGGCCCGGGCACAGCGCTTTTCCCACGCGGTTGCCTATATGCGCCAGCTCATGCAGCCCGGGCACCTGGACATCGACTCCCCGCTGGGGCGCCTGGAAGGCGCCGAGTTTCTCCCCCAGCCCGTTGCGGGGAGCATTCCGCTGATGGTGACGGGATCGTCAGGCCAGTCGCTGGCGTGGATTGCCGAGCATGCAGATGGCTGGCTGACCTACCCCGGTGCCACCCATACCCCCCGGGGGCCCCAGCACCTGGCGGAAAAAATCCGTGCCTGGCGTGACCTGATCCCTGGAGGCGCATTCCGCCCGCACATGACGAACGAGTGGATCGACCTGGTCGATGACCCCGGCCATCCCCCAACCCCGTTGCATGGGGGCTATGTCCTGCGCACCGGGCGCAAGGGACTGGTGGCATTGCTCGAACAGTGGCAGGCGGCGGGGGTGAACCACGCGGCGCTGGGCATCCAGTGGTCACAGCGCCCGCCCGCCGAGGTGCTGGAGGAACTGGCCCAGGAGGTGCTGCCGCACTTTCCCTCGCACGAAGGGCTGACGGCAGTGGCGGCTGACTGGTGAACGCAGGCCTGGGACAGGAATGGCCGGGCCGCGGCAAGCTTGCATCCCTGAGACCGGGGGCATTCAAGCCGGCTGCGCTGCAGGCCTCATCACGCGCGCCGTGAACCGGGCCATGAACTCGCGTGTGGCAACGCGGGCGCCCAGGGCCGTCAGGTAGTTGGCGCAACCGTGCACCACCGAGGCGCGGTTGTCGTCGAAGGCTTTCAGCCCCAGGCGAACCACGTCTTCGCTGGACGCTTTTTTCCCGAAGGATGCGGCCTCGCCGGCGCGGGCGAAGAACGCCGTGTCGGTAGCCCCCGGGCACAACGCCAGCACGCGCACGCCGCGCGGCCGGTATTCGGCCCAGAGCGCTTCGCTGAACGAAAGGACGAAGGCCTTGGTCGCGGCGTAGACCGCCATGTACGGGACCGGCTGAAACGCTGCCGTGGAGGCGATGTTGATGACGCCGCCCTGGCGCTGCTCCAGTGCGGGGAGCAACAGGTGCGTCAGCTCCACCAGGGCGCCCACATTCAGATCGATGGCCTCCCGCTGCATGGCCAGCGCCAGTTCATCAAACCTGCCGTGGGTGCCGAAGCCGGCGTTGTTCACCAGCAGATCCGGCAGCAGGTCCCTGGCGCTGACGGCATCGAAGACCCGCCTGGCCGCCCCGGGTGCGGCCAGGTCCTCCACCAGGAATTCGGCGCCGGGCAATTCGCTGGCGAGCTTCTCGAGCCTGTCGCGGCTGCGCGCGATCAGCACGACTTTGGCGCCACGGCGGGCAAGCTCCCTGGCAAATACTTCGCCGATGCCCATGGAGGCGCCGGTCACCAGGACGGTTTTCTGGGAGAAATCAAAGGGGGTTTTCATGCACTCGAGTATTGCGACGGGGTGCCCGGCTGGGAATGGGCAGCGCTGGTAAGCTGATTTGCATTAATGAAAAACCAACCGCCCACCACCTGGGATGACCTGCGCGTGCTCCTGGCGCTTCACCGCCACCAAAGCCTGCTTGCCGCAGGCGCTGCCCTGGGCCTGTCCACCTCCACCGTCGCGCGGCGCATCGAGGCGCTGGAGCAATCCCTGGGCCGCGCCCTGGTACACCGCAGCAGCGCAGGGACGACGGTCGAGCCCGATGCAATGGAACTGGTGGAACTGGCCGAGCAATTCGAGCTGGGACTGGGCGGCATCAAGCGCGACGACCGGCCCGATGAGAAGGCCCATGCGCTGACCGGCACCATCCGCGTCAGCATGGGCGAGGGCTTCGTGAAGCCCGTGACCGCCGTGCTCTCGCAGTTGAGAAGCGCGCATCCCGGCCTGCATATCGAAGTGGCCGTGGAGTCGCGCTTCACGGATGTCGGGCGGCGCGAAGTGGATGTGGCGCTCAGGGTCGGGCGCTCCAGCTCGGCCGTGGTGGTAGAGAAAGGGGTGGGGCAACTGACGTTTGGCCTGTACGCCTCGCACGGCTATGTCGAGCAGCGCCTGCCGGGTCGCCACCTGCGCGTGCAGGACTTCGCCAGCCACGACTTCGTGGGACAGGACCTGGCCACCGGCCGGCAGGACGCCTCCAACCCGTGGCTGGCCAGCCGGGGCGCCACCCGATTCGTCTTTCGATCCGGCTCCGACCTGGCCCGCCAGGAGGCCACGGAGCAAGGGCAGGGCATCTGCCTGCTGCCCGACGCCATGGCCCATGCCGTGCCCGGCCTGGTGCGACTGGAGGTGGACGCGCCACTGCCTTCCTGCCCGGTGTACCTGGCCTATCACCGCGACCGCCGCAACGTGCCGGGCGTGCGGGCGGTCATTGACGCGCTGGGTGTGGCGCTGGCAGACGGGCTGCAACTGCCAGCAGAAAAGGCGAAGGCGGCCAGCACCGCCGCGAAGCCATGACAGGCTCGGTCTTTCCAGATCTTTAAAAGCGAGGGCGCGGCCGACGGACCCGGGGAGCAACCAGGACCATCGTTGGTCGTCGATCACAACGAAACATGAATGGGCCGTGGCTGGCGCGGAACGACCCGTTGTCGTCGTTCGTGCCTCGGTGCCTGCAACCCCTCAATCCCTGAGCAAGCGCCCTTCACCGTTCGCCCCTTGATCTTCCCGCTATTGAGCCTAGCAACCACCTCATGCGCACTCTTGCGATCCACGGCCACATAGGTTGCGAACTCGTTGATGTCGATCTTGCCCACTTGCTCGCGGGTGTAGCCGAGCCGCTCAAGATTGACGAGCGTCACAGGCGAAAGCGCAAGTTTGTCGAAGGAATGGGGGGGAGGCCGAGGGTGCAGTCATGGCGGCATTTTGGTTTTGGCGCTCTCAAGACCGAGGTGTGGCACGTTGGTCACTGAGAAAGAACAGGGGCTTGCTGGGCCATTGCCGGCATGTGCGAGAAGACGGCCAGCGGGGTGTTGACGCCATGGATGGCACGAGGTCTGACATGGGGGCTGCTGGCGATGGCGTCGGAGTCGTCCAGACTCACCACGGACGCAGGTCGGCACCGGGGATGCCGTGGGCTTCAACGCGGGCGTTCTGCGCCGCGATCCACTCGCCATATCCGGCTTCGAATGCCTTGTTGCATTCAGCTACGAAGACCTGACCAAGCGCGTCGAGAGCGCGGTCTTCAAGGCCTTGAACTGCTGCCCGGCGATGACGATGAGGTGGTGCCGCGCCTGGTTGTGGTGGCCCGATGAATTCCTGAGGGCACATGTCAATTCAGCTTTCGGATCTATGGATGCAACTTGTTCCGTAGCCGGTTGCCGTTGATACAGGAGTGGCGCTTGCAGGCTATGTCAGGTTCAGGCTCGGTAGTTGTCGCTCGTTGCGTATGTGCCAACAGAACGCAACCAGCCTGAAGTTGCCGGCCAGGAGTCGGCTGGCGATCCATATCGGAAATTCAGATCGCTCTGACGCGGAAGTTGGAACCTTTGGACTTGAGCTGCTGAGCAGCTCCAGAACACGGCTCTTGCCTCCTGAATATTGCTTAGAGATCTCTTCGCTTCCCGCCCGTGTTCGCGACCCCAGTCCTCTTGTGTGGCCTACGTGCCGAACGCCGCCATGAAGACCCGTACGGCCTCGTGCAGAAGAGCCTTGTTTTCTCGGGAATCCGGCATCTTGAGCTTCAGCAATCCGCGGATGTGCCCGGAGCCCATGAACATCGACAGAAACAAGTCAGCTGCCTGCAGGGGATTGCGCACCTTCAGCGTACCTGCCGCATGGGCGAGGCGAAGGTAGGCCGCCAGCTCGCCGTTCACACGCTCCGGGCCTTCCTTGTAGAGCCCTTGGCACACTTCTGGCTGCGCCCCCGCGACGCCGTAGACGGAACGCAAGGCCCCCAGAGCGTCCTCCCCGCGTGATAGCTCCAGAAACCGGGCGCCGATCGCCAAAAGCGCCTGTTCCGGCTGGTTTGGGTCCAGCTCTCCTGCGCCCGCGACTCCTGCCATTACTGCCACCGTCTTGTCGCGCACGACGGCATGGAAGAGCCCTTCCTTCGAGCCGAAGTTGCTGTACACGGTCATCTTGGACACCCCGGCGTCCGCAGCGATGGCGTCCACGCTGGCACGTTCCAGGCCATGCTCGTTGAAGTGCTTTTGCGCCGCTTCCAGGATGCGCCTGCCGCGCTCGGGATCGCGCGGTCGCCCGCGTTGAGGCTTGGAGTCAGAAACAGGAGGGCGAGCCATGGTCTATTTAATGTACTTGACGGTTCAATATATCCCATGCACATTAATGTACATGCTAGTACAGAAATTGGTGCCGATCCGAGGATGCCATATGGCGCAACCAACACAGGACTGGACTTCGCAGCAGCGGGCTGCATCGGTCTGTTCCGCCCCTTGCCGGTCCAACGGAAGGCCCCGGTAAAACCTTAACAAGACGAGGAAACTGCAATGGCAAAGCAAAACGCCCAACAGATCGCCGACTGGAACGGCCCAAGCGGGGAGCGATGGGTCGTCAACCAGGCCCGGCTCGACGCCATGCTGGCGGTTTTTGGACAGGCCGCTATTGAGGCAGCCGCACCCGTGAAGGGCGAGCGCGTGCTGGATATCGGCTGCGGCTCAGGCGCGTCGAGTTTTGCGCTTGCAAGCCTCGTTGGCGCGCAGGGCTGGGTGCTGGGCGTGGACGTCTCCGAGTCGCTGATCGAACGAGCGCGAGCGCTGGCACCGCCAGACACGACGGCCCGATTTCAGGTAGCCGACGCCAGCAGCGCCAAGCTGCCCGAGGGCGCATTCGACATTCTGTTTTCGCGTTTCGGGGTGATGTTTTTCGACGATCCAGCGGGGACATTCGCGCATATGCGCCGGGCACTCAGGCCAGGAGGCCGGGTCGCTTTTGTGTGCTGGCGCGGCGTGGCCGAGAACGGGTGGGTGCGCCTCCCAATGGATGCGATCAAGGCAATAGTCCCGTCGACCGCCGCGCCTCACTCCGAAGCGCCCGGCCCATTTTCTTTCGGCGATCAGGGGCGGGTGGCCCGCATTCTGACGACGGCTGGGTTCACCGAGATTGCTATCGCACCCTTGGACGCCTCTGTGCCCTTCGGCGAAGGCGAGACACGGGACGCAGCGATTGACGACGCAGTGCAGTTGGCGGTCGAAGCGGGTCCTCTTTCGCGCGTGCTCGCTGACCAGCCCAACGAACTCCGTACCCATGCTTTGGCCTCGATTCGTGCTGCCTTTGAGGGCCTCACCATTGAACGGTCAGTGATGACCGACGGCGCGGCGTGGATCGTCACGGCGCGCAATCCTTTCCATCCACCACAAGGAGTACATCACCGTGAATGACGTCATCATCATCGGCGGCAGCTTTGCCGGCCTCGCCGCCGCCCTGCAACTCGGTCGTGCCCGCCGAAAGGTCACAGTTCTAGATACTGGCCTACCGCGTAATCGATTCGCTGACCACTCGCATGGCCTGCTCGGCCACGATCACAAGCCACCGCTGGACATCCTGGCCGAGGCTCGGCAGCAACTGGCGCGGTATCCCACGGTCCGTCTGGTCAATGCCCGCGCCGAGAGTGTGTCTGGAGCCATTGACGATTTCTCCGTCCTCACTGGCGATGGCGTAACCCTCAAGGCACGGCGCCTCATCCTGAGCTATGGCGTCACCGACCAGATGCCTGAAGTTCCCGGCTTTGCCGAAGGCTGGGGTACATCAATCGTGCCTTGTCCCTATTGCGACGGCTTTGAAGTCGCCGGTCGGCATTGGGGCCTAATCTGGTCTGGTCCTCCGTCGCACAACTACGTCAGGCTGTACCACGACTGGACCGAAACGCTGACGGTCTTCGCCCATGGTCACGACATTCCACCCGATATCCGGGCCGATCTGGCGCGCCGCAGCATCCCTGTCATCGATGGCCGAGTCACCGAAATCGATCATGACGAGAGCCATAACGCCACTGTCAAGCTCGACGCCGGACCCCCAGTCGCGGTCGATATCCTGTTTGCGCATCCACGCAACAAGCCGTCCGCACGTCTGCATGAATTGCTGGGCCTCGCCATGGTCGATACGCCCCTGGGCACCGCCCTCAAAGTGGATGAGCGCCGGGAAACCAGCATGCCTGGCGTCTACGCCGCTGGCGACCTTGCCAACCCGCTCATGCACTCGGTCACCTTGGCCTCATCGCAAGGTGCGATGGCAGGAATCTCTGCCCAGCAGTCGATGCTGGTTTGAGAAGACGCATATGGGGTTCGAACACTTGACCTGTTTTGGCCGTTTGCGGCCGGGCCCTCTGAGAAGAGCTGCCTCCATCAGCGACATCAATACGCAGTCAGCCATCTCTTGCCGCTCAGTCCTGCCAACAGATCTCCCTACGGCTGCGCAAGGCCCCGGCAGCCCGTTCGACCCCATCGCCCAGCCACCAAACCCAGCAGAGCTTTATTTCGCTTGCGCCCTACTGCCGCGAGCCAGCTTGCTCCACGCCAGGATCACCTCGGCAAGGTCATTGTCCTGGCAGTAAAGGGTAAGAAGAAGGCACGCCGAGAACTTGCGCAATCCGATGCGACGCCTCCACGGTCGGCCGTGTAGTCCGTTCCATATTTGCTCCTCCGAATGGCCGCAGTCTTTGCATCCAGGCTGAAGACAATCATCACCGCTTGCCTTCCGTTCTACGAATTCCGTAGAGACGCCCCTCGCCGATTCAACGAGCATCGCAGGATGCCTCATCATCCCGATCCTTCAACGGCTGCTTCTGCCACGCCTCGGCTCGACGACCTTGCCATAGACGCCGTCCTGCACCTGGGCGCTGCCCTCGAAGTGCTGGAGCTGCACGCCAGCCACAAGGTCACGGCCATCAACTGCGTCTGCCGGGACCTGCTGCGCATCTACTACGTGAAGGCCGATCAGGCGCAGTCGCTGGAGCCGCAGGACAAGGAATTGCTGGGCCTGCTGCACGACACGGCGGTGAACCTGGGCTATGCCATCGAGGTGGTGGACCATCTGAATGGGGATGAGGCCGACGACCCCATCCTCTATGCCGTGAGCTATCTGCTGAAGGCGGCCAAGCGGTTTGCGGATGAGGGCGTGGCGGCGGGATTGGCGTGCGGGGCTTGCGTTTGAAATAAGTGGTTGCTAAAGTGTTGCCATGCCCGAGAACGACATTTTCAAGGCCCTGGCCGACCCTACGCGCCGCTCCATCTTCGAGAAGCTGGCCGCTGGCAGCATGCATGCCAGCGCGCTGCGCGAGGGGATGGAGATCAGCCAGTCGGCCATGTCCCAGCATCTGGCCGTGTTGCGCAATGCGGGGCTGGTGAGTGAGCAGCGCCAGGGGCGCTTCATGCATTACGAGGTCGATCCCGAAGGGCTGGCGCTGATTGCGGGCTGGCTGGCGAAGTACCGCGCCTACTGGCCGCAGCGCGTGGATGCACTCAAGGGCTTGCTCAAGGACATGGACCAATGAACAAGATGAGCAATATGGACACCGACGATGCGGCCCGCGAGCTGGTGCAGGAGTACGCGCTGGACGCCCCGCCCGAGAAGGTCTGGCGCGCGCTGAGCATTCCCGAGCTGCGCGCGCAGTGGCTGCCGGGCACCGAGCATGCCGAGCCTTTGCAGCAGGTGCCACAGCAGGAACTGCGCCTGCGGCTGCGCGAGGCGGAGCCGCCCTTTCTTGAAAGCACGGTGGACCTGCAGATCAGCCCCGGCGCCGATGGAGGCACGCTGCTGCGCATCGTCCATGTGCTGACCGATGCGCGGGTGCAGCCCGCCAGGGAAGCGGCCAACGACGGCGGCTTCCTGATGTACGCAACCTGATGCACCTGACCTGATGCAGGCGGCCTGAGGGCCCCGGCAACGGGGCACGCGGCGCAGGGCCGCAGCCCTTTCTTTTTCACCACCACACACAGGAGTTCGCCCATGCGCGAATCGATGATGCTCGTCCCCATGGTTGTCGAACAGTCGGCGCGCGGAGAGCGGTCCTTCGACATCTACTCGCGCCTGCTGCGCGACCGCGTGATCTTTCTCAACGGCGAGGTGAACGATGCGGTCTCTGCCCTGGTCTGCGCGCAACTGCTGTTCCTGGAGGCGGAGAACCCGGACAAGCCCATTCACCTCTACATCAACTCGCCGGGCGGGGTGATCACCAGCGGCCTGGCCATGTACGACACCATGCAGTTCATCAAGTCGCCCGTGCACACGCTGTGCATGGGCACGGCGCGCTCCATGGGCTCCTTCCTGCTCATGGCCGGCGAGCCCGGCCACCGCATGGCCCTGCCCAACGCCAGCCTGCACGTGCACCAGCCGCTGGGCGGCGTGCAGGGCCAGGCTTCGGACATCCGCATCCATGCCGAGGAAATGCTGCGCACCAAGGACCGCGTGACGCGCCTGTACGCACAGCACTGCGGCCGCAGCTACGAAGAGGTGGAACGCGACCTGGACCGCGACCGCTTCATGACCGCAGAAGAAGCCCGCGAATGGGGCCTGATAGACAAGGTTCTGGACCGGCGCACGGCAACCCCCTGAGCCGCAGCGCCAGCGCCAGCGCCAGCAGCGCGCAGCGCGCCCCCTTCTCCCCACCCCCGTATGTCAGCGCCTGCGTCGTGGCGGTTGCGGGGTTGCAAGCCTGCCGAAGGACAGGCTTGCTTCGTGATCTGACTCGCCGTGATGTCTGAACGTAGCGCGCAGCGCGAAGAGAGTTTCACGGCGAACCCCGCAACCGCCACGACGCAGGTTGCCCGTAGCGAAGCGGAGGGTCGCGGACATTCGGGTCGCCTTTGCTTTGCCTACTTTCCTTTGGCGCGGCGTGTGTCAAGGTAGTTGTCGCGTCAGTCGTCAGGCCACTCGCCTGCTCATCTCATGTTGCGCACGCTCCGGATTGAGGTACACCTCATCCGGCAGATGCCAGTTGCGCGGCCCCGCGCTCCAACGCTGCGGGTTGCGCTTTCTGGCCTGCGCGTACAGCTGCATGCGTTGCTGCAGCAACCGCCGGTCCTGCCTTCTGTGACGCTGGCCTGGCGTTACATACTTCAGCGCGCTGTGGCGATGCTCTTCGTTGTACCAATCTGCAAAGCGCAGCACCCATTGCCTGGCCTGCCGCACGTTGTCGAACGGGCGCTCGGGCCACAGCGGACAGTATTTGGCCGTGCGGAACAAGGCCTCGGCGTAGGCGTTGTCGTTGCTGACCCGAGGCCGGCTGTATGACGGCACCACACCCAGTGTCTGCATTGCCATCAGCAGGTCCGAGCCCTTCATTACCGAGCCATTGTCTGAGTGCAGCACCAACGGGCTACCTGCCGTTTGCTCACGCAGGCAGGCCTTGTGCAGCAGTTGGGATGCATGCTGCGAGGATTCGGCTTCGTGCACTTCATTGGCGACGAGCTTCCTGCTGTAGACATCCTTGACCATGTACCAGTAGAAGAAGCGGCCTTTGACGGTGCTGGGCATCCAGGTGATGTCCCAGCACCACAACTGGTTGGGTGCGTCCGCTCTGTGCGTGGTCAAGGGCCGCGCCACCGGCGCTTTGCTGCGTCCCCGTCGCCGATTCATGCCAGCGGCCTTGAGCACGCGGTAGAACGTCGATTCGCTGGCCAAGTACAGGCCCTCGTCGGCCAGCTTGGGCACGATCTGGTGCGGCGTGAGACTGGCGCAGTCGGCACGGTTGGCGGCATCGAGCACAGCCTGACGCTCGGCTTCGCTGAGCTTGTTGGCGGGTTGTTCGTGCCGGGCACCTGGGCGTCCATCCGAGGGCCGGGTTCGCCAGCGCTGGATAGTACGAAGACTCAGGCCCAGCACAGCACATGCCGGCCCTTGCCGGGCGCCACTGCCAATGGCTTCGTCGATCAACTCCATGGCCTGTTTGCGATCTTGGGTGTTGATCAGACGTCCTCGTCCTTGCCCCAGATCGCATCCGCTTTTTTTCTGAGAACCAGCAATGCTGCTGCCTCCGCCAACGCCTCGGTCTTGCGCTGCAGTTCCCGCTCGAGATTGCGTAACTGCTGCTGCGTGTCAGCGCTGATCACACGGCCCTGTTCATGTACAGGACCTGCGCCGCCGTTGGCCTGCTCGCAGGCTTGGCGCCATTGCTGCAGCTGCTCGGGCAGGATGCCCCTGGTTCGGCAGTAAGTCGCGATCTCCTCTTCGCTGAGCGGCGCTGTCTGCAGGACAGCCTGGAATTTCCTGGTGCTGCTCCAGCGCTCCCTGGGCTGGCCAGCGGGCACGCATTGCCCTTCCTGGCGGGCCGCATCGCGCCAGGTGCGCAGGGTGACGGCAGTGATGCCGGTTTCTTTGGCCAGCTCAACCACGGTGCGGTTCAGCGGTGGCTTCATTTGCTCGAGTGCCCAGAGTTTTTGCTCAGGGGTGTAACGGATCTGCTTCATCTTGCGCTCTATGGTGCCGCCTGCTTTGCAAAGGGAAGCTGAGGCGACAACTATCCTGACATAGAGGGCGCGCGATAAGAAAGGGAGTCGGCCGCCGGGCCGAAACCCGGCCTCGAAAAACAACCACCCGGCAAGGACAAAAAAAGCAACTCAGACAGGCACCAGCCGAATCTCAGCAGCCCACCCATCCCTCTCCAACTGCCCCACCAACCCCAACTCCCAATCCAGATAAGCCCGAAACCCCGCATCCCTCAACCCCAGATCCCGATGCGCATAAGGGCTGTACCACTGGTCATCATCCCCCGTCAGCACATCCGCATCCCCCTGCCCCAACGGCAGCCCGGCAGCAGCCCAGGCAGAAGTGCCGCCCACCACGGAGCGCACATCGCGCCCCGTGCGCGCCGCCAGTTCGGCCGCCACGCTGCGCGCCAGCACGCCGTCCGGCGAGGTCAGCACCACGACCTGGGCCGGCGGCAGGGCCTGCACGAAGGAGGGCAGACGATCAGGCACGGCAAAGCGCGCACCGGCGATGTGCTGCTTCTCGAAGGCAGGCCGGCTGTCCACGTCGAAGACGATGGCCCGGCCTTCGCCCAGCAGTTCCTGCGCCTGCTGCACGGACAGCTGGGGCGCGGGTGCGTGGGAGGCGAGCACGCGCACGGGTTCGGCGCCGGTTTCCAGGGTGGCCAGCGCGGGCGGAACGTAGGTGAAGACTTCCCAGCCCAGCTGGGCCAGCCAGGCGCCGGTGGTGAGGGCGCGCACGCCGTCCCAGTCGGCCAGCACGATGCGTGCGCCGCGCGTGGCCGCGTATTCGTCGGTGGCCTGCACGAGTTGGCCGCCCGGCGCCCAGCGCCAGCCGGGCAGGTGGCCGGCCTGGTATTCCTCGCGGGTGCGCACGTCGAAGCGGTAGAGCGTGCGTTCGGTGGCTTCGGACTCGAAGCGGGCCAGTTCGGCCGCATCAATGGATTGCACGCCCGCGCGCTGTGCCACGCTGGCTGCGCGTTCGCGTGCGGTGGCCAGGGCGACGGCGCCGGGCTCGGGCAGCGGGGTGCGGCGGCCATGGGCCAGCCTGCGGCCGGTGAGCAGCCAGTCCATGGTGCCGTTGCGCAGCGAGACGACCGGGTTGGGGATGCCGGCGTCGATCAGGGTCTGCGCGCCCACGATGGAGCGCGTGCGGCCCGCGCAGTTGACGACGACCAGGGTTTGCGGGTCCGGGGCGATTTCGCCGATGCGGTAGACCAGTTCAGCCCCCGGCACGCTGAGCGCAAAGGGCAGGCTGAACGCCGCGAATTCCTCGGGCGTGCGGCTGTCGACGACGACGATGTTGTCGCCGCGCTGCACGCGCGCGCCCAGCTCGTCCGAGGTGATCCAGGGCGTGTGCTTTTCATGCTCGATGACTTCGCCGAAGGCCTTGCTCGGCACGTTGGTGCCGCTGAAGATTTCCAGCCCCTCGGCCGCCCAGCCTTCGGTGCCGCCTTCCAGCACGGAGACATTGGGCCAGCCCAGGCGCACGAGCTTGGCGGCGGCTTCATGGGCCAGCGTGCCGTCGCCATCCACCAGCACGATGCGCGTGCCCCGGCGCGGCACCAGGCGGTCGATGAGCTGCTCCAGCCGCCAGGCCGGGGCGGGCGCCGCGAACAGGATGTGGCGGTGTGCGAAGACGCCGGCCTCGCGCACGTCGAGCACGGCGATTTCCTCGCCGTCGGCCAGGGCCTGCCGGAGCGCGGCGGGCGTGACCAGCGCATGGCGAATGGACTTGGGCGGGCCGAAGGTGCGGAACGTGCCGCCCTCCAGGCTCTCGAAGACCACGCGATCGGGCATGCGCTCCAGGCCGCGCCCGTAGAAATGCAGGTGCAGGCCGGGTTCCTCGCCGATCAGCTCGATGGTGTGCACGTCGGTGGGCGTGAGCACCACCGAGGTTCCGCTGCCCACATCGACGCTGCGCCCCACCGCCAGGGTGTCGCGCAGCGGGTCGTCGGTCTTGCCGCGCGTGAAGAACACGTTGCGCTCCACGCCTTCGACGCCCGCGATGATGGCCCAGGTGGTGTGGTCATGCGGCGGCTGGGACTTGCCCGGCAGGCCGGTGGAAAGGTACAGCGCATAGCGCCCGCCCAGGTCTTCGCTGAGCCGGTAGACCTGGGCCGGGTTGCTGGCCGAGACGGGGAAGTGCGCGTGCGGGAACAGTTCGCGCTGCAGGCCCAGCGCCTCCAGCTCGCGGGCCACGGCCTGCAGTTGCTCGGGCGTGGCCCGCTCGGGATCGGGGAGCAGGCGCCGGGCCGTGGCGATGAAGCCGGTGATGGCGGCTGCGCGGCGGCTGGCCACGTCGCTGCCGCTGAAGTCGATGGAGAGATGGGTCTGTGTCATGGGAGTGCCTGGGAGGACGTTCGCGGGAGGACACGAAGTTAGGCCTCTCCCGCCCCGGCGCCAACGACGCATTGCAGATATGGATATGAGCTTTGGGCACTGCGCGCGCATGCGTGGCGCAAGCGTGACGCACGTTGTGCGGCAGCCGCATATGCATAGCCGCAATGCTTAGTTCACGCCGCGCCAGGAGCCTCCCAGACTGCGGGCATCGACTCTCTGCACTCCGGCACTCCCACCATGATCCGCACCCCGTCTGCGCTGCGCGCACTGCTGCTTCCCCTGTTCTCCGCCCTGGCCCTGCACGCGCCTGCGGCCCTGGCCTCGGCCGACAGCTTTCCGAACAAGCCGGTGCGCATCATCGTGCCCGTGGCGCCCGGGGGCAGCGCCGACAAGCTCACGCGCACGCTGGCCGACAAGCTGGCCGCGCTGTGGGGCCAGTCGGTGGTGGTGGAGAACGTGGCCGGGGCCAGCGGCACCATCGGCGCGGCCAAGGTGGCCAAGGCCGCGCCCGACGGCTACACCCTGCTGCAGCAGGGCGAGGGCCTCACGCTCAACGGCCTGCTGTTCGCCCAGCTGCCCTACGACACGCAAAAGGCCTTCACGCCCATCATCAAGGCCGTGGTCAATCCGCAGGTGCTGGTGGTCAACCCCGCCACGGGCCTGAACACGCTGGGCGACTACCTGGCGCGCGCCAAGGCCAAGCCGCATAGCATCAGCCTGGGCCTGCCCGGCAATGGCGGCATTGCCCATGTGGCGCATGAAATCCTCACGCAGGAGACGGGCGCCAAGGTCAACTACATCCCCTACCCGGGCGGTGGCCCGGCCTCGCTGGACGTGCTGGGCGGCCATACCGACGCCACGCTGATCACGCTGGCCGCCGTGACCGAGTACGTGCGCGCCGGCAAGCTGCGCGCCCTTGCCGTGACCACGCCCTACCGCTCCGAAGCCCTGCCCCAGGTGCCCACCATGGCCGAGGCCGGCGTGCCCGGCTTCTCGGTGGAAAGCTGGCAGGGCTACTTCGCGCCGGCCGGCACGCCAGCGCCCATCGTCGCCAAGATCAACCGCGACCTGCAGACCGTGCTGCAGGCCCCCGATGTGCGCGCGCAGCTGGAGCACATGGGCTTCAAGGTGGCGGGCGGCTCCCCGGCCGACCTGGGCCAGAGCCTGCAAAGCGAGCGCCCGCGCTACGCCCGCGCGATCCAGTCGGCGGGGCTGTCGCTGCGCTGATGGCAGGCTCTCAGAGGGGAGAGGGCCGATTGTCCAGGCGCCATTTCTCCCCCTCGGGCGTGCCCGGCACGGGCGGGCGCAGGCCCTGGATGCTCCACAGGCTGAAGGGCGTCTCGTCCACATGCATCTCCCAGCGCAGGCCCCGGTCTGCGATGAAGGGGGACAGTTGCCGCCGCACGCCTTCCAGGAACCGTGTCTTGGTCTCCTCGTCGCGGATCTGCCGCGCGATGTGGTCCACGGAGATGCGCACGAAATCATCCGCAGGCTCGCCGCCGATGAAGAACGAAGTGCGGGCGACGGCCTCGAACACCACGCCCACGTAAAAGCGCGGCAGGTCGCCGTAGACGGCCGTGATGCGCTGGGCGATGGCCTGTTTGTCTTCATCGCTGAAGGCGTTTTCGGGGTGGTAGATCTTCCACAGGGGCATGGTTTTCTCCGGGTGCAAAAAAGAGGAGGTTTCGGGAAATCCGGGGTGGCGACGCGGCGGGCCGTCAGGCGTCAGGCGGGCTGGCCTGCATCCGCGCCCTGGTAGCGCGCTGCCGGCACGCCGCTGAGCGTCAGCGCCTTGACGAGATTGGCGCGCGATTGGTCAAAGTCCAGCCAGGCGGTCGTGCTGCCCAGCGTGGGAAAGCAGATGGCCTCGCCCTGATCGAGTGCGACCAGGGCCGTATCCACCAAGGCCTCGGGCGACATGAACAGGTGCGCGGGAAACGGCGCGGGCTTGCCGCCGAAGAATTCGGAGTGCACAAGGCTGGGCATCACTGCCTGCACCATGACGCCGCTGGAAGCGAGCTCGGCCTGCAGCGAGCGCGTGAAGTTCAGCACATAGGCCTTGGAGGCGCCGTAGCTGGAGGCGCCCGGCACCGGCATCACGGCCAGGATGGAGCCGATGTTGATCAGCGTGCCCCGGCCGCGCGTGGCGAACAGCCGCGCTGCCGCCAGCGACAGCCGCGTCAGCGCATGGATGTTGACCATGACCATGCGATCGACCTCGCCCGCATCCACCTGGGCGGCCGGGCCCAGGGCGCCCAGGCCGGCGCAGTTCACCAGCATGCGGATGTCACGCTCACCCGACAGCAGCGCCGCCACGCGCTGCAGGCCGGCGGCGTCGGCCAGGTCGGCGGCCACCACCTCGACCTCGCGGCCATGCGCGCTGCGCAGGCGCTGCGCCAGCGCCTGCAGCCGGTCCTCGCGGCGGGCCACCAGGATCAGGGAATGGCCCCTGGCGGCCAGGCGGTCTGCGTAGACGGCGCCAATGCCGGAGGAGGCGCCAGTGACGATGGCGGTGCCTTGATGCGTGCTCATGAAGGAAGTCCTTGCTTGAAAAGCCGTGGTTGATAGTGGCTCCAAATATAAACTCCAATCATTAGAGTTACAAGCGCGCAATCCACCTTTGCGGGCCGGGCTTGCGTTTTGCTGAGACACTCCAGGCCTGCGACAACCGCGAACACACAAGGGAAACCCCATGCGATCCAAGAGCTTCGAGGGCATGGCCTGCTCGATCGCCACCGCGCTGGAGGCCGTAGGCGACCGCTGGGCCATGCTGGTGCTGCGCGACCTGATGCTGGGCCTGAGCCGCTATGACGACCTGAGAAAGTCCACGGACATCACCAATGCCACGCTGACCGACCGCCTGCGCCAGCTGGAGCAGACCGGCCTGGTCGAGCGCCGCCTCTACCAAAGCGGCCCGGACCGCTACGAGTACCTGCTCACGCCCAAGGGCCGCGACCTGTCCCTGGTGATCCAGGCGCTGGCCCAGGTCGGCGACCGGTGGCGCCTGCAGCAGCAGGCCCAGCCGCCCATGCGCTTTGTGCGCGCGCAATCGGGCACGCCCCTGCGGCTGGCGCTGGTGGAGGAGGAATCGGGCCGCAGCGTGCCTTTTTCCGAGCTGCGCGTGGAGGCCGGCCCCGGCGCGGACGACCTGACGCGCTGGCGGCTGTCCAAGCTGGCCGCGCAGGCCAGGACGCCGGCAGCGGCCCCCGGCGCGGATTGACACCGGCCATGGCCGCGCCCCTACCCGGCAAGCGCCCGCAACGCGCCCTGACCTACCGCCGCCACTGCGCGCTGGGCGGTGTGGAAATCCTCAGCGGCCATGCGGTGCAGCACCGCTATCCGCGCCACTTCCACGACACCATGGGCATTGCCGTCATCCACGGCGGGCGCGAGCTGTGCTGGAGCCGGGGCGCCGAGCGCGAGTTCACGGGTGGCGATATCGCGCTGTTCAACGCCGGCGAGATCCACGACGGGCGCCCGGGCGGCGAGCAGGGCTGGACCTACGACATGCTGCATGTCGAGCCCGCCCGCATGCACGCGCTGCTGGGCGTGCGCGATGGCTGGTTCGACGCCGTCAGCCTGCGCGACCCGCAGACCCGGGCCTGCGCCCGGCAGTTGCTGCAAGGCCCGCAGGACGGCCTGGCCGCCGACGAGGCCCTGCTGGCGTTGCTGCGCCGCGTGGTGCACAGCCCCGGCCGGCCGCATGCGCCCGATGGCGCCAGCGCGGCACTGCTGCGCGAGTTCATCGACGCCCATGCGGACCAGGAGCTGGGCGCCGCGCGGCTGGCCGCCGTCTGCGGGCTCAGTCCCGAGCACGCCATCCGCAGCTTCAGCCGCCGCTACGGCATCACGCCCCACGCCTACCACCAGGCCCGCCGCGCCGAAAGCGCCCGCGGCCTGCTGCGCGGCACGCTGGCGCTGAGCGAGGTGGCACTGTCGCTGGGCTTCTACGACCAGAGCCATTTCTCCAACTGGTTCCGCCGCGCGCATGGCGTGGCGCCTTCGCAGTACCGCCAGGCCATGCGGCCCTGAGCGGCCCTGAGCGGCCTTGAGCGGCCCTGAGCGGCCCGGCCTGATCAATTCCGTCCAAGACCGCGCGCTGCGGCCTGCCTAAGCTGCCACTCCTCGACAGACAGGAGTGGTGGATGAAGACCCGGACCGTTGGATTTTTCGTCTTTGATGGCGTGGTGCTGCTGGAGTTTGCAGGGCCGCTGCAGGTGTTCGACGTGGCCGCGCGCGTGGCCGTGCGGCGCGGGCTGGCGGCCTCGCCCCCGTTTCAGCCCGTGATGATCAGCCGCAGCGGCGCCGCCGTGCGCACGCGCGAAGGCGTGGGCATCCAGGCACAGGCCAGCCTGCAGGACCATCCCCCGCTGGACCTGCTGATCGTGGCCGGCGGCGCGCTGCAGGCCGAACTGGCCGCACCCGAGGTTGCCGCCTGGCTGCGGCAGGTGGCCGGCAGCAGCGAGGTGACGGGCTCCGTTTGCGTGGGATCCTTCCTGCTGGGGCGGGCAGGGCTCCTGGACCAGCGCGAGGCCACCACGCACTTCGAGGACACGGAAGACCTGCGCGCCATTGCGCCGGCTGCCCGCGTGAGCGCCGACAGGCTGTGGATCGATGAGGGCGCCATCGTCACCTCGGGCGGGTTTGCGGCGGGCATCGACATGGCCCTGCACCTGGTGGAGCGCCTGCTGGGCGCGGAGATCGCGGCCGAGACGGCGCGCCAGCTCGAATACCGGCGGCGCAATGCCGCCGACCGGCAAGCGTGACGGGGCCATGCGCATGAACGGAAAGACAAGCTACCTGGCGCTGCTGGCCGTGGGCGGGCTGATCCTGAGCCTGTCCGGCGTGGCCGTGGCTTTCAGCAGCATGGGCACCAGCGCCATGGGCTTTTACCGCATGCTGCTGGGCGGCCTGGGGCTGGCCGGCTATGCCCTGTGGCGGGGCCTGCGCTGGCGCATGACGCGCCAGGCCCTGCTGTACGCCTGCCTGGCCGGCGCCGCGCTGGCGCTGGACCTGTACTGGTGGCACAAGAGCATACGCATGGTGGGGCCGGGCCTGGGCGCCATCCTGACCAACTGCCAGTCGTTCTTTCTGGCGGGGCTGGCCTGGGCGGTGTTCCGCGAGCGGATCACGGTCGTCTACTTCGTGGCGCTGGTGCTGGCGGCCACCGGCATCCTCATGGTGTCAGGCGCGGGACTGCCCGTGGCCGCAGACCCGGATTCGGCGTCCGAGCACTGGCTGGGCGTGGCCCTGGGCCTGGCCTCGGCGGCGGCCTATGCGCTGTGCGTGGTCTTCATCAAGAAGGGGCAGACCCCGCCGCACGCCACGCATCCGGCCGTCAACATGGCCGTGCTGTGCGCCGCCGCCGCGCCCTGCCTGCTGGCGGCCGCGTGGCTGGAGGGCGAGTCGCTGGCCATTGCCAGTGCGGCCGATTTCGGCACGCTGCTGCTGTACGGCCTGCTGGTGCAGGGCGTGGCCTGGCTCATGGTGAGCACGGCCGTGCCGCATGTGAAGGCCTCGCTGGCCGGCCTCATCCTGCTGGCCGAGCCCATAGGCACCTATGCCATCGACGTGCTGTTCTTCACCGCCCGGCCCACGCCGATGGCGCTGGCCGGCATGGCGCTGACGCTGGCGGCCATCTATGCGGGATCGACCTATGGGGGGGCGCCCTCTGGCGGCGCGCCCTCCGGCGGAGCGCCCGCAAGGCGCATGGCGAAGGCGCAAGGCTCCGGCCACTGACCACGGCGGTCAGTGTCCGGCCCGCTCGCTGCCTGTGTCGCTCACTTGGGCAGCAGCACCTTGTCGATCACGTGGATCACGCCGTTGGACTGGTAGACGTCGGGGATGGTCACCGTGGCCGTGCCGCCCTTTTCATCGGTCAGCATGATCTTGGAGCCGCTGGACTTGGCCACCAGCGTGCCGCCGCTGACGGTCTTGATGCTGGCCATTCCCTTGCCGTCCTTGATCATCTTGGACAGCGCCGCCGCATCCCACTTGCCGGCCACCACGTGGTAGGTCAGCACGGTGGTCAGCGTGCCCTTGTTCTCGGGCTTGAGCAGGGTGTCCACCGTGCCTGCGGGCAGGGCCTCGAAGGCGGCATTGGTGGGCGCGAACACGGTGAACGGACCCGGGCCCTTGAGCGTATCGACCAGGCCCGCCGCCTTGACGGCTGCGACCAGGGTGGTGTGGTCCTTGGAGTTGACGGCGTTGTCGATGATGTCCTTGGACGGCAGCATGGGTGCGCCGCCCACCATCACATCGGCCATGGCGGCCACGGAGGCAGCCGACATCACGATGGCCAGGCCGAACGAGGCCAGCTTGCGGGTGTTTTGAATCGAGACCATGGAATGCTCCTAGCGGGTTGATGACAAGCCGAACGATTCCGGCTGATCTGGATACGCAGCGCAGCGGGGTCTGGATTCAAAAAAGAAAAAGAAACGGCTGCATCCGCAAACCGTTACCTGCGCTTTCAATTGCGGCACATCCAGACCTGCGCGGCCTGCGTACTGCCGGATAGCGGGGACGCATCCCATTCCCCTGGAGCAGGTGGCCACCTCTTCAGTGGAACGCGCTTTCGCCACACCCGTGTGCTTTCGGCCGGAGGCGCATTCTTCACGTTGACCGTTCGCGCCTGCCGCGAACCGAGAGGAACCATCATGTCCGACGAATCAGTGTTGATCGGGGTTTTGCAAAAACGTGCCAAGAAGCTGGAGGACAGGCGCCAGTTCTTCCGCAAGACCAGCGGCGTGGCCGTGGGCATGGCGGGCGGGGTGATCCTGTCCGCCTGCGGCGGCGGCGGGGGCGACGCGAATGCGCAGGCCAACGGGCCCACGGATGCGGAGATCCTGAACTTCGCCCTCAACCTGGAGTATCTGGAGTCGCAGTTCTATCACTACGCGGTGTTCGGCACCGGCCTGCCCGCCAACCTGCAGTCGGGCGTGGGCACGCAGGGCGCCATCACGGGGGGCCGTGCCGTGGCCTTCAAGGACCCCGTGGTGGCGCAGTACGCCAAGGAGATCGCCCAGGACGAGATCGCCCACGTGGCCTTTTTGCGCGCGGCGCTGGGCTCGGCCGCGGTGGCGCAGCCGCAGATCGACATCGGCGGAACCGACCCGAACGGCGCCTTCTCGGTGGCCGCGCGAGCGGCCGGGCTGGTGGGCGCGGGCACGGCCTTCGATCCCTATGCGAGTGACGAGAACTTCCTGCTGGGGGCCTTCATCTTCGAGGACGTGGGCGTCACCGCCTACAAGGGCGCATCGCCGCTGATCACCAACAAGACCTATCTGGAGGCAGCCGCCGGCATCCTGGCCGCCGAGGCCTACCACGCAGGTCTGGTGCGCACGGTGCTGTACGCCAAGGGCCTGGCCACGCCCGCGCTGCGCACGGCGGCCGGCGCCATCTCGGATGCGCGCGACAGCCTGGATGGCTCCACCGACGTGGACCAGGGCATCACGGGGGACGCCACCACGTCCAACATCGTGCCGCTGGATTCCAACGGCATCGCTTTCAGCCGCTCGCCGGGCGACGTGCTGAACATCGTGTACCTGACCAAGGACACGGCGACCAAGGGCGGCTTCTTCCCGGCCGGCGTGAACGGCTCGCTGGTGATGAGCAGCGCCTACGCCTGACGCGGACCGCCCGCCTGCCCCGCACCGGCCGGGGCAGGCGGGCTTCCCCGGGGCTGGCCCGAGACAAGCGTTCCCCTGCAAAGGAGTTGCCATGATGTCCCTTCTGCCTTCCTCCTGCGCCCCCCGCACTCCGGCTCACACTCCGGGCCGCACGCCGCGGCGCCTGAAACCTGCCACCGTGGCGCGCCGCTGCGTGGGCAGCCTGATTCTGCTGGCCGGCGCGGTCATCGTGACCGGAGATCTAGTGGCGCTGTGGCGCGGCGCAGGCACCGATGCCGCACCCGCCGCCGCAGCCATTGCACCCGCCAGCGGCCTGGTGCCAACCGCCCGATAGGCATCCCCCCCTGCAACCGCGTGCCCCCGCCAGCGGAAAGGCCCCCATGAACGACACCGTGCTTGCGGCTGAACAGGGCCGCTTCGGCGCCATCGAGCCGGACCACGGCCACGCGGGCACGCCCAGCCTGCCGCAGGTGCATCGCAGCATTGCCGTGCCGCGCGGCGACAGCCGCTCGGACAACGCGCGCCGCGTGCTGGCGTTTGCCGGGCCCGGCTACATGGTGGCCGTGGGCTACATGGACCCGGGCAACTGGGCCACCTCCATCGCGGGCGGCTCGCAGTTCGGCTACTCGCTGCTGGCGGTGATCTTTGCCTCCAACCTGATGGCCATGCTGTTCCAGGCGGCGGCCGTGCGCCTGGGCCTGGCCAGCGGGCGGGACCTGGCCCAGGCCTGCCGCGCGCAGTTTTCCCCGCGCATCAACCTGGTGCTGTGGTTCTTCTGCGAGATCGCCATCGTGGCCTGCAACCTGGCCGAGGTGCTGGGCATGGCCATCGGCCTGAACCTGCTGTTCGGCCTGCCGCTGGTGGCCGGGGTGTGCATCACGGTGGTGGATGTGATGCTGATCCTGGCGCTGCAAAGCCGGGGCTTTCGCTGCCTGGAGTCGGTGGTGATCGCCCTGGTGGCCGTGATCGGCCTGTGCTTTGCCGCCCAGCTGGTGTGGCTGCAGCCGCCCGTGGCAGCCGTGCTGCGCGGGCTGCTGCCGGGCATGGAGATCGTGGCCAATCCGCAGATGCTGTACCTGGCCGTGGGCATCGTGGGGGCCACGGTGATGCCGCACAACCTCTACCTGCATTCGTCCATCGTGCAGACACGCCGGCATGACACCACGCCCCAGGGCACGCGCCAGGCCATCCGCCTGGCCACGCTGGACTCCACGGTGGCGCTGGGGCTGGCGCTGTTCGTGAACGCCGCCATCCTGGTGGTGGCGGCCGGCGCGTTCAACCGGCCCGGCCAGGCGCCGGTGACCGAGCTGTCGGACGCCTACCACCTGCTGTCCCCGCTGCTGGGCGTGGGCATCGCCAGCGCGGTGTTCGGCGTGGCGCTGCTGGCCTCGGGGCTGAGTTCCTCGGTCACGGGCACGCTGGCCGGGCAGATCGTGATGGAGGGTTTCTTGCAGATCCGCCTGTCGCCCGCGCTGCGCGCCCTGCTGACGCGCTGCATTGCCATCGTGCCCGCCGTGGTGGCCACCGCCTGGTACGGCAGCACCGGCGCCAGCGCCCTGCTGGTGTTCAGCCAGGTGGTGCTGAGCCTGCAATTGCCGTTTGCCATCGTGCCGCTGCTGCTGTTCACCACGCGGCGCAAGACGCTGGGCGAGCTGGCCTTTGGCCCCAGGATGTCGGCGGTGCTGTGGGGCTGCGCGGCCCTGGTGGTGTCGCTGAACCTGTGGATGCTGCAGCGGCTGCTGACGGCCTGATCGCCCGAACCGTGCATGGCGCCACGCGGCGCCTTCATAGACGTTTTGCTTCTATCAAACGCCGCTCTTGTTCGTTGGTGGCTTGCCGCGAAGTTCTTAGATTGGTGCCTATAGCCACCAACCCGCGAATTCTCCGCAAGGACGACGACATGACAGCCCTCACTTTGGAAACCGCCCTGCCCCAGGCTCTGGAAGAGGCGCAGGAACACGCCCGCGCACAGGGGCTGGGCCACGCAGGCGGCGTGCGCCCGCCCGTGGCCTGGGCGCTGGTGCAGGCCGGCCAGGCCGTGCTGGTCGATGTGCGCACGGCCGAGGAACGCAAGTTCGTCGGGCAGGTGCCCGATACCCTGCACGTGCCCTGGGCCACGGGCACGGCGCTGACGCGCAACCCGCGCTTTGCCCGCGAGCTGGAAGCGCGCCTGGCACCGCACGGCGGCAAGGAGGCCGTGGCCCTGCTGCTGTGCCGCAGCGGCAAGCGCTCGGTGCTGGCGGCCCAGGCGGCCGCCCAGGCCGGGTTCGCCCATGTGTTCAACGTGCTCGAAGGCTTCGAGGGCGAGATCGACGCGCGTCAGCAGCGCGGCAAAAACGACGGCTGGCGCTTCCACGGCCTGCCCTGGATTCAAGACTGAAGGAGCACGCAGATGGCCAGTTTCGACATTGCCGGACTCACCCAGAACCTGCATGCGGCGCGCCGCGAATGGCGCGAGGCCCACGGCCGCACCCAGGAGCCCGGGGCGCGCGAGTTTCCCTCGCGCGACGCGCTTTCCACCCTCATTGACCAGCTCAAGGCGGCCCTGTTTCCCATGCGCCTGGGCCCGCACGACCTGCGCCAGGAAAGCGAGGACATCTTCGTGGCCCACCAGCTGGACTCGGCCCTGCATGCGCTGCTGGGCCAGATACGGCTGGAGCTGCGGCTGTCCGCGCCCCACACGGCAGCGGGCGCCGACGCCATGGCGCTGGACATCGCACGCGCCTTTGCCGAGTCCCTGCCCCAGATCCGCCGCCTGCTCGACAGCGATGTGCTGGCCGCCTTCCAGGGCGATCCCGCCGCGCGCAGCGTGGACGAGGTGCTGCTGTGCTATCCGGGCGTGCTGGCCATGATCCACCACCGCCTGGCCCATCAGCTGTACCTGCTGGAGCAGCCGCTGCTGGCGCGCATCGTGGCCGAGCTGTCGCATGCGCAGACGGGCATCGACATCCACCCGGGCGCGAAGATCGGGCGGGGCTTTTTCATGGACCACGGCACGGGCGTGGTGATCGGCGAGACCGCCGTGATCGGCGAACGCGTGCGGCTGTACCAGGCCGTCACCCTGGGCGCCAAGCGCTTTCCCACCGATGAGCACGGCCACCTGCGCAAGGGCCTGGCGCGCCATCCGGTGGTGGAGGACGACGTGGTCATCTACGCGGGCGCCACCATCCTGGGCCGCGTCACGCTGGGGCGCGGCGCCGTCATCGGCGGCAATGTCTGGGTGACCGAGGACGTGCCGCCCGGCGCCCATGTCACCCAGGCCCATGCGCGCGAGCACGCGCAGCAGCCCCGGGAGGTGGCCCTATGAGCACCCGGCTTGTCACCAGCTTCGGCATTGCCGTGCGCCAGGCGCGCGAGGCCCATGGCTGGTCGCAGGAGCGGCTGGCCGAGCACTCGGACCTGAACCGCTCCTACGTGGGCGAGATAGAGCGCGGCCGCGTCATCGCCTCGCTGCTGACCGTGGAGAAGCTGGCCGTCTCGCTGGGCGTGCAGCCCTCGGCCCTGGTCATGCGCGGCGAAACCGTGGCCCACGACCAGCTGGTGCGCGGCCTGCGCTTGGCGGCTATAGCATGTTGAAGACATGTGCGCGGGCCGGGACACTGGCCCTGTTTCCCCTCCTTCCCCTTCCCTTTTTCCTGAACTGATCACGGAGTCTGCACATGTCGGCAACAGTGGGCGGCACGACCGCGCTAGGCGACAACGCCGCGCGGCAACTGGCCAACGCAACCAAAACCGTTCCCCAGCTTTCGACCATCAGCCCGCGCTGGCTGACGCACCTGCTGCAATGGTCGCCGGTGGAGGCCGGCATCTACCGCCTCAACCGCGTCAAGAACCCGGAGGCCATCAAGGTCACCTGCACGGCCAAGCAGGAAGACAACCAGCTGCCGCGCACCTATGTGGACTACGAGGAGCAGCCGCGCGAGTACTTCCTCAACGCCGTCTCCACCATTCTGGATGTGCACACGCGCATCTCCGACCTCTACAGCAGCCCGCATGACCAGATCAAGGAACAGCTGCGCCTGACCATCGAGACCATCAAGGAGAACCAGGAAAGCGAGCTGATCAACAACCCCGACTACGGCCTGCTGGCCCAGGTCACGGACGAGCAGCGCATCTTCCCGCTGACCGGCGCGCCCACGCCCGACGACCTGGACGAGCTGCTGACCAAGGTCTGGAAGGAGCCCGCCTTCTTCCTGACCCATCCGCTGGCCATTGCCGCCTTTGGCCGCGAGGCCACGCGCCGCGGCACGCCGCCACCCACGGTCAGCCTGTTCGGCTCGCAGTTCATCACCTGGCGCGGCATTCCGCTGATCCCCTCGGACAAGGTGCCCGTGGCCGATGGCAAGAGCAAGATCCTGCTGCTGCGCGTGGGCGACAAGCGCCAGGGCGTGGTCGGCCTGTACCAGCCCGGCCTGCCGGGCGAGCAAAGCCCGGGCCTGTCGGTGCGCTTCATGGGCATCAACAACCATGCCATCGCGTCCTACCTGATCTCGCTGTACTGCTCGCTGGCCGTGCTCACGCCCGACGCGCTAGCCGTGCTCGACGATGTCGAGATCGGCAAGTACCACGACTATCCCGACACCTACAAGTAAAGAGGCCGGGCGTTGACCGTGTCTGCAATCACCTCCGTGGCGCCCCAGGCGCCCTTCGACCCCGAGGCGCTGGCGCGCATGGCCAACGCCCTGTTCTCCGCCGCACCGGGATCGGCTCCTGCCCTGCCCGGCCTGCCTGCTGGCGTGCAGGCCCCCGTGAACGTGGCGCCGCCCGGCTCGCCGCTGGCCAGCCCCGCAGGCCTGGGCCCCGGCGTGCCGGGCACGCCCATCCCGCAGGGCCTGGCGCCGGGCAGCAACCTGCTGCCGGCCTCACCCGCGCCGCTGGCCTCGCTGGCCCACCGCGCGCCCGCGCTGCTGCCCCATGCCCAGGCCGGCAACGGCGTGCCCGACCATGTCGTGAGCGCCCTGCCCGCCTACGAGCCGCGCCTGGGATCGCAGGTGCTGGGCGTGCCCCAGCGCCAGGGCGATCCGCTGGATGCGCTGGCCGCGCTCCCGTTCACGGCACCTGCGGCATCTGCCGTGCCGCGCATCGGCGTGCCCACCGAAGGGCCCGGCATTGCGTCCGCCGTGCCTTCGGCCGAGCCGCGCTTTTACTTTGTCGATCCCGTGGTGCTGCCCGCCGGCTACACCACGCCGGCCCACCCCCTGCAGCGCCAGCAGGCTTCGCACGGGGCAAGGCATGGCACGGCCGGCGTGCAGGCGCCCTTCGACGTGCATGCCGTGCGCAGGGACTTTCCCATCCTGTCCGAGCGCGTCAACGGCCGGCCCCTGGCCTGGCTGGACAACGCGGCCACCACGCACAAGCCGCGCGCGGTGATAGAGCGCATCCGCCACTTCTACGAGCACGAGAACTCCAACATCCACCGCGCAGCCCATGAACTGGCTGCCCGCGCCACCGACGCCTACGAGGGCGCGCGCGAGCGCGTGCGCCGCTTCATCAACGCGCCCGACGTGAACGAGGTCATCTTCGTGCGCGGCACCACCGAGGCCATCAACCTCGTGGCCAAGAGCTGGGGCTGGCAGCATGTGGGCGAGGGCGACGAGATCATCGTCTCCCACCTGGAGCACCACGCCAACATCGTGCCCTGGCAGCAGCTGGCGGCCGCCAAGGGCGCGAAGATCCGCGTGATCCCGGTGGACGACTCGGGCCAGGTGCTCATCGATGAATACCGCAGGCTGCTGAACCCGCGCACCAAGATCGTCTCCGTCACCCAGGTCTCCAACGCGCTGGGCACGGTCGTGCCCGTGCAGCAGATCGTGGAGCTGGCCCACCAGGCGGGCGCCCGGGCCCTGGTCGATGGCGCGCAGTCGGTCTCGCACATGGCCGTGGACGTGCAGGCCATCGGTGCGGACTTCTTCGTGTTCTCGGGCCACAAGGTCTTCGGCCCCACGGGCATCGGCGTGGTCTGGGGCCGGCGCGAGGTGCTGGAGGACATGCCGCCCTGGCAGGGCGGCGGCAACATGATTGCCGACGTGACCTTCGAGAAAACCGTCTACCAGCCCCTGCCCAACACCTTCGAGGCCGGCACCGGCAACATTGCCGACGCCGTGGGCCTGGGCGCCGCCATCGACTACGTGCAGGCCCTGGGCATGGAGCGCATCGCGCGCTACGAGCACGATCTGCTGCAGTACGGCACACAGGCGCTGGCGCCTATCCCCGGCCTTCGCCTGATCGGCACGGCGGCCGACAAGGCCAGCGTGCTGTCCTTCGTGCTCAAGGGCTGGACCACGGCCGAGGTGGGCGAGGCGCTCAACGCCGAAGGCATCGCCGTGCGAACCGGCCACCACTGCGCCCAGCCCATCCTGCGGCGCTTCGGCGTGGAGACCACGGTGCGGCCCTCGCTGGCCTTCTACAACACCACCGAGGAAATCGACCGGCTGGCGGCCGTGGTGCAGGGGCTGGCGGCGCGCAGGCGGGGTTGAGCCACGGGCTCAGCCCAGGCGTCTTGCAAAGGCGTCGCCCGTGGCGGCCATGCCCAGGCGGCCGTGCCCAGGCGGCCGCCACGTCGCTGGCGCCGCTTGCGCCAGGTGTGCCGCATGCCGGCCCCGGTGGCCATGCCGCGCCACGGCAGCGGGCGGAACACGGCATTGGAGTCATGAAAAAGCATTGCCAAAATAAGAATGATCCTATGGATTTTCATAAATCATAGGAATAGACTTTGGAGCACGCCCATCAAACTCTTCTGCATCGTTTCCGGTTTCATTCATATGAAAAAAATCAGATATTTTCTCATTCCGGCAACGCTTTGCTTTTCTGTAAGCTCCATTTATGGAGGCATGTTTACCCCGGCAGTATCCATCGTCCAATTACCGGAAATCATCAACGTTCCCGCAGGAAATATCATGAATGGATCAGTGCTATGGGAATCGCCCATGTTCAAATCCACTCTCGACACAATTTCCTACAGTGTGCTTTCGGGGCCATCTTCAGAAATATGGCCCCAAATCATGAACCCCACTACGCTGGACGGCGATATCTACTCCACATCTTTGCGCGGAATAGGAATCCGTTGGCGTGCCACATGGAAAGCCAGGAATTTCCCCAATGGCAAAACCATGTCCATCACCACTACGTCCAACAATTCAGGAGCCACGGGATGGCAAAAGGATGATGTACATGAGCAAACCATATGGATGCAACTCATCAAGACAGGCGCCGTTCAATCGGGCACTTTCAGCGTCAGCAGCTATGCAACCGCCCGGTTTGACTGCAATAGCCTTTGCAATATCTGGTCCGTGATGGCGGCCGGCAGCACCGTGGTGCGCACAGGCGCCAGTTGCCGGGTGAAGACGAGCAACATCGCCGTGAACCTGCAGCGAATCAACAGGTCACAGTTCAACGGGATAGGCGCTACCTCCGCGCCCCAGCCATTCGATCTGGAACTGATCTGCACCGGGGGCGATGCCAATTCCACCCTGCGCCCGTTCGTCACGCTCACGGATGCCAACGATGCCGCCAACCGCTCCGATGTGCTGACGGTGACCGGAGGGGCTGCCGGCATCGGCATCCAGATCCGCAGCAGCGACAAGGTCATCAGCTACGGCGAGGACTCCGCCAACTTCGGCAATCCCAACCAGTGGCAGGCGGGCATCATCACCCCAAACACCAGCAACCACGTGATTCCATTGACGGCGCGCTATGTCCAGACCCAGCCCTCCGTCACCACGGGCCTGGCCAACGGACGGGCCACCTTCACGCTCAACTACCAGTGACCTGCCAGTGACCTGCCAGTGACACGCTGGCTGCATTGCGGCTGTGCAGTCGCCCCCGTGCCGATCCTGCGCTGCCGCCCCCGGCTGCGCTCACTCGGCTCTGGCCCCCGACACCCGCACCTGCTCGGCCGCCACGGGCATCTGCTCGCGCACGAAGCGCCAGAACGCGTCCACGCCCATGGGCTTGACGGGCAGCGAGCCTTGGTCGATGAACTGCTTTTGCACCTCGGGATTGCGCAGCGCCGTGGCCAGTGCGCCGTTCAGGCGCTCCAGCGCCGCACGCGGCGTGCCGGCCGGGGCAACCAGGCCGTACCAGGAGTCGGTGTAGAAGCCCTTGACGCCTGCTTCCTCGAACGTGGGCACATCGGGCAGGGCCGGCAGGCGCTGGCGCGAGGCCACGGCCAGGGCGCGCAGCTTGCCCGAGCGGATGAAGGGGATGGCGCCCGTGGTGAGCACGAAGTCCACGCGGCCCGCCATCAGGTCGGTCATGGCCGGGGCCGTGCCCTTGTAGGGGATGTGGGTGACATCCACGCCCGTGAGCTGCTTGAAGCTGGCGCCGGCCAGGTGCTGGCTGGAGCCCACGCCACCCGAGCCGTAGTTGAGCTGGCCCGGCCTGGCGCGCGCCGCCTCCAGCAGATCGTTGACCGAGCGCAGCGGCGAGGCCACGGGCACCAGCAGCACGCTGGGCGAGGTGGTGATCATGCCGATGGGCGCGAAGTCCTTGAGCGGGTCGTGGTTGAGCTTGGCATAGAGCGCGGAGTTCAGGCCGTGCGAGGCCACGGTGGCCAGCATGATGGTGTTGCCATCGGGCCTTGCGCGGGCCGCCGCGTCGCTGCCCAGGTTGCCGCCCGCACCGGCCCGGTTGTCGATGGTGATGGGCTGGCCCAGGGCCTCGCTCATGCGCGTGGCCGCCAGCCGCGCCACGTTGTCGGAGGGGCCGCCCGCAGGCCAGCCCACGATGAGGGTGATGGGGCCTTGCGCCAGGGCCGGCAGGGCCAGGGCGCACAGGGCCAGCGCAGCCAGGCTGCGGCGCGGCAGACAGTGCATGGCGGTCGTCCTTGTGAATTCAAAGGTTGGCATGGGCATGGCCTTCAGGGCTTGCCGTCCTGCCAGGGCATTTCGGTCCAGAGCTTGCGAAAGCCGGCCTCGGTGCGCTCCAGTTCGGCCGCGTAGGCGGGCGGCGCCAGGTAGCGCAGCGGCGCGTACATGGCCTCGGCCTGCTGCCTGAACTGCGGGTCGGCCGCGATGGCGGCCACGGCATCGACCAGCTTTTTGCGCACGCCTTCGGGCAAGCCCTTGGGCGCGGCCAGGCCGCGCAGGGAGGCCAGCTCGATATCAATACCCTGCTCCTTGAACGTAGGCACCTGCGGCGCCAGCGAGCTGCGCGCGGCCGACATCTGGCCCAGCAGGCGGATGGGAGTGCCGCCCTTCTGGTAGGCCAGCACCTCGCCCACGTTGATGGCGCCGATGGTGATCTGCTGGCCCGTGGCGGCGGCGCGCACCTCGCCCGCGCCCTTGTAGGGCACATGGGTGAGCTGCGTGCCCGTGGCCTTGGCGAACAGCAGCATGGCCAGGTGGTCGTCCGAGCCCGTGCCCGTGGTGCCCACGGTCACGGCGCCAGGGTTGGCCCGGGCGTAGGCGGCCAGGCCGGCCAGCGTGGTGATGGCGTTGCTGTTGTGGATGGCAAAGCCGCCCGGGTCGTCCACCAGGTTGCCCAGCAGGTCGTACTGGCTCCAGTGAAAGCTGCTCTTGCGCTCGATGGGAATGGTCAGCACGTTGGGCGTGTTGATGAAGCCGATGGTGTAGCCATCCGGCTTGGCGCGCGCCAGTTCGCCAAAGCCGATGCCTCCGCCCGCGCCGGGGCGGTTGAGCACGACCACGCTGCCGCCCAGCTTCTTTTCCAGATGGCGGGCCAGCAGCCGCGCCACCAGGTCGGTGCCGCCGCCGGGCCCGTAGGCCACGATCATCTCGATGTTGCGCGAGGGATAGGGGGCCTCGCTCTGCGCCTGGGCCTGGGCCAGGGCCGGCAGCGCCATGCAGGCGGCGGCCAGGCCTGCGCACAATGCGCGCCTTGCTTGCTGTGTCATCTTTGTCTCCTGGGTCGCCTCTTGCAGTGGTCTGAGAGGCTTTGTAGTCATGGTGAAGGAAGCGGCTAACGGGACGGGGAAAAGGACAGGGAACGGGACGGGTCCAATGCCCGGGCGATGCGCTCGCGCGCATGCGGCCAGACCTCGGGATTGATCAGGCGCGCGGGCCGCTGGCCATTGGCCAGCAGTTGCACGATCTGGGTGGCAGCCAGCTCGGCGTTGTTGCGCCGGGCCTCGTGCGTGACACCGGCGGTGTGGAAGGTGGCCACCACCTGGGGCAGGGCCAGCAGCGGATGGGAGGCGGGCGGCGGCTCCTGGTCCCAGACATCGAGCCCGGCGCCGGCCAGGTGGCCGCTGGCCAGGGCGGCGTGCAGGGCGGCCTCGTCATGGATACCGCCGCGCGCCGTGCTCACGAAGATGGCGCCCGGCCGCATGGCCGCAAAGGCAGCGGCGTCCATCAGCCCCAGCGTGGAGGCATCGCGCGGGCAGTGCAGGGAGACGATGTCCGCGCGCTGCAGCAGCTCGTCGAAGCCGACGGCCTCGGCCCCGCGCGCCGCCAGGCCGGCTGCGTCGTAGGCCGGGTCGCAGCCGATCACCTGCATGCCGAAGGCCCGACCCAGGGCCGCGACGCGGCTGCCGGCCTCGCCCACGCCGACCAGGCCCAGGGTGCGGCCGCGCAGCTCGTGGCCCATAACGTCCTCGCGGCTGAAGCCCCGGGCCGGGGCGCGCAGCAGGCGGTCGGATTCGTTGATGCGGCGCAGCACGGACAGCATCAGCCCGATGGCCATCTCGGCCACCGAGTCCGCATTGCCACCCGACTGGTTCATCACGGCCACGCCGGCGCGCGTGCAGGCCTCGATGTCGATGGTGTCGCAGCCCGAGCCGCTGGAAGATACCGCCAGCAGTTCGGGGCAGCGTGCCAGCAGGTCCGCCGTGGCGAACCAGTGGCGCGGCAGCTCGTCCTTGGCGGCCGTGATCTGGTAGACCTGTGCGCCGGCCAGGGCCTGCCAGGCGGCGGCATCGTCGCCCTCGCGCCGGCAGGTGAGCAGCTGCACACCGGGCGCTGCCGAGACGATGCGGTCGAAGGCCGCGTCCAGCCAGTAGTCGAAGCGGACAACGCGGCGGTCCATCACAGCACCCCCTTGGCGGCCAGCGTGCGCGCCACCCAGGAACGGTCGGCACGGCCTGCGGCAATGGCGGCGAGCACGTCGGCCTCGTCGCGCTGTATGGCCTCCACGCGGTCGGCAATGGCGGCGGCCTCGGCGGCGGGCACGGCCAGCAGGCCGTCGCCGTCGCCCAGCACCAGGTCGCCCGGGTGGACGACCATGCCGTCGATGCTCACGGGCACATGCAGCTCGCCGGGGCCGTCCTTGTAGGGGCCACGGTGCGAGACGCCGCGCGCATACACGGGCAGCTCATGCTGGCCGATGGTGTCGCTGTCGCGGATCAGCCCGTCAATGACGATGCCGGCCGCGCCGCGCGCCATCATCAGCGCCAGCATGATCTCGCCAATGATGGCGTTGGGCCCGGCGCCGCCCGCGTCCACCACGATCACGTCGCCGGGGCCGCAGATGTCGATGGCCTGGTGCACCATGAGGTTGTCGCCGGGCCGCGTGCGCACGGTCAGCGCACGGCCCACCAGCGGTCCCTGGCGGCGGTGAAAAGGCCGCAGCGCCGAGGTGCCCGTGGTGCGGCTCATGGCGTCGCTGACATTGGCGACCGGAAAGCCGCGGTAGCGCTGCAGCAGCGCATCGCCAAGGGCGGCCTCGGGCCGGGCGTGGATATGGAATCCGGGAATCTTGCTCACTGCTGTGTCTCCGTCTGTGTCTGTGTCTGTTGTCTGTGCCGATACCGTTGTCTTGCCGCTCAGAACGCATCCCAGGCCTGCGCATGGCGCACGCAGGCCGGCGTGATCTGGTCCAGGCGCGTGGCGCCCAGCATGGCCATGTCGCGCAGCACCTCCTCGCGCAGCAGGGCCATGGCGTGGGTCACGCCCGCAGGTCCGGCCACCGAGGCCGCGTAGTTGAAGGGCCGGCCCACGAAGACGCAGCGCGCGCCCAGGGCCAGGGCCTTGAGCACGTCGGTGCCCCGGCGCACGCCGCTGTCCAGCATCACGGGCAGGCCGGGCACGGCGCGCACGATGCCGGGCAGCACGCGCAGCGGTGCCACGGAGCCGTCGAGCTGGCGCCCGCCGTGGTTGGAGACGATGAGGCCGTCGGCGCCGTGATCGCGCGCCAGCACGGCGTCTGCGGCCGAAAGAATGCCCTTGACCACGAGCTGCCCCTGCCAGCGCTGGCGGATGGCGGCCAGATGCGGCCAGGCCAGGTGGGAGCGGTCCGAGAAATCGCGCATCACGCTGGCCGACAGGATGGGCGCGCCCCGGTGCGCATAGTTGTTCTCGAAATGCGGCATGCCGTGGCGCCACAGGGTCTTGAGAAAGCTGCCGAACAGCCAGCGCGGGTGGCTGATGCCCTGCCAGGCCAGGCCCGGCCCGGGCCGCAGCGGCGTGGAGAAACCGGCGCGCACATTGTTCTCGCGGTTGGCGGCCACGGGCGTGTCCACCGTGATCACCAGGGTCTGCACGCCGGCGGCGGCCACGCGGTCCAGCAGCGCATCGATCTGGCCCTGGTCGCCCGGCAGGTAGGCCTGGAACCAGGTGTGGGGCGCGGCCGCCATCACCTCCTCCAGCCGGATCAGCGAGGAGCCGCTCATGATGGCCGGCACGCCCGCCTGCTGTGCGGCCTGGGCCAGCACCAGATCGCCCCGGTAGGCCGACAGCGCGGCAATGCCCATGGGCGCCACGCCGAACGGCGCGCCGTAGCGGCGCCCGAACAGCTCGAAGGAGGGGTCGCGCTGTGCCACGCCCACCAGCGCGCGCGGCACGAAGGCCAGCTCGGCAAAGGCGCGGCGGTTGTCCGCCAGCGAGGCGTTGTCCTCCACCGCCCCGCTGATGTAGGCATGGATGGGGCGCGGCAGGTGCCGCCGCGCCAGCCGCTCGAAATCATCGAGCGACAGCACCTGGCGCAGGCGACGCGGCGGCCGGGCAGGGGCTGGTGCAGCAGCTGCGGAAGCGGTGGCGGTGGTGGAGGGGACGGTGTTGGCAGGCATTGCCGGCCAATGTAGAAGGGCCAACCTGCAAAGAAAAGCGAAATAAATAGGAATCGATATTTCGATTTTGGAAGAATGTCGCCATGACCCTCAAACAGCTCGAAGCCTTCTACTGGGCCGCCACCTGCCTGAACTTCACCGTGGCCGCCGACCGCGTGCACCTGTCGGTCTCATCGCTGTCCAAGCGCATTGCGGAGCTGGAGGCCTCGCTGGGCGTGCAGCTGTTCGACCGCAGCGGCCGCGCCGCCGAACTCACGCCCCAGGGCGAGCAGCTGCTGCCGCGCATCCGCGAGCTGCTGCACGGCGCCGCCCAGCTGCGCGAGGCGGCGGGCCGCAGCGTGGGCCTGCAGGGCCGCTGCCGCATCGGCTTTGGCGAGCTCAGCGGCCTGACCTGGCTGCCCCGGCTGGTGCAGCGGGTGGCCGAGCTGCATCCCGACCTGCAGCTGGAGCCCCACACCGACATCGGCCAGGTGCTGGAGCAGCGCATCGTCGATGGCGAGCTGGACTGCGTGGTCATTGCCGGGCCGTCCTCGCGCAGCAGCCTGGCCTTCGAGCAGGTCGCCCAGGTGCGCTTTGTCTGGGCCGCCAGCGACGACTTCATCGCCCGCGCCGGCACCGGCCTGCCCCGGCGCCTGGTGCGCGAGCAACTGCTGATCGCCCTGCCCACCGGCTCGGGCGCCACGCGCACGCTGGACGACTGGCTGGGCCGCCACGGCCTGGCCGTGGAGCGGCGCCTTTCCTGCAACAGCTGGGGCGCCGTGGTGGGCATGGTGGTGGACGGCCTGGGCTTCACCTACATGCCCGAGCAATGGGCACTGGCCCTGCAGCAACGCGGCCGCCTGCGCGTGCTGGACGGCAGCGCCGAGGCCGCAAAGCACAGCGCGCTGGCCCCGCTGACCTACACCGTGCAATGGCGCCGCGACGATGCCCGGCCGCTGATCACGGAAATGCGCGAGATCATCCGCAGCGTGATCGATTTCCCGGCGCCGCGCTGTTTGAGTTGAATATCACTGATTTCAGGGATATTCAAAATGGCAATCCTGTAGTATTTGAATGAACAATCAATATCAACAATAAACACTCATCAATGCATTGATAGGGCATTGTCAATTTCAAATATCAATCGATTCAGTTCCTTCCCTATGGGAACACTCATCTTTCGCATGAATTTCTTGGCATACTGAAAATCCTTTCTCAAAGAAATTTGACAATCCTTTGCAAAAACTGCCTATGATTTAACAACTCTTTTCAATTATTCACGACTGGAACTCCTGCGGCTCCAGTCGATTTCCATTCATGAGCACTGCGCCTGCAAATACCAGTCTCCGCAGCCCTCACCCCGAATCCTGCGGTGCGCTGGCGCTTCAACCCATTGGTTCCGGCGACGAAGCCGCTCTCCTGGCCATCTTCGCCTCCACACGCGAGCAGGAGCGCGAACAATTCGGCTGGCCCGAGGAGCAATGGAATGCCTTCATTCGCCAGCAGTTCATGGCGCAGCACACCCAGTATTCGACGGCCTACGCCAACCCCAGTTTCGATCTGGTGCTGCGCGATGGCGAGATAGCGGGCCGGCTGTATGTGGACCGCAGCCCGCAGGAAATCCGCGTGGTGGATATCGCCCTGCTTCCCAGGCACCGTCGCCAGGGCGTGGGGCGGCAGTTGCTGCAGGCTTTGACGGATGAGTCAGATGCCCTGGGCATTGACCTGGGCCTGCATGTGGAGAAGAACAACCCCATCCTCGGTCACTACCAGCGCCTGGGCTTTGCCACCGAGGCCGATCGCGGCGTGTACTGGTATATGCGCCGCGCGCCGCAGCCTGCGCGCATGCCCGGCCTTGAGGATTTCACCGGCCTGGTCGGCACCGATTTCGCTTTGCAGCTCCCCGGTGCCGCGCCCGTGGCGCTGCGCCTGGAAAAGGCCACGGTCACGCAGGGATTGCTGGCCTCGCGCTGCTCGCTGCGCTTCAAGGGGCCTGACATCGGCCGCCCGACCCACGACACCTACCTTCTTTCCCACGAACGCCTGGGACGCTTTGCTCTGTTCCTGGGGCCCGTCGTGGATGCGGAGCCGGGGCAAACCAGCTACCAGGCACTCATCACACGCATGAACACGTCAATCAAGGAGGAGGAGACGCCATGAGCGAGGCATATATTGGAGAAATCCGTCTTTTTGCGGGCAACTTTGCCCCCCAGAACTGGGCATTGTGCGACGGCAGGCTGATTGCCATCAGCGAGAACGACACACTCTTCGCGCTGCTGGGTACCACCTATGGCGGCGACGGCGTCACCAACTTCGCACTGCCCAACCTGCAGGGCCGACTTCCTATTGGTCAAGGCCAGTTGCCGGGCGGGAGCAACCGCGTTCTGGGCCAGCAGATGGGTGCGGAAGACGTAACGCTGAACATCAACCAGTTGCCCGGGCACACCCACCCGTTCTCGGCGGCCGGCGCCGCCAGCACCAGCAAGCCACAACAGCAGGTACCGGCAGCCGTCACGGGGTTCAACCTCTACGCCCCCTCACCTGCCACGACTGCCGCCACCCTGGGACCCAGCTCGGTGCAGATCGTCGGCGGCGGGCAGCCGCACAACAACGTCATGCCCAGCCTGGTGCTGAGCTACATCATCTGCCTCTTCGGCATCTTCCCCAGCTTCACATAGCAGGAGCATTTCATGGAACCCTTTCTCGGAGAGATCCGCGCATTCGCCTTTGGCCAGGTCCCAAGGGGCTGGCTGCTGTGCAACGGAGCGATTCTGCCGATCAATACGAACCAGGCCTTGTTTGCGCTGCTGGGCACCCAATACGGCGGCAATGGCTCGACGAACTTCGGCCTGCCCGATCTGCGTGGTCGCGCGCCCATTGGATACGGTGGCGGCGTTGTGCTCGGCTTGATCGACGGTACGGAAAACGTCACGCTGACGCCCAGCCAGATGCCCCTGCACACCCACCAGCTGCTGTCCAGCGCCGCAGTGGCCACCACCAATGTCCCCGGCGGCAATGTGATGGCCGAGGCCGCCAATGGCCTGTCTGCCTATGGCGCGCCCACCAATTCCTTCATGGCTGCCCCCGCCGTGAGCACCAGCGGCGGCAGCCAGCCTCACCAGAACATGCAGCCCTCGCTGGTCATCAACTGGTGCATCGCCAGCTCCGGGATCTTCCCGCCCCGCAACTGAACAAGCCTCCCCCCAAGGAAACATCCATATGGCAGATCCCTTCTACGGCGAGGTCCGCGCATTCGGCTTCTCCTTCGCTCCTGTCAACTGGGCCTTTTGCGCAGGCCAGACCATACAGGTACAGCAGAATGCAGCGCTTTTTTCGGTCATCGGAAACCAGTTCGGCGGTAACGGAACCACCAACTTCATGCTGCCCAATCTGCAGGGCAGAGCCGCCATGGGCGCCGGCACGGGACCTGGACTGAGCTCCCGCAACATCGGTGAAACCCTGGGCACAGCCACCGAAACGCTGACCCTTGCGCAGATACCGGCGCACAGCCACGGCATCAGCGCCCAGGGCGCCGGCGCCACAGCGGCCATCCCCAGCGGCAACTTGCTGGCGCAGGGCATGCAAGGCGTACCGCCCCGGGGCAGCGCCAGGCCCACCTATGCAGCGGGAGCTGCCACTTCGGCCATGGCGCCCACAGCGCTGCTGCCCGTCGGCGGCAACCAGGCCCACAGCAATATGCAACCCGTGCTGGCGCTGAATTTCTGCATCTGCCTGTACGGCGAATTCCCCGTCAGGCCCTGACGTTCTTCCACCTCCAGCCATTGCCCGCCATGCCCACCAACCACACCCCCAGGCCCAAGTCCGCTTCACGCATGCTGTCCATGTGGTTTGCGTGGTTCATCGGGTTGGTGATGGCACTGGCGGCTCCGGCCTATGCCGCAGTGACCTCGGGCATCATCGACTTCGGGACCGGAGCCGCGCCTAGCGCCTTCTTGGATGTTGCCCCGGACTACAACGGGCTTCGCTTCACCGGCCAGTGGTCCTATTTCGCTGAAGCGGACCTGCAGACGGGCAGCCCGGGAATCATCACGTCCGGCGACGCCATCACCTCCGCCACACTTGACGGCAACGCCATCATCAAGGCGGCCAATGGCACGGACCGCTTCAGCCTTGCACAGGTGCGCATCCATGCCTACGGCTCCATGAGCCAGTTCACACTCGCGGGCTATCGCGGCGGCAGCCCCGTGTCCGGTGCCATCGTGATCGTCACCAAGACGACGGCCATGACCCAGCAATTCGTCCCTATCGATCTGAGCGCGCTGGCGGATGTGGACGAAGTACGGGTATCCAACGACGCCACGGTTGGCGAAGGCGGCAACTTCGCCTTCGACGATCTGGCCGTTGATCCCTTCCCCCCAGCCACGCCCACGGCCACTGGGCTTGCGCCCACCTCCGGCCTGGCCGCCGGCGGTACCTCCGTGGTCATCACGGGTGCCAACTTCACCAACGTGATCGGCAGTTCCATCGTGACCGCAGTGAGCTTCGGCGGCACGCCGGCGACCAGCTTCACGGTCGACAGCGCCACCCAGATCACGGCCACGGCACCGGCAGGATCAGGCACGGTAAACGTGACCGTCACGACGGCAGGCGGCACCAGCGTCACTGCCGCAGCCAATCAGTTCACCTATCTGCCCGCGCCTACGGTGACCTCCGTCTCGCCCAACTTTGGCCCGCAGGCTGGCGGCACCAGCGTGGTCATCACCGGCACCAACCTGTCCGGCGCCACCGCCGTGCTATTCGGCGCGACAACCGCCAGCTATGTCGTCAACAGCGCCACCCAGATCACCGCCACCTCGCCTGCGGGTACAGGCACGGTCGATGTGCGCGTCACAACGACGGGCGGCACCAGCGCCATCAGCGGGGCCGATCAATTCAGCTACCTGGCAACGCCCACGATCACCAGCATCGCGCCCACGGCAGGCCCTCAGACGGGCGGCACGGCGGTCACCATCACGGGCACGAACTTCATCGGCACCACGGGCGTGAACTTCGGCGCCTCGGCAGCGACCGGCTTCACGGTCAACAGCGCCACCAGCATCACGGCCACGGCGCCACCCGGAACGGGCACGGTGGACATCCGCGTCAGCAACTCCGTCGGCACCAGTCCCGCCAGTGCCGCCGACCAGTTCACCTATGTGGCGGCACCGTCGGTCACCTCCATCTCGCCCACGGCAGGTCCCACCGGCGGCGGCACCACGGTGACCATCACCGGTACCGGTTTCGCCGCAGCACCTGGCACCGGCGCCGTGCGCTTCGGCGCCACGACCGCCACCTACACCATCAACAGCAACACCCAGATCACAGCCACCGCGCCCGCGGGCAGCGCCGGCACGGTCGATGTGACGGTGACCACGGTGGGCGGCACCAGCGCCACCAGCGCAGCCGATCAGTTCACCTATGTGTCAGCACCCACGGTGACTTCCATCTCGCCCACCAGCGGCCCGACCAGTGGGGGCACCACGGTGACCATCACCGGCACCAACTTCTCCGGCACCACTGCCGTGACCTTCGGCGCCACGGCCGCCACAGGCTTCACGGTCAACAGCGCCACGCAGATCACGGCCACCGCGCCTGCCCACGCAGCGGGCACGATCGACGTGCGGGTCACCACAGTGGGCGGCACCAGCGCCACCAGTGCGGCCGACCAGTTCACCTATGTGGCCGCGCCCACGGTGACTTCCGTCTCGCCCACGGCAGGGCCAGCCGCAGGAGGAACCTCCGTGGTCATCACCGGCACCAACCTCTCCGGCGCCACGGCCGTAACCTTCGGCGCCACGGCCGCCGCGGGCTTCACGGTCAACAGCGCCACGCAGATCACGGCCACCGCGCCTGCAGGGTCGCCGGGCACGGTCGATGTGCGCGTCACCACGACTGGCGGCACCAGCGCCACCGGCGCGGCAGACCAGTTCACCTACGTGGCCACGCCCACGGTGACCTCCATCTCGCCCACCAGCGGCCCGCAGGCAGGCGGCACCACGGTGGTTCTTACCGGCACCAACCTGGGCGGCGCCACGGCCGTGACCTTCGGCGCCACGGCCGCCACGGGCTTCACGGTCAACAGCGCCACGCAGATCACGGCCACATCGCCTGCCGGCACGGGCACGGTAGATGTGCGCATCACCACCGCGGGCGGTACCAGCGCCACCAGCGCGGCCGACCAGTTCACCTATGTGCCTGCGCCCACGGTGACGTCCATCTCGCCCACCAGCGGCCCACAAGCGGGCGGCACCACGGTGACCCTGACCGGCACCAACCTGGGCGGCGCCACGGCCGTGACCTTCGGCGCCACGGCCGCCACGGGCTTCACGGTCAACAGCGCCACGCAGATCACGGCCACAGCGCCTGCCGGCACGGGCACGGTAGACGTGCGCATCACCACAGTGGGCGGCACCAGCGCCACCAGTGCGGCCGACCAGTTCACCTATGTGCCCGCGCCCACGGTGACTTCCGTCTCGCCCGCAAGCGGTTCTTCGATTGGTGGCACCACGGTCACCCTGACCGGCACGAACTTCACCGGCGCCACGGCCGTGACCTTCGGCGGCACGGCCGCCACGGGCTTCACGGTCAACAGCGCCACGCAGATCACGGCCACCGCGCCTGCAGGATCGGCGGGCACGGTCGATGTGCGCGTCACAACGACCGGCGGCACCAGCGCCACCGGCGCGGCAGGCCAGTTCACCTATGTGGCCATCACGGTGACGCCCGCGACGCTGGCCGGCACGCCCAAGGTAGGCGTCTCGTTCAGCGAGACCCTGACCGCCAGCGGCGGCGCAACGCCCTACACCTTTGCAATGGCCGGCGGCAGCACGCTGCCCACAGGCCTGTCGCTGTCGTCCGCCGGGGTGATCAGCGGCACGCCCACGGCGGCCGGGGCCTTCAGCTTCACGGTGCAGGCGACCGACAGCAGCAGCATCAGCGGCCAGCGCACCTACAGTGGCAGCGTGGCGGCAGCCACGGTGGTGCTGACGCCTGCAGCTTCCACGCTGCCGGCTGCCAGGCTGAACACGGCCTATGCAGGGCAGACCTTCACTGCCAGCGGAGGCACGGCGCCCTACACCTACGCCAGCAGCGGCACGCTGCCGACCGGAATGACGTTCAACGCCAGCACCGGTGTTCTGGGCGGCACGCCCACCGCGGCGGGAAGCTTCACCTTCACCATCACGGCCACGGACTCCTCCACGGGCACGGGTGCTCCGTTCACCTCGGGCAGCACCAGCTACACCCTGGTGGTGAACTCCACCAACGCCGACCTCAGCGCCCTGGCACTGAGCAGCGGCACGCTCGCACCGGGCTTTGGTGCAGGCACCCTGGCCTACACGGCCACCGTGCCCAACACCAGCAGCACCGTCACGGTGACGGCCACCGCAGCCGATGCGGGCGCCACGATCCTGGTCAACGGCGCAGCGGCCTCCACCCCGGTGGCGCTGAATGTGGGCAGCAATACCGTGTCCATCGAAGTCACGGCGCAGGACGGCACGACCAAGAAAACCTATGTGGTGACGGTGACGCGCGAGGCCAGGCAAAGCGCCTCGGGCTCGGGTGTGGATCTGGGCATTGCCAACAGCAGCCCCACCTGCACGCTGACTGCGGCCAGCTTCACCTCGCCTTCTGCCGTGGCCGGCTCGCTGGGCCCGCTGCCGGCGGCCTTTGCCTACCCGCAGGCCGCCGTGGACTTCACGGCCAAGCAGTGCGCCCCCAGCAGCACGCTGACCGTGACCCTCACCTTCACGTCCCCCGTGCCCGCCAACGCGCAGCTGATGAAGTACGACGCCACCGCAACGCCCAAGTGGCAGCCCTTCACGCCCACCATCAGTGGCAACCAGGTCAGCTACACCATCGTGGACGGCGGCCTGCGCGATGACGACAAGACGGTCAACGGCGAGTTCGTGGACCCCGTGATCCTGGCCGTGCCGGCTCCCCCATCGGCACAGAGCATTCCCACGCTGGACCGCTGGGGCCTGCTGCTGCTGTCGCTGATGGCGGGAGCAGCCGGCTTCATGGGCATGGCGCGCAGGCAGCGTACCGGACGTTAAGACGCGTCAACAAGCAACCCGCGCTGCTGCATGTCGGCAGCGCGGGTTTGCTTTTGGTGCTCTACAGAAAGCCCCGTGGCGCGAGACAATCGCCCCCATGACCACCGCGCCGATTCCCGTTTCCGCAGATCCCGCCGCCTCCGCCGACCCCATGCCCCAGCCGCCCGAGCAGCCCGACCTGGACGCCTGCTGCGGCAATGGCTGCGACCCCTGCATTTTCGACAGCTATGACCTGGCCATGGACGAGTACCGCCAGGCGCTGCGGGCCTGGAAGGCGCGCAACGAAATGCCGGCGGGCCAGGAATAGGAATACGGATAGGGGTAGCGCGATCAGTCCACGCGGGCGATCAGGTCCAGCTCCACGGCCGCGCCCTTGGGCAGCTGCAGCACGCCCACCGAAGTGCGCGTGTGGGCACCCACGGGGCCCAGCACCCGGGCGATGAGGTCGGAGGCGCCATCGGCCACCTCGCTTTGCTGGGTGAAATCGGGCGCCGAGCGCACATAGACGGTGATGCGTGCAACGGCGCGCACGGCATCGAGCGAGCCGACCGCGCGCTGCACGAAGGCCAGGGCCCGCATGGCGCAGATGGCGGCGGCCGTTCTGGCCGATGCCAGGTCGATCCCGCCGCCGACCGTCCCCACATAGAGCACTTCATCGCCCACGCGGGGAATCTGCCCGCTGACGAACAGCTGCTGGCCGTCGCGCACGACGGGGCTGTAGTTGCCGCCTATCTTGATCTCGCCATCGAAGCGGTGGCCGAGCTCAAGGGCGGCCTGGGCGAAGCGTTCATCTGCTGTCATGGTCTGGTGTCCGGAGTAAGGCAAGCGCGCAGTCTAGAGCGTGTTATGCACTTTCCCGGCTTTCCCGAAGGGTTGGCTCTGCGCGCAGGCGCTCGCGGCGTTGCAGCGCTTGTCAAGGCATGAGCCTTGGCGGCGCACTGCGCCTTGCGATCACCAGCGCGCAGAACCAACGCGGGTACTTAAAAGTGCATAACACGCTCTAGAGCCTGTGGTGCACCGGCGCCTGCGGCGGCTTCAACTGCCCGTGGACGCGTAATGCCTCACCCCCATGCGCCAGGCGCCCGAGGCCAGCCAGAGGAAGGCAAAGCCGGCCAGCGGCGAGACCCAGCCCAGCCAGGCCGGTGCGCCCAGCGGGTCGGGCTTGCCCAGCACGGCCAGCGCCGGGTAGTAGGCCACGCAGGCCAGCGGCACGGCGAAGGTCAGCAGGCGGCGGAACCACTGCGCGTACAGGGCCAGCGGGTACTGGGCGGCCTCGACGCTGCCGTAGCTCAGCACATTGGCGGCTTCCAGGCTTTCCACGGTCCAGAACGAGAGCGCACCCTGCAGCACCAGGATGCCCAGGAACAGCGCCACGCCGCCCGCCACGGCGAACAGCGCCACGGCGACGGCCTGGGGCGTCCACACCACGGCGCCCTGGGCCGTGGCAAAGCCCAGCACCAGCAGGCCCTGCAGCAGGCGGCCCAGGCGGCTGATGCGCACGTCATGGCCCATGAGCTGCAGCCACACGGGGCGCGGGCGCAGCAGCAGGCGATCGAAGGCGCCGGTGCGCAGGAACTGCGTGCCCAGCACGTCGAAGCCCCGGCCCAGCGCATCGGCCAGGGCGAACATGCAGTTCACCAGGCCATAGAACACGGCCACTTCGCCGATGCGCCAGCCCTGCACCTCGCCAAAGCGGTGGAACAGCGCCCAGACGGCGATGACCTCGATGCCCGTGACCAGGAACTGGCCCAGGGTCAGCATCAGCGCCGAGGCCGGGTAGCGCGCCTGCCCGCCCAGCGAGGCCAGCGCCAGGCGCAGGAACATGGACAGCGATCCTTTCTGCTTGGCCATGGCGCTCACCCGCCCTGCACTTCGAGGCCGCGCATGGTGCGCGCCATGGCCACGCGGCCCAGGGCCACGATCACGGCAATCCACAGGGCTTGCAGCGCCAGGCAGGCCAGCATCTGCGCACCGGCCATCTGGCCGAAATAGATGCGCGCGGGGATGTCCATCACGCCGGCCAGCGGCTGCAGCAGCAGCGCGGTCTGCCAGGCGTCGGGCATCAGCGCCAGCGGCAGCAGGTTGCCCGACAGCACGATGACCACGGGCGCGGCCAGCGTGTTGATGCCTTTTTCATTGAGCGCGGCGGCGGCGGCAACGTTCAGCAGCATGACCAGTGCCGTGGACAGCAGCAGCGCCAGCAGCATGGACGCGGCAAAGCCCAGGCCTGCGGCCCAGCCGGCCGGCGGCTGCCAGCCCCAGGCGCCCAGCCCCATCAGCGGCAGGGCCAGCCCTGCAAACGCCACCATCAGCGCCACGCGCGGCAGCACGCGCGCGGCGATCCAGCCAGCCGAGCGCACGAACCACAGCGCATAGGCATCCACGGGCCGCAGCCGGTCATAGGCAACGGCGCCCGTGCGCACGGCCAGGGCCACGTCGGGGTCGCCGCTCCAGGGCAGCAGCGCGAACAGGCCCTGCGCCAGCCAGGTGTAGGTGATGGCGTGCTCCAGCGAGATGGGCGCGCCGGCCGATGCCGAGGCGCTGCCGTAGAACGCCGCCAGCACCATGGTCTTGATGGCGCCCCACCAGCACTGCGTGGCAAAGCCCGCGTAGGCGGCCGTGCGGTACTGCAGCATCAGCAGAAAGCGCGAGGCGAAGGCGGCCTTATAGGGGCGCAGCAGGTGTTGCAGGCGGTGCATGCGGTGCAGGCGCTGGTGCGATCCCATGGCGCTCAGACCTCCGAGGCACCATGCATGGCGTAGAAGCGGGCGATCACGGCCTCGATGGCCATGTCCTGCCCCTCGCCCTCGCCTTGGCCTTCACCCATGCCATCGCGCTGCGCCGCCACCACCTGGGCCCGCAGCGCATCGACCGCGCAGTCGGCCAGCATGCGGCCATGGCCGATGACGATGACGCGCCGCGCCAGCGCCTCGATGTCGTGCATGTCATGCGTGGTCAGCAGCACCGTGGTGCCGCGCTCGCGGTTGGCGCGCAGGACGAACTCGCGCACGGCCAGCTTGGAGGGTGCGTCCAGGCCGATGGTGGGCTCGTCCAGGAACAGGATCTCGGGCTCGTGCAGCAGGGCCGCCGCAATCTCGGCGCGCATGCGCTGGCCCAGGGACAGCTGGCGCACGGGCTGGTCCAGCAGCCGCTCCAGGTTCAGCATGGCCACCAGCTCGTCGCGGGTGCGCGCAAAGCGCAGCGGATCGACACGGTACAGGTCGCGCAGCAGGTTGAAGCCGTCGCCCACGGGCAGGTCCCACCACAGCTGCGAGCGCTGCCCGAAGACCACGCCGATGCGGCCCACATGGCGCTGGCGGTCGGCGAAGGGGTCGCGCCCGTCCACCTCCACGCGCCCGCCATCGGGCCGCAGGATGCCCGACAGGATCTTGATGGTGGTGGACTTGCCCGCGCCGTTGGGGCCGATGAAGCCCAGCAGCTCACCACGCTCCAGTGCGAACGACACGCCATCCAGCGCCTGCACCGTGCGATGGCGCGGACGCACCAGCGCGCGCAGCGCGCCCATCACGCCGGGGTCGCGTTCATGGATGCGGTAGGTCTTGCGGAGGTCGTGGACGAGGATCTGGGGCATGGCGCTGGGCGGTGAGGTGAGCGCAGAGGGGGCACAGAGGGGGCGCGATTCTACACAGGACCGGGCTTTGCTATCCTGCGCGCAAATTCGCGGATGGAAATCCGCCTTGCCGCACGCACGCACGCACGCACGCACGCACGCACAAAGGAAACACAACATGGCAGCTGAAGGCAATGCAAGCCAGCTCGTAGGAATCGTCACGCTGCTGGGGGCCGCCGTGGTGGCCGTGCCGCTGTTCAAGCGGCTGGGCCTGGGCGCCGTGCTCGGCTACCTGGCGGCCGGGCTGGCCATAGGCCCCTACGGGCTGGGCCTGGTGACGGACGCGCAGACCATCCTGCACGTGGCCGAGCTGGGCGTGGTGATGTTCCTCTTCGTCATCGGGCTGGAGATGAAGCCTTCGCACCTGTGGGATTTGCGCGGCCAGATCTTCGGGCTGGGCAGCCTGCAGGTGGTGGTGTGCGCGCTGCTGCTCACGGGCGTGGGCATGGCCTTCGGTTTTCCCTGGCAGGTGGCGTTCGTGAGCGGGGCGGGCTTTGTGCTGACCTCCACGGCCATCGTCATGCAGGTGCTGGCCGAGCGTGGCGACATCCTGGCGCCGCGCGGCCAGCGCATCGTCTCCATCCTGCTGTTCGAGGACCTGCTCATCGTGCCGCTGCTGGCCGTGGTGGCCTTTCTGGCGCCTGCCGATGCGGCTCCCGTGGCCACCTCACCCCTGTGGCAACGCGCGGGCGTGGCCCTGCTGTCGCTGGGCGCGCTGGTGGGCGCGGGCCTGTGGCTGCTGAACCCGCTGTTCCGCATCCTGGCCAAGGCCAAGGCGCGCGAGGTGATGACGGCCGCCGCGCTGCTGGTGGTCCTGGGCGCCGCCTTGCTGATGGAGATGGGCGGCCTGTCCATGGCCATGGGCGCCTTCGTGGCGGGCGTTCTGCTGTCCGAATCCTCGTTCCGCCACCAGCTGGAGGCCGATGTGGAGCCCTTCCGCGGCCTGCTGCTGGGCCTGTTCTTCCTGGGCGTGGGCATGGCGCTGAACCTGGAGGTGGTGGCGCTGAACTGGCGCATCGTGGGCATGGGCGTGGTGGCGCTGATGCTGGGCAAGGCGCTGTGCATCTATGCCGTGGCCCGCGTGGCACGCAGCAGCCATGCCGATGCGCTGGACCGCGCCATCCTCATGGCCCAGGGCGGGGAGTTCGCCTTCGTGCTGTTTGCCGAGGCGCTCAAGCTCGGCGTGCTCGACCCCGAGGTGCATGCCAACATGACGGCCATCGTCGTGCTGTCCATGGCCATCACGCCGCTGGTGGTGGTTCTGCACAAGCGCCTGGCAGGCGCCGAGGCCGTGTCGCTGGACGGCGTGGAGGCGCCGCAGGACCTGCGCGGCAACGTGCTGGTCATCGGCTTCGGCCGCGTAGGCCAGATCGCCAGCCAGGGTCCGCTGGCCCGTGGCGCCAAGCTGTCCATCATCGACAACGACCCCGACGTGATCCGCAACGCCGAGCCCTACGGCTTCAAGGTCTACTTCGGCGACGGCGCGCGCGCCGACATCCTGCATGCGGCCGGCGCCAGCCATGCCAGCGCCATCCTGGTCTGCGTGGACAGCAAGGCCGCCGCCACGCGCATCGTGGAGAACGTGCGCCACGAATGCCCGCACGCCCGCCTCATCGTGCGCGCCTATGACCGCGAGCACGCGCTGGAGCTCATCCAGAAGGACGCCGACCATGTCGTGCGCGAAAGCTTCGAGTCCGCCCTGCTCATGGGCCGCCACGCCGTGCTGGCCCTGGGCGCCACCGAGGACGAGGCCCAGACGCTGGAGGCCGAAGTGCGCGGCCGCGACACCGAGCGCTTTGCGCTGGAGACCGCCGGCGGCAACTTTGCGGGGCGCGCACTGCTGCTGGGGAACATCGAGCGCATCGATCCGCCCCGGCACGACAAGCCCACCGCCAGGGACTGAGCGCGCAAGGGCCGCAGGCCCCGCTCAATGCCGCTGGTTGATCTGTATGAGATTGCCGCAGGTGTCGTCGAACACCGCAATCGTGACCGGCCCCAGATGCGTCGGCGGCTTGGTGAAGCACACGCCGGCCGCGCTCAGACGCTCGTACTCGGCCTGCACGTCGTCCACGCCGAAGAAGGTGGCCGGCACGCCGTCGGCATGCAGGGCGGTCTTGAACGGCCTTGCGGCCGGGTGCATGTCGGGTTCGAGCAGCAGCTCCACGCCATCGGCATCGCCGGGCGATGTCAGGGTGAGCCAGCGCGCATCGCCGCCCATGGGAATGTCGTGCTTGAGGACGAAGCCGAGCACGTCGCGGTAGAAGGCCAGGGCCTTGTCCTGGTCATCGACGAGCACGCTGGTGATGACGATCTTCATGGAATGCTCCTTGTGTCGCTGCGCAGGGCACGCACCGGGTACAAACCTGCCACCACTGGCATGCCGCTATTTCAGCAGGAAGGTGACGGGCACGCGCGTCCACATGCTGTCCGGCACGCCGTCGCGCGTGCCGGGGGCAAAGCGCCACGTCCGCACGGCGTCCAGCGCCTCCTGGTCGAGCAGAGGATAGCCGCTGCTGTCTGCCACATCCACGGCCAGTGCCTTTCCGCTGGCGCCCACCAGAACCCGCAGCACCACCTTGCCTTCCTGCTCCAGCCGCCTGGCTTCCTTGGGATAGGCCGGCATCTTGTTCTCGCTGGCCTGGCTGTCGGGCACAGGCTGCACCACGCCTGCCGCAGCCGGGCCGCCGGCCAGCAGGCCCAGGGTCAATGCAAGGATGGCGCAGCGCATGCGGGACATTCGGAAGGCTCCTGGATGGGGGCGGGATGTCAGTCGTGGACTGGTGCGGGCCCGGATCATCGCATGCCCTCCACCCGCCACCAGCGCGGCAGCAGCGCCTGCACCTCGCCGCGCCGATAGCGGTCGTCGATGAGAAAGACCACGCCGCGGTCGTGCTCGCTGCGGATGACGCGGCCTGCGGCCTGGACCACCTTGCGCAGGCCTGGGTAGAGATAGCTGTAGTCATAGCCCTTGTCCGCGCCGAACTGGCGATCCATGGCGCGCTTCATCTCTTCGTTCACGGGATTGACCTGGGGCAGGCCCAGCGTGGCCACGAAGGCGCCGATGAGGCGCTCGCCGGGCAGGTCTACGCCCTCGGAGAACGCCCCGCCCAGCACGGCAAAGCCCACGCCCTGACCGGCTTCAGTGAAGCGGGCCAGGAAGGCCGCGCGACCTTCTTCGTCCATGGACGGGGTCTGCAGCCAGACGGGCAGATCGGGATGGGCGCGCTGCAGGCATTCGGCCACGCGCTGCAGGTAGTCGAAGCTGCTGAAAAAGCACAGGTAGTTGCCGGGCCGGCGCGCGTACTGCGCGGCCACGAGGTCGGCGATGGGCCGCAGCGAACGGTCGCGGTCCCGGTAGCGCGTGGAGATGTGGCCGGCCACCTGCACATCGAGCTGGTCGGCCTGGAAGGGCGAGTCGGCCTCCAGCCAGTGCGTGCCTTCGGGCAGGCCCAGGATGTCGCGGTAGAAGTGCGGCGGGCTCAGCGTGCCCGAGAACAGCACCGAGGCATGGGCCGCCGCATGGCGTGCCGCCAGGTGGGGCGCGGGCACCACGCAGCGTATGCACAGCGTGGAGGCCGGCGCGCGATGGGGGCCTGAGCGCCCGGGCAGCAGGTGGACATCGAACAGCGCATGGCCGCCGAACTGCTCGGCCAGCGCCATGAACTGCAGCGCCTCCCAGTAGAAGTCCAGCACCGGGTCGCCGGGCAGCATGGGGCTGTCGGCATTGGCGTCGGCGATGGCCGCCACGGCGCGCTGCACGGCGCCCAGCAGGCCTGCGGGCACCTCCTCATGGGCCTGGTAGCTGGCGGTCTGCTCCTTGTTCAGCGCACTCCAGCTGCGGCTGAGCCGGTCCAGCGCCTTGCGCACGGCACCGGTGGCCGACTTGCGGGCGGCAGCCAGGGCGAACTGCGACAGCTCGGCCGTGTACATGCGGCGCGCGCGCTCGAGCAGGTTGTGGGCCTCGTCCACCAGCACGCCCACCTTCCATTGCTGGGCCTGGGTGAGCGCGTACAGCATGGCGGCGCTGTCGTAGAAGTAGTGGTAGTCGGCCACGACCACGTCGCTCCAGCGCACCAGTTCCTGGGACAGGTAGTAGGGGCAGATGTCGTGCGCAAGCGCCACGGCACGCACGGCAGGCGGGTCCCAGGGTGCCTGCTGCAGCGCGGCGGCGCGCGCGGCGGGCAGCCGGTCAAAGAAGCCGCGCGCCAGCGGGCAGGAGTCGCCGTGGCAGGCCTTGTCGGGATGCTCGCAGGCCTTGTCGCGCGCCAGGATGGCGAGCACGCGCAACCGAGCAGTCGGCGCGAGCGGTTCCTGCGGCGGTGGCTGGTGCTGCTCGGCGATCTGCCGGTTTACGCTGGCCAGCGCCTGCAGCGCCAGGCCATGGCCCGTGCCCTTAGCCGTGAGGAAGAACAGCCGGTCCAGGCCCTGGTCCGGCATGGCCTTGAGCATGGGGAAGATGGTGCCCAGCGTCTTGCCGATGCCCGTGGGCGCCTGCGCCATCAGGCACTGGCCGCCCTGCTGCGCGCGCGCCACGCGGTAGACGGCCACGGCCAGCTCGCGCTGGCCCGCGCGAAAGCCCTGCATGGGAAAGCGCAGCGCGGCCAGCGCCGCCTCGCGCGCCGCGCGGTGGGCGGCCTCGCTGCGCGCCCAGTCCAGGAACAGCGCGCATTGCTGCTCGAAGAAGGCGCGCAGCGTGGCCGCGTCTTCCTCCTGCACCAGCACGGTTTCCTCCGAGTTGCCCACGTTGAAATACACCAGGGCCACGCGCAGCCGCTGCAGGCCGCGCGCCTGGCACAGCAGATGGGCGTAGATGCGCGCCTGGGCCCAGTGCAGGGCGCGGTGGTGGGCGCGCACGCCCTCGATCTGGCCGCGGTAGGTCTTGATTTCCTCGAGCTGGCCAGCCCCGGCGTCGAAGCCGTCTGCGCGGCCGCGCACGCGCAGGTCGCCGTATTCGCCGGCCAGGCTGATCTCGGTCTCGTAGTCCTTGCCCCTGCGCGACTGCACCAGGCTGTGGCCGGCCATGCCCTCCAGCGCGCTGGGCGCGGGTGTGAAGCGCAGGTCCAGGTCGCCAGCGCGTGCCGTGAACTCGCACAGCGCGCGCACGGCCACGGTGTAGCTCACGCGGCCTCTCCCAGCGGCTGGCCGCGCCACTGGACATGGCACACGCGCACGGGAATGCCGTGCTCGGCACAGTACTGCAGCCAGCGGATCTGGTTGTCCTGCAGCTTGTCGCCGGGGGCCTTGGCCTCGACCAGTTCGTAGCGGCGCTCGGCCGGCCAGAAACGCACCAGATCGGGAAAGCCCGTGCGGTTGGCCTGCACGTCGCGCAGCAACCGCGCAAAGAACAGCTTGAGGTGGGCGGCCGGAATGCAGTCCAGCGCCAGCGCCAGCAGCGGCGCGCTCAGCGTACCCCAGAACACGAAGGGCGACTGCAGGCCCTGCTTGTCGGCATGGCGCTGCACGATGACCTCGCGCCAGCTGCCATCGTCCAGATGCGCCAGGCATTCCTCGAACAAGGCTGCGCGGCGCTGCACGAAGTCGGGCGCGGACAGGTCGGCCGGGCCGCTCTGGAAGGGGTGGAAGAAGGCTCCCGGCAGCGGCGCGAAGATGGCCGGCCAGCACAGTAGGCCGAACAGCGAGTTGATGAGCGCGTTCTCCACATAGAACACCGGCGCGGCGTCGCTGTGCCAATGGTCGCGCAGTACGTATTCGACCGATGCGGGCCGCGCCGGCAGCTCCAGCTCCACGTCCATGCGCATCTGCGCCACCACGGGCGCCAGCGCCGCCGCACGCCCGCGTGCGCCCTGCCCCAGGCTGCGGCGCAGGCGCGGCAGCATGCGCGCCACGCGCTGCAGCTCCTCGTCGCTCTCGGGCTGGGCCTGGGCGGCCTGGGCCAGCGCCATGGCATCGGCAAAGCGCTCCATGCGCTCGTACACGCGCATGCGCCGGTGGCGGGCGCCGGGGTAGCGGCTTTGCGCATAGGCCTGCTCGGCACGCTCCCAGTCCTGCATGCGCTCGCAGGCCTGGCCTATGCGCAGCAGCACCTTGGCGCGGCGCTGCTCCAGCCAGGCATTGCCGCTGGCGCAGCAGGCCACCTGCTGCAGCAGCGCATCGATCTCCACGCCCTCATCCAGCGCCGCGCGGAAGGCCTGCAGGGCCAGGTAGCCATCGACATCGGCACGCGACTGGAAGGCCCGCGACGCCGCATCGAAGGCCACGGCCTCGTAGCGGAACACGCCCAGGTCGGCCAGCACGAATTCCGACCAGTCCTGGTAGAGATTGCCGAAGAACATCAGCCGAAAGCGCTCGCACAGCGCGCCCACCATCACGCGCCAGGCGGCTTCGCCGGCTCCGACGCCCTGGGGCTGCCATTGCGCATAGGGCCTGGGCGCCTCATGCAGGGGCTGCAGGGCCTGCAAAAGCTCGGCCTTGCGCAGGCCTGAGTGAATGGGTGCGCCGGCGAACAGCTGCAGCAGCTCGGGCTTGGTGTGCAGCGCAAACAGCTCCTCCAGCGCCATGGGGTGGCCCGCGTCCAGCCAGCCCAGCTCCAGCAGGGGCGCGGCTGCCTCGGCAATTCCGGGAATCTCTTCGTACACCAGCTTGCCGGCCCGAAACCACGGCCCGCGCCGCATCAGCAAACGCACCATCAGCGCCTGCGAGGGCTGGGGCAGCTGTATGAACCGGGTGAGGAATGCCTGCTCGGGCGCGTCCAGCAGATCGCCGTAACGCTGGCCAATCCAGTCCAGCGCGCGCTGGAAGTTGTGCAGGTAGTAGAAGCGGTGGGGAGGGAGCATGGGCCTGGCAGATCGGGCAGCCAGGCCGCTCGAAAACTGTATCTTTATACAGTCATCATATCAAACCCGGTAGTGCTCACTTCGCGCAACGGACTTGCCCCGGGCAGGCTCATCCGGCCAGGAAGCCGCCATCGGTCGCCAGGCAGTGCCCGACCACAAAGGCCGCCTCGTCCGACATCAGCCAGACGACGGCCGTGGCCACCTCCTGCGGATGGCCCATGCGCCGCAGCGGCAGGCCCGCCGCCACGGCATGCATGTCGGCAATGCCCGAGCCCAGCATCATGTCCGTGACCACGCGGCCAGGGGCAACGGCATTGATGCGGATGCCGCGCGGCGCGTACTCCATGGCGGCGGCGCGGGTCAGCGACAGGGCCGCCGCCTTGGAGGCGCCGTACAGCGACAGGCCCGGGTTGGGATTGCGTATGCCGCTGACGCTGGTGTTGTTCACGATGGTGCCGCCGCCCGTGGCCAGCATGGCCGCCAGTTCATGGCGCATGGCGTGGAAGACCGCACGCACATTCGTATCGAAGACCTGGGAGAAGACCGCGTCATCCTGCTCGGCCAGCGCGGCGCGCCGCTCCTGGAAGCCCGCATTGTTGAAGGCCGCGTCCAGCCGCCCGAAGCGCGCCACGGCCTGCTCCACCACCGCCGCCATGTCCTCCTGCCGCGTTGCATCGCAGGCCAGGAAAAGGCCGTCCGCCCCCCGCTGCCGGATTTCCTGCTCCAGCTCCAGGCCCAGCTCACGGCGGCGCCCCGTGACCACCACGGCGGCGGCGCCCTCCTCGGCCATGCGCAGGGCGGTGGCCCGGCCTATGCCGCTGGTGGCACCCACCACCAGGCAGACACGCCCCCGGAGCCGCCCCGATGGTGCAAGGGCCGGCAGGGGGCCGGCCAGTTCCAACTGACGCTGCTGCATGTCCATGGCGATGTTCCTTCGCAATTTGGTTGCATGGTACAACCAAATTGCGAAACATGCCAGGCAGCCAAACCCGCGTGTTCCCCGCCTAGACCGCCACAACCGGCAGCACGATGCGCGAGGCATGGCAGCCACCCAGGTGCAGGCTGTTGACCGCCACCTGCATGGGTCCTGCACTGCCCTCGGGCGCGCCGGTGTTGGGGTTCACGTCGAAGCGCGGGAAGTTGCTGCTGGAGATGTCCAGGCGGATGCGGTGGCCCTTGCGGAACAGGTTGGAGGTGGGCATGGGCTCGATGGTGATGGCCACCACCTCGCCGGGCGTCATCAGCTCGGGCTGCTCCCAAGAGTTGCGGTAGCGGCAGCGCAGGATGCCGTCGGTGATGTTCATCGCATAGCCCTGCGGATGGTCGGCGCTGGGCGGGTACTGGTCGATGAGCTTGGCGGTGAAGTCCGTGTCGGGCGCGGACGAGGACACCTGCAGCTCGATGGTGATGGTGCCCGTGACCTCCAGGTCTTGCTGCAGCGGCTCGGTCTGGAACACCAGCACGTCGCCGCGCTCGGACAGCGGGCCGTGGGGCGGGCGGGCGGCGAAGGTGTTCTCGTGCGTGGTCTGGTCGTAGGCGCCTGCGAACATCAGCGGCTCGCCCGAGGTGATGGAGCCGCCCAGGGTGGGCACGGGGCAGGCAGGGTCGAAGCGGTAGCTGCGCACGCCCGGCTGCGGCGCGGGCTCGCGGGCCAGCCTGCCGTCGGCATGCAGGTGCCAGGCCGTGGGCTGCGTGCCGGGCACGGGCCAGTGGTCGGCGCTGCGCCAGGCCCCGCCGTGGTCCAGCCGGCCCTGGGCCGTGCGCGCGCCCGATCCGCCGCCCATGCGGAAGTAGCGCACGGCGGCTTGCTGGCGCGCGGGCATGGGCCGGCCCTTGAGCCAGTGGTCGAACCAGGCCAGGCGCATGGCCACGTAGTCGTCGGCCAGTGCGCCGTCGAGCACGGCATCGGGCCCGAAATCCACATCGCCCGCATGCGGGACGCTGCGCTCGCCATGGGTCCAGGGGCCCAGCACCATGCGGACCCGGCCATCGCCGCGCGACAGGCCCATGTAGTTGTCCGTGGTGGTCTGCGCATACGGGTCCCACCAGCCGCACATCAGCATCACGGCCAGGCCGTCGAAGGCGCCGTAGTGGCCGGCGGCGTACAGCTCGGGCTGGCGCCAGTAGTCGTCAAAGCTGCCGCGCTCCCACTGGCTGAACAGGTAGTCCTCGTACTCGGGCGCCCACTGCAGCGGAGAGTCGCCGCGCGACCAGGGCAGGCGCAGGCACCACTGGCCGATGTCGGCCTGCTCCAGCGCCTGGCGCGCTGCGGGCTCCAGGTGGTTGCTGCCGCTGCGCGCATTGCGCAGGGCCCAGACGGCCTGCTTCAGCTCGAAGGCACCGCCGTGGCGTATGCCGCCCCGGTAGGCATTCGCAAAGCCGCCGCATTCCAGGAACATGGCCTTGAGGCCCGGCGGCCTTTGCGTGGCCAGCGCAGTCTGCGTGTGCGCGGCGTAGGACAGGCCGTAGGTGCCCACGCTGCCGTTGCACCAGGGCTGCTCCATGATCCATTGCAGGGTGTCGGCGCCATCGTGGGCCTCGCCCAGATATTTGGTGAACTGGCCTTCGGAGCCGAAGCGGCCCCGGCAATCCTGCACGACCACGGCATAGCCTTCGCGCGCAAAGCGGGCCGCCACCTCGCCGCGGCGCATGGGAAGGGGGTTGGCCGCGCTGCGCTCGCGGCGCGTTTCCTCGTTCTTGCCGTAGGGCGTGCGCTCCAGCAGCACGGGCAGCGGGCCGGGATGGTGGGGGCCGAGGTTCTCGGGCAGATACAGGTCGGTGGCCAGGCGCACGCCATCGCGCATGGGCACGGTGAGGCTGTGGCGGACCACGCCGCCCAGCTCGGTGATTGATGTGTTGCTCATGCTGCTGGCGCTCAGTCGAGCTTGAGGTTGCGTTCCTTGACCAGCTTGGCCCAGCGCGCCGTGTCTTCCTGCATGAAGCGCGCCAGCTCCTGGGGCGTGGTGGGCGCGGGCTCGGCGCCCTGCGCCTCCAGAGACTTGGCCACTTCACGGTCCTGCAGCGAGCGCACCAGCGCGGCATTGACCTTGGCCACCACCGCAGGCGGCGTGCCGGTGGGCGCGAACAGCGCATACCAGATGTCGTATTCGAAGTCCTTGACGCCCGCCTCGGCCATGGTGGGCACCTGCGGCAGCGCGCGCGAGCGCGTGGCGCTGGCCACGGCCAGCGGCGTGAGCTTGCCGGCCTTGATCTGCAGCACCACGCTGGGCACGGCATTGATGCCCAGCTGCACATGGCCGCCCACCAGTTCGTTGACGGCGGGCGCGCCGCCCTTGTAGGGAATCTGCAGCATGCGCGTGCCCGTGGCGGCCTGGAACATTTCCATGGACAGATGGCCTGGCGTGCCGTTGCCGCTGGAGCTGTAGTTCAGCGCACCGGGGTTCTTGCGCGCCAGCGCCACCAGCTCCTGCACGGTGCTCACATTGAGGCTGGGGTGCGTGGTGAGGATGGGCACGTTGATCAGCACTCGCCCCACGGGCACGAAGTCGCGCGAGGGGTTGTAGGACAGCTTGCTGGACAGCAGCGGCGCCGTCACCATGCCCGAGCCCGCGCCCAGCAGCAGGGTGTAGCCATCGGCCGGCGCGGAAGACACCAGCTGGAAGCCATGCACGCCGGGGCGGTTGTCGATGACCACGGGCTGGCGCCACAGCTCGGACATCTTGCGGGCCACCACGCGCATGGCCGCATCGGCTGCGGCACCGGCGGGGAACGGCACGACGATGCGCACGGGCTTTTCCGGGAATTCGGCCGCATGGCCGGGCAAGGGCGCCAGGCCCAGCGCAAGGCCCAGTGCCAGGAAAGCCAAGGACAGGAAGCGTTGGAAGTGGGTCATGGGAATCTCCATTCTTGATGCGGGTGTGCAGGACGGTCAGAAGTCATGGCGCACGCCCGCGCCGATGGCGCGCACGGCCACGTTGGGGCGGCTGGAGTCCACGCCGTCGTGGTCCACGAAGGCCTGCAGTTCGGTGCGCTTGGACAGCGCATAGGTATAGGCCAGCTGCTGGCGCCTGCGCTTGCCGGTCAGCGAGGTCTGCACGTCGCGCTGCATCAGGTTGAGCACCACGGCATGTGCGCCATGGCGCAGCCGCGTGCCAAGCATCCAGTAGTCCACGTCGGCGCGCGAGACGCCGGGCTTGTGGTTGAAGCGGTCGCGGCCCAGCAGCACATAGGGCTCGATGGCACCAAAGCTGTAGCGCAGGCCCATCTGCCATTTGCTGTCGAACTCGTTGGCCAGCAGGCCCCCGGCGCGCGTGTCCTTGGCGTAGCCCAGGCCGGCCGTCCACGGGCCTGCGGCGTAGCTCAGGCCCAGGTCCAGCGATCTGGCGTCGTCCTCCAGCCCTGGGGCCTTGGCATCGCCGCGCAGGTAGTAGCGCGCACGGAACACCGTGCCGCCCCACGACGGGCTTTGGTAGCCCAGCGAGTTGGAGGTGCGGTTGCGCGCATTGAGCATGGAGGTGCCGATGGCCGTGGCCCCGGCGTCATTGGCCGCGAACGAGGTGATGCCCGTGACCTGCGAGTACAGCGGCGAGCCCGTGGGATTGGCCGAATCCAGCCGGCCCAGGGCCACCGTGCCCAGGCTGCCGCGCAGTGCCACGTAGCTGTTGCGAAAGGCCGGCGTGGTCAGCGAGCCCGTGTCCGCATCCAGCCCCATCTCCATGCCGAACAGCGCCTGCAGGCCGCCGCCCAGCTCCTCCTTGCCGCGAAAGCCCAGGCGCGAGGCGTTGTCGCGCTCCTCCATGGTGGAGCCGGCATTGCCGGTCTTGAGGTGGTTCACGGTCAGCCGGATCTGGCCGTAGACCTGCATGTCCTGCGCATGCGCAATCGGGTGGCCCAGGGCCGCGATGGACAGGCTGCAGACGGCGGCAATGCTTGGCAGGGCCTTCATGGAATCTTGCTCCTTGTGTTGTGCGTGTTCTGACGCCGCCGATTCTCAGGAGCCCCCGCATCCACCACAACGGTATGACGGACGCGTATTACCCTATGCGATTCGTGATGCGCCGTGCGCGCCCCCAGCCACGCTGCCATCATGCAAGCACCGCCTGTACAACCCATGAATTTCAAGCAACTCGAAGCCTTCCAGGCCATCATGCTCAGCGGCTCCACCACGGGTGCGGCCGAGCGCCTGGGGCTGTCCCAGCCCGGCATCAGCCGCCTGCTGGCCCAGCTGGAGCAGGACCTGGGCCTGCGGCTTTTCATCCGCGAAAAAGGCCGCCTGGTGCCCACGCAGGAGGCCGAGGCCCTGCTGCACGATGCCCAGGTGCTCATGGATTCCGCCCAGTGCTTTCGCCGCCATGCCGAGCAGTTGCGGCTGGGCGGCTTCAAGCGCCGGCTGCTCAAGGTGGCCGTGCCCGGCACCCTGGCCACCTCGCTGATGCCGGCCATTGCGCACCAGTTCATGCAGGCGCATCCCGACGTGGTGCTGGAAGTGCTGTCGGGCTCCTATACCGAGACCGAGCGGGCCCTGCTGAGCCGAGATGCCGACATCGGCCTGGTGCGCCTGCCCATGACCATGCCCGGCCTGCGCACGCGGGCCTGCCTGGAGTCCGAGGCCGTCTGCATCATGCCCAAAGGCCATGCGCTGCAGGCGTTGGACGAGGTGACGCCGTCAGATCTGGTGGACGCCCCGCTGATCCTGCTGGGCCGCCAGCGCGAGATCCGCCAGGAGATCGACATGGCCTTTCGGCATGCGCGCGTGCAGCCGCGCGTGGCCGTGGAGGTGCATTCCGTGGGCGAGGCCTGCGCCCATGTGGCGCAGGGCCTGGGCGTGTCCATGGTCAACGGCCTGCTGGCCAGCTACTGCCAGCCCGGCTCCCTGTCCAGCCGCCCGTTCAGGCCGCGCATCCGCTACCAGCTGGCCATTGCCTCGCTGGAGGCGGCGGCGCCGTCGCCCCTGCAGGACACGCTGATCGCCCTGCTGGTCCAGGCCATCGTGGCCACCGGGCATGCCGCCCCGGTGGACGACATGCCGAAGGCCTGATGCCCCGATGATGACGGCCGCTCAGTGCATCCAGCGCTGGTGCAGCCACCGCGCCGCATGGTCCAGCGCATAGCCCAGGGCGCCGATCAGCACCACGGCAGCCATCAGCTCCGAATACGCGAGGCGGTCGCGCGTGTCGAGGATGAAGTAGCCCAGGCCGGCCGACACGCCCAGCATTTCTGCGGGCACCAGCACGATCCAGATGATGCCGATGGCCAGGCGCACGCCCGTGAGGATCTGGGCCGTGATGCCGGGCAGCACCACGCGCAGCACGGTCTCGGTGCGCGTGGCCGACAGGCTGCGCGCCAGCAGCAGCCAGTTGCGGTCCAGCTGGGCCACGCCGGCCGCCGTGCTCAGCAGGATGGGCCAGACGGCGGCGAAGGCCAGCAGGAAGTACACGGGCGCGTCGCCCACGCCCAGCACCATCACGGCAATCGGCATCCACGACAGCGGCGAGATCATGCGCAGGAACTGGAACACGGGCGAGAACGCCTGCGAGAACCCGCGCGACAGGCCCACCAGCACGCCCAGCGGCACGCCGACCACAAAGGCCAGCAGCAGGCCCACGGCCACGCGCTGCAGGCTCAGCAAGGTGTGCATCCAGATGTCGGCGCCCGTCAGCAGCTGGCCCAGCGCCTGCAGCGAAGGCCAGGGCGCGAAGGCCGCAGCCACGGGCGTGCTGCGCGCCAGCAGCGCGCCGCCCACCCACCACAGGGCCAGGACCAGGGCCGCGCCCAGCAGCGGCAATCCAATACGTCGCAACACCTGGATCACACCACGATGGTTTCGCGGCGCGAGAAATCGGCCGGAATGCCGAAGACCTGAGGGCCGCCCACGGCCTGGATGGCCTTGCGCACGAAGCGGTCGTCCACCAGGTCGGTGGCCGCGAACTTGGGCTCCAGCTTGTCGAGGAAGCGCGTGTCGCCCTCGACCTTGGTGGCCTTGATGGCGCGCACCAGCTGCTCGGTGTACGAGGGATAGGGATAGGGCTGGAAGTCGATGCGCCGCTGGTGCCAGCCCTTGTTGACGACCACGCCGCTGGCCTCGTAGCTGGCGTAGTCGGTGGCGGCCAGCACCTTGGACAGCGTCTGCTGCGGATGCGGCGTGTAGCGGCGCTCGCCGGTGCTCGACAGCAGGCGCGCGGCGGCCAGGCGGTTGTCGCGCGTCCACAGCTGGGCCTTGACCACGGCATTGGTCACGCGCTGGGCCCATTCGGGCTTGTCGACGATATCGCGCTCGGCCAGGAAGGTGACGCAGCAGGCGTGGTCCTTCCAGACATCGCCCGAGAAGCGCAGCATCTTGCCCACGCCCGCGATCTCGGCGGCGGCGTTGAAGGGCTCGGCCACGATGAAGCCCGCAATCGACTTGCCGGCCAGGGCCGAGACCATTTCGGCCGGTGCCAGCACGACGAGGTTGACCTCGTTGGCCGCAATGGCGCCGCCGCGCGCGCGGGTCACGGCCGTGAGGCCGGCCTTGCGCAGCACGTCCTGCAGCAGGATGTTGTGGATGGAGTACCAGAACGGGATCGCCACGGTCTTGCCGCCCAGGTCCTGCACCTTCTGGATCTCGGGCAGCACGGTCAGGCCCGAGCCGTTGACGTGGTTCCAGGCCACGATCTTGGCGGGGAACTTGGCGCCGTAGCGCACCCACAGCGTGGAGGGCGTGAGCAGGTGGATGACGTTGACCTGGCCCGAGACGAAGGCCTCGACGATCTGGGCCCAGGAGCGGAACAGGCGCGGCGCCTCGGCCTTGAGGCCTTCGGCCTCGAACAGGCCGTTGCCGTGGGCCACCAGCAGCGGCGTGGCGTCGGTGATGGGCAGATAGCCGATCTTCACGGGCTGGTCATCGCCCTTGAAGGCCTGGGCGCGCGCATCGCCCGCGGCCAGCAGCGGCGCGGCCACCGAGGCCGTGGCCAGCGCGCCCAGGCGCAGCATGTCGCGCCGCGTGAGGCCGCAGCCGCAGTCCGACGAGGCGCAGATGTGGGTGTAGGAAGGGTGGTCCTGGAAGCTCATGCGAAAGACCTTTCAGAAGAGCATGGTTGAAGTCGAAGAAATGGCGGATCGGCAGGCGAGCGGGCGGGCAGGCAGGCGAGCCGGATCAGGCCTGGGCCGCATGGCGCACGCCGTGCAGGGCCGAGAGGATGTCCAGCCGCAGCGCGGTCACGGCGGCAGCCTGGTCCTCGCGCGGGCGCGCTATGTCCACGCGCCATTCGCGCACGATGTGGCCGGGCCGCCCGCCCATCAGCAGGATGCGGTCGCCCACGAGGATGGCCTCGTCGATGTCATGCGTGACCAGCAGCGCGGCCGTGTGCCAGCGGTGGACCACGTCCACCATCAGCTCCTGCATCTCGGCGCGCGTGATGGCGTCCAGGGCCGAGAACGGCTCGTCGGCCAGCAGCAGCTGCGGCTCGCGGGCCAGGGCGCGCGCCAGGGCCACGCGCTGGGCCATGCCGCCCGACAGCTGCGAGGGGTAGAGCGCGCCGCTGCCGCCCAGGCCCACGGCCTGCAGCGCCTGCTCCACGCGCTGGCGGCGGGCCTCGGCCTCCAGCTTCGGCTGGCGCTCAAAGTCCAGGCCGAAGCCCACGTTGCGCCGCGCGTCCAGCCAGGGCAGCAGGCTGGGCTGCTGGAAAACGAAGCCCGCGCGCGGGTGCGGCGCGGTCAGCGGCTGGCCGAGGAACTGGAGCTCGCCCCGGCTCCAGGCGCCGCCGTCCGGCGACTCCAGGCCGCCGAGCACGCGCAGTAGCGAGGACTTGCCGCAGCCGCTGCCGCCGAGCAGGCAGACGATCTCGCGCGGGGCAATGCTCAGGGAGATGTCCTCGAACACGGCCTTGCCGGGCGCATAGCCAAAGCCCGCGCCGCGTGCCTGCAGCACGGGCGCGGGAGCGTCAGGGGAGAAAGCTTCCGTCTGGGTCATGAACTGGTGGTTGCCAGGGCCGCGCCAGCCAGCGCACCCTGTAGCTGCGTGACGCTGGGCGTCACGATGGGGATGAAGGCCGCCTCGCGCCAACGGCGCGCAAATCCCAGCGGCTGGTCGCGATGATAAGCGCGCCCGCCGCTGGCGTGCAGCTCCAGCTGCAGGGACTGCTGCACGATGTCGTTCAATTCCAGGCGCAGGCGGAACAGGGCTTGAGGTCGGTCAAGAAAACGCCCGTCGGACAGGCCCGCATGCAGCGTGGCCGTGGCCAGCTCCAGCGCGTGGCGCTGCTGCTGCAGCGGGCCGCCCAGCACATCGCGCCCGGCGCCGGCACGGGCCGAGGCCGCCGCCAGCGAGGCGCGCGCCAGGCCGATGCACAGCCCCAGCTGCAGGCCCATGAAGGCGGGCCGCACGCGCGGCAGGAAATGGTTGGCGTCGGCATGGATCACATCGGCCGGACCGATCTGCAGCCCCTCGATGGACAGCGCCGCCGTATGGCTGCCGCGCAGCGCGATCAGGTCCAGGTCGGCGCTGCGCTGCAGGCCCGCCGCATCGCCGGGCAGCGCGGCCACGAAGGGCTTTGCACCGTCGCTGCGCGAGACGGCGACGGCCACCACGAAGCGCCCCGGCGGCACCAGGTTGGTGGCCCAGGGCACGCGCCCGCGCAGTTCAAGGTCGTCGGCGCTGTCGGCGCCGACAGCGCCGACGGGCGTGGCCTCGACCTGCAGGGCCTCGATGCCGCCCAGGTACTTCATGGCGTTGGACAGGCCCGTGGCGCCCGCCTGCGTGCCCTGCAGCAGGCCCGGCAGCCAGCGCTGGCGCAGCGCCGCGTTGGGCGACTGCAGCAGGTATTCGACAAAGGCGCGCTGCGCCCAGAACACGAAGCCCGCCGTCAGCGAATGCCCGGCCACGCCGGCAATGGCCTCCAGCGCATCGCCCAGGCTGCCGCCCTGCCCGCCCTCGGCCAAGGGCACGCCCAGGCCGAACAGGCCGTGCTGCGCCAGCCGGGGCAGCACTTCGTGCGCATGCGCGGGGCCTTCGTCCAGGGAGTCGGCATGGGCGTCCAGCCACTGCCGCAGCGCATCAGCCAGCATGAGCGTTCTCCTGCGGTTGTCGGAACTGTTCGGGCAGATAGGGCTGCAGCTGCGGGTTGACGGGGCTTTGCGCCAGGCTGTTGGCAAAGTTGCACAGCGTGGCCAGGCTGATGCCCAGCACCACCTCCAGCGCCTGCTGCTCGCTCAGGCCTGCCGCATGGAAGGCGGCCAGGGCCTCGTCGGCGACGGCGCCGCGCGTGGCGATCACGGCTTCGGCAAAGCGGCGCACGGCGTCCAGGCGCGGCTGGCCCGTGTCGCGGCCGTCCTGCAGCGCCACCACCTCGGCCTGGGTCAGGCCAGCCTGCTTGAAGGCCAGCTTGGTGTGGCCGGCCACGCAGAAGTCGCAGCCATGGATGCGCGCCGCCGTGATCTGCACCACCTCGCGCTCGGCCAGCGTGAGCTGGGCGCGCGCGTTGATCTGGCCCACGGTCACATAGGTCTCCAGCGCCTGGGGCGAGTTGGCCAGGATGGCGATCAGGTTGGGCAGGAATCCGTTGCCGGCCAGGGCGCGCTCCACGAAGGGGCGGCTGGCTTCAGGAGCGGTTTGCGGGGTGTGCAGGGTCAGGCGTGCCATGGTGCTTTGCAGGAATGAAGGAATGCCTTCATGATCGGCCGCGCCCCCCTTGCCATCAATGCCGCCGCGTCGCGGATTTATGCCCGAACGTGTCAACCCGCAGGCGGATGCGGCGGGCTCGGATGGCGGCTCAGCAGCAGCGTGCCTGCGCGCGCTGCCAGGCGCCGGGCTGCTCGCCCATTACGCGCTTGAAGGCGCGCGAGAAAGCCGCATAGGACTCGTATCCCACGGCCTCGGCCACCTGGCCTATGGCCTCGCCCTGGGCCAGGCGGCGCGCGGCCAGCTGCATGCGCAGCAGCAGCAGGAATTGCTGGGGCGGCTGGCCGCAGGCCTCGGCAAACTGCCGAAAGAACGTGGCGCGCGACAGGCACACGCGCGCGGCCATGTCGGCCACGCTCCAGTTGCGGGCCGGCTCGCGCAGCAGCTCGGCCACCAGCGGCGCAAAGCCCGGCCGGCGCAGCAGGCTCCAGATGCCGCGCGCCCGCGCATCGCCATGCGCCAGCTGGCGCAGGCCGTAGAAGAACAGCAGACCCACCAGCCGGTCCATCACGGCCGAGGGCTCGGTGCCCGTGCGCAGCGCCTCGGCGCGCATCAGGTCGAACAGCATGGAGGCGCCGCTCATCGCATGGTCGTCGCCGCGCAGCACCAGGTGGTCGGGGAAGGCATCGACCAGCAGGCCGCGCATGGGCCCCTCGAAGGTGAAGAAGCCGCAGGCCAGCGCCGTCTCTCCGATGCCGGCATCGCCAGTGGCGGGACGCATGGCCTGCGGGGCGCAGGCCATGTCCGGGTCGGCATAGGGCGAGATGAAATGCGGCACATCGCGCGAGAGGAACACGCCGTCGCGCGGCTGCAGCTCCACCGAAGGCTGGCCCGGCAGGTGCAGCCAGCAGCGCCCGTCCAGGATCAGGTGAAAGCTGGCCCGCGCGCGCCCCGCCGTGGAGGCCCGCCAGCGCCCGCAGTACTGCCCCACGTGGAACACGCTGGCGCGCCATTGCAGGCCGTTGAGCAGGCCGTCGATGACGCGATCGACCTGCGCTTCGGCCGCGCTGTCGGGGACTGGGTCGGGTAGCACGGTGCGGCGGTGAAAAAGCTGAGGCAGTGGAGGGAATGCGGCCGGCCAGTATCGCCACGATGCAGGCGCGGGGGAACGAATCTTTGGGCATATGCTTGTGCCGCAATCGATATCTGGACCCGGATCAAGGCCACCTTGACCGACCTTGGTCCGGTCGTGCTTCAGCGCTGGAAACCCGAAGGCGGCACCCCGAAATGCCTTTTGAACATGGCCGTGAACGCGCTCTGGCTGGCGTAGCCGCAATCGAGGGCGATGTCGATGATGCGCTCGCCCGCCGCAATGCGGCCCAGCGCAAACATCAGCCGCGCCTGCTCGCGCCACTGGGCGAAGGGCATGCCGGTTTCCTTCACGAACAGGCGCTGCAGCGTCTTGGCGCTCACGCCCAGGCGCTGCGCCCAGTGTTCGGCGGTGGCGGTGTCGGCAGGCTCGCGCATCAGGGCCTCGCAGACCTGGCACAGCCGCGCATCGGCGGCCAGGGGCAGGTGCAGGGGCAGCACCTCGGCGGCGCGCAGTTCATCGACCAGCAGGTGCATCAGGCGCTCGTCGCGGCTGCCTTCGGCATAGTCCAGCGGCACGCCGACGGCGGCCACCACCAGCTCGCGCAGCAGGGGCGACACGTTGACCACGCAGGTGCGCGCGGGCAGGTCCGCAAAGGCCGAGGCGTCGATGTAGGCCGTGCGCATCTTCACATCGCCCGACATGCGCACATCGTGCTCGACGTCGGCCTCTATCCACAGCCCCCGGTTGGGCGGCACCAGCCAGGAGCCGGAATGCAGCTGCACGGACATCACGCCTTCGATCGCATACAGCAACTGGCCGCGCGGGTGGGAGTGCCAGCCCGTGCTGGTGCCATGCGCCCAGTTGGCCTCCATGGCGGCCATGGGGCGCCCGGTCTGGTGGTACTTGAGGTATATGCGCGGCAGTTCTGCGGCCATGGGGCTTCCCGTCCTGTGCGGTTCTAAGCGGTTCTATGCGGCTCTCTGTCCCGATCTCGACAATTGAAGTCAGTATAGAGAGAGACAGACGGGCACCAAACGCCTATCTTCGGTCCCACGGCCCATTGACCTTCGTCAACGCCGGACCCTGACCGTGCCGCCCTGCGGGGCCCTTTCCTCCATGACAAGCAACACCACCACTCTTGGCGCCCCGGGCGAGCTGGGCGCGCCTGCAACGCACGCCCATCCGGCGCCCGCCCATCCGGCGCCCAGCCATGCCGCGCAGGGCTTTTTGCTGCGCATCGTCGGCGCCGCCGCCTTTGCCCACCTGCTCAACGACCTGATCCAGGCCGTGCTGCCGGCCGTCTATCCCATGCTCAAGACGGAGTTCTCGCTGAGCTTCGCGCAGATCGGCTGGATCTCCCTGGTCTACCAGGTCACGGCCTCGCTGCTGCAGCCCTGGATCGGCCTGTACACCGACAAGCATCCCAAGCCCTACCTGCTGCCGCTGGGCATGGTGGTGACGCTGGTGGGCGTGGGCCTGCTGGCCCTGTCCACCAGCTACCCCATGCTGCTGGCCGCCGCGTCGCTGATCGGCGTGGGCTCGTCCACCTTCCACCCAGAGGCCTCGCGCGTGGCGCGGCTGGCCTCGGGCGGGCGCTTCGGTACGGCGCAATCGACCTTCCAGGTGGGCGGCAACACGGGCTCGGCCATCGGCCCGCTGATGGTGGCGGCCATCGTCATTCCGTTTGGCCAGCATGCGATCGCCTGGTTCATGCTGGTGGCGCTGCTGGCCATCTGGGTGCTGCTGCGCATCACGCATTGGCGCCTGCACCATGCGCCGGCCAAGGTGGTGGCGGCCGGCCAGCATGCGCTGACGGCGCTGAACCGCTCGCAGGTCATCCGCGCGGTGACCGTGATCTGCGTGCTGATGTTCGCCAAGTTCGTCTACATCGCGGCCTTTGCCAACTACTTCACCTTCTATCTGATCGAGCGCTTTGCCCTGCCCGTGCAGCAGTCGCAGCTGTACCTGTTCGCCTTCCTGGCGGCCGTGGCGGCGGGCACCTTCGCGGGCGGCCCGGTGGGTGACCGCATAGGGCGCAAGGCCGTGATCTGGGTGTCGTTCCTGGGCGTGGCGCCGTTTGCGCTGCTGCTGCCGCATGCCGACCTGTTCTGGACGGCCGTGCTGTCCATCGTCATCGGCCTGGTCATGTCCTCGGCCTTTGCGGCGCTGGTGGTCTATGCGCAGGAGGCCGTGCCCGGCCGCGTGGGCCTGGTCTCGGGGCTGATGTTCGGCCTCATGTTCGGCATCGGCGGCCTGGGGGCCGCCGGCATGGGCAACCTGGCCGACACCCACGGCATCGTCTGGGTGTACAGCCTGGTGGCCTACCTGCCGCTGCTGGGGCTGGCAACGGCCTTTTTGCCGGAGACACGGGCGCGCCGTCGCTGAGGCATTCCGGCACAGCCCGCCATGCTCCTTGTCAATCCGGCTGTATGCCCGCCTGCCGGATCACGGCGGACCAGCGCGCCACCTCCTCGGCGATCTGGGTACGCGCCTCGGCAGGCGTGGTGAAGGTGGGCATGGCGCCCTGGGCAACCAGGGCGTCCTTCACTTCCTGCTGCCCCATCACCTCCTTGAGCGCGCCGCTGAGCCGGGCGACGATGGGAGCGGGCGTGCCCGCAGGCGCCAGCAGGCCGAACATCGACGTCACCTCAAAGCCCGACAGCCCGGCCTCGGCCGTGGTGGGAATGTCGGCAATGGAGGGCACGCGCTGCGCCGTGGCCACGGCCAGGGCGCGCAGGCGGCCACCCTTGATGAAGCCCTGCGTGGCGGGCAGGGTGTCGAACACCACATCCACCTGGCCGCCCATCAGATCGTTGAGCGCCGGCGTGCTGCCCTTGTAGGGCACATGGGTCAGCGGCACGCCCGCCTGCCGCTTGAACAGCTCGGCCGCCAGGTGCTGGGGCGAGCCATTGCCCGAGGAGCCGTAGTTCAGCCCGGCCGGCCGGCTTTTGGCCAGGGCGATGAACTCGCCCAGGCTGGCCGCCTTCACCGACGGGCCCACGGTCACCACCAGCGGCACGCGGCCCACCACGCCAATGGGCGCAAAGCTCTTGTCCATGGTGAAGCCTGCCGTGGACGCCATGAGCACGCTGTTGATGGAATGGCTGGTCAGCGCGCCCAGCAGCAGGGTGTAGCCATCGGGCCTTTCCTTGGCCACGGCGGCGGCGCCCAGGTTGCCGGCCGCGCCGGCCCGGTTCTCCACCACCACGGGCTGGCCCAGCGCCAGCGAGAGCCTTTGCCCCACCACGCGCCCGATCACGTCGGTGGCGCCCCCGGGCGTGTAGGGAACGACCAGCTTGATGGGCCGGGCCGGATAGGCGCCGTCGGCCAACGCGGGCGTGGCCAGGCCTGGGGCCAGCGCCAGCGAGGCCAGCAGCGTCGCAGCCAGGGCGGCGCGCCGGTTGGGCGCATGAATGCGACGGATGCGGGATGCAGCAACAACCATGGGTGTCTCCTCCTTTTGTCTTGTGTCGGAAAAACATGCCCGGCACGCACGCCGGACACGGCTGCATGGTTGGTCAGATAGATTATTAATAATATAGGTGATAACGACGATAATAATCTTCGGCATCCGCCGCTATCCTGCCCCTCGACAAGGCAGCGCCTGCCTTCCGACCCCGCCAAGACCCTCTGCAAAGCACCCCACCCATGACCGACCCCAAGACTCCCGATGGCGCTCCAGGCCATGACATCGCCCCCGCCGATGCGGCCACGGGCATCTCCAAGGGCCTGACCAACTACGGCGACCGCGGCTTTTCGCTGTTCCTGCGCAAGGCCTTCATCAAGGGCGCGGGCTATACGGACTCGGCGCTGCAGCGCCCCGTCATCGGCATTGCCAACACGGGCAGCAGCTACAACCCCTGCCACGGCAACGCGCCCCAGCTGATCGAGGCCGTCAAGCGCGGCGTGATGCTGGCGGGCGGCCTGCCCATGGACTTCCCCACCATCTCGGTGCACGAAAGCTTCTCGGCGCCGACCAGCATGTACCTGCGCAACCTCATGTCCATGGACACCGAGGAGATGATTCGCGCCCAGCCCATGGATGCCGTCGTGCTCATCGGCGGCTGCGACAAGACGGTGCCGGCCCAGTTGATGGGCGCGGCCTCGGCGGGCATCCCGGCCATCCAGCTGATCACCGGGTCGATGCTCACCGGCTCGCACCGCAGCGAGCGCGTGGGCGCCTGCACGGACTGCCGCCGCTACTGGGGCAAGTTCCGCGCCGAAGAGATCGACGCCGAAGAGATCGCCGACGTGAACAACCAGCTGGTGGCCAGCGTGGGCACCTGCTCGGTCATGGGCACGGCCAGCACCATGGCCTGCATTGCCGAGGCTCTGGGCATGACCGTGCCCGGCGGCGCCTCGCCCCCCGCCGTCACGGCCGACCGCATCCGCATCGCCGAGCAGACCGGCACCGAGGCCGTGCGCATGGCACGCGAGCGCCTGACCATCGACAAAATCCTCACGCCCGCCGCCTTCGAAAACGCCATGCGCGTGCTGCTGGCCATTGGCGGCTCCACCAACGGCATCGTGCACCTGGCCGCCATTGCGGGGCGCATGGGCTATGACATCGACCTCAAGGCCCTGGACCGCATGGGCCGCGACACGCCCGTGCTGCTGGACCTCAAGCCCTCGGGCGATCACTACATGGAGGACTTCCACCACGCGGGCGGCATGGCCACGCTGCTGCGCGAGCTCAAGCCCCTGCTGAACCTGGACGCCCTCACCGTCACCGGCCGCACTCTGGGCGAAGAGATCGATCGCGCCGGCCCCGGCTTTGCGCAGGACGTGGTGCGCCCGCGCTCCAACCCCATCTACCCGCAGGGCGGCATCGCCGTGCTGCAGGGCAACCTGGCGCCGGGCGGCGCCATCATCAAGCAGTCGGCCGCCCATCCCCGGCTCATGGAGCACGAAGGCCGCGCCGTGGTCTTCGAGAACGCGGCCGACCTGGCCCACCGCATCGACAGCGACGATCTGGACGTGACCGCCGACGACATCCTCGTGCTCAAGAACATCGGCCCCAAGGGCGCGCCCGGCATGCCCGAGGCGGGCTACATCCCCATCCCGCGCAAGCTGGCGCGGGCCGGCGTCAAGGACATCGTGCGCATCTCCGACGGGCGCATGAGCGGCACGGCCTTCGGCACCATCGTGCTGCACGTCACGCCGGAGTCGGCCGTGGGCGGCCCGCTGGCCCATGTGCACAACGGCGACCGCATCACGCTGTCGGTGGCGCGGCGCGAGCTCACGCTGCAGGTCAGCGACGAGGAACTGGCCCGCCGCGCCCGGCTCCACCCGGTGACCGAGCCCACGGCCGAGCGCGGCTACCGCAAGCTCTTTCTCACCACCGTGAACCAGGCCGACCAGGGCGTGGACTTCGACTTCCTGCGCTGCGCCACCGAACGCGGCACCATTCCCGGCCCGCGCGAATAGTCCATGCCAGGCAGCGCGGCACGCCCGCCATGCCCGGTGAGTGCCATCAGTTCGGACAAAATGGCGTTTTTGTCCCAACCGCCTGTCTTGATGGTCGCTGCCGCCTCACTGCCGATTTCCCTGGATGCCGAACCCGCCCCCGCAGCCGACGCCCTGGGCGCCATGGTGGCCGCGCTGGAAGAGGACGTGGTCTTCGGCCGGCTGAACCCGCGCGAGCGCCTGGTCGAAGACGACCTCATGGCCCGCTTCGACGTCAAGCGCCACATCGCCCGCGAGGCCCTGGCCGCGCTGGACCGCATGGGCCTCATCGAGCGCCGCAAGAACGTGGGCGCCCTGGTGCGCTCCTTCTCCACCCAGGAAGTGCAGGAGCTGTACGAGCTGCGCGGCATGCTCGAAGTCGAGGCCGCGCGCAAGATCCCCCTGCCCGTGCCGGCCGAGAGGCTCGAACGCCTGACCTCCATCCAGCAGCAGCACGACGCCGCCGTGGCCGAAGGCAACGCGCGCCTGGTGTTCCGCATCAACCTGGCCTTTCACCAGGAACTGTTTGCGCTGGCGGGCAACGACACGCTGCACAAGGCCATCACCGAATACGCGCGCCAGACGCACCCCATCCGCTTCGCCTCCCTGGTCTCGGCCGACTACCGCGAGCGCGCACGCCAGGAACACTGGCAAATGATTGAAGCCCTGCGCGCCCAGGACCGCGACGCCCTGGTCCGCCTGTGCGCCGAGCACCTGCTGCCCTCGCGCGATGCGTATCTGAATGCGCAGTTGCAGCGGTTGTAGGCGAAGCCGTTAGCCACAAGGGCACCGCAGCCCCTCAGTCCCGCGCAGCCCCCAGCCTCCCCCGGTACGCCGCAGGCGTCTCCCCGAACGTGCGCCGGAACAGCCCGATGAAGGCGCTGGCCGTGGCGTAGCCCAGGTCCAGCGCGATGTTCGTTACCGGCGCGCCGGCGGCCAGCATCTCCAGCGAGCGCATCAGCCGTGCGCGCTGGCGCCAGGCGGTGAAGCTGAAGCCGGTTTCCGACACAAAGCGCCGGCTCAGCGTGCGCGAGCTGACCGCGGCCCAGCGTGCCCAGGCCTCCAGGTCGCGGGCATCGGCCGGGTCGGCGATCAGCGCGCGGGCGATGCGCTGCAGGCGCGGGTCGGCGGGCAGGGACAGGCCCAGGGGCTCCACGGGCAGGGTGCGGATCTCGTCCAGGATCACCGCCATCACATGGGCGCGGGCCTGGTCCGCCGAAGGGCCTGGTTGCACGGGCTGCGTTGTGGGCACGCCTTGCTGCCATCCCCAACCGGCGGCGCGCAGCACGGCCTCGCGCAGCAGGCCCGAGGTGCGGATGGCGCAGGGCCGCTGCGGCAGGTCAGCGCAGGCCGGCTCCGCCACATAGACGCTCCAGCCGTGGAAGGGACCATGGGAGCGGCCCGAATGCAGCTGGTGCGGCGGCAGCCACACGGCATGGATGGCGGGCACCACCCAGACCGCGTCTTCCACGCCCACCGACAGCAGCCCGCGCAGCGAGCCGAACAGCTGGCCGCGCGCGTGGCGGTGCGGCTCGGAGGCCAGCTCCTCGTCCTGGCTGCCCACGGCTGCGATCAGCACGGGGCCATCGGCACGGTTCACATGGCTGACCAGTTCAAGAATGGCATCGGGCATGGCGTCTTTGAGCTATTTGTTGGCTGATCCAGTCTACAGCCGCCAGCGCCTTTGTTCTTACGCTTGTGCCATGCACACAGACAACACCGCCCTTGCAGAGCTGCCAGGCCCGGCCATCGACCTGGATTCGCTCTACGCCGCCCCGGCAGAAAGAATCCAGAAGGCCGTGCGCGACCGCCTGTCCGACTTCCACGAGGCCTATCTGCGCCAGGCCAGCTTCTTTTGCCTGGCCACGGCCGGCGAACGCGGCCTGGATGCCTCGCCGCGCGGCGGGCCGCCCGGCTTTGTGCAGGTGCTGGACGAGCGCACCGTGGCCTTTGCCGACTGGCCCGGCAACAACCGCATCGAATCCCTGCGCAACCTGCAGGCCGATGACCGCCTGGCCATGCTCTTCCTGTTCCCGGGGCTGGACATCTTCCTGCGCATCAACGGACGCGGCCGCATCTCCACCGACCCCCATCTGCTGCAGGAGCTGAGCGAAGGCCGGGGCACGCCCAAGACCGCCACCGTGGTACTGGTCGACGAGGTGCTGCTGCACTGCGGCAAGGCCATCCACCGCTCCGGCCTCTGGAACCCGTCAAGCCAGCTGGACCGCTCCGCCCTGCCCACCGTGGGCCAGATGATGGCCGCCCTCACGCAATTGGCCGATGCCACGGCGCCCGCCATGGATGCCGCGCAACAGGAGCAGGCCAACGCCCACTACGCCCATGCGGTCAGGCACGACCTGTACTGATGCCCTGCTTTTCCCAGGAACCATGACATGCTGATCGATACCTCCCGCTTTCCCCTGGTCTACCTGCGCGAACCCGAAGCGCAGGCACCTGCAGACGCAGGCAACGGCAATGACGCATCGGCCGAAGCCCAGATCGAATCCCTGCTCGACCAGGGCCGGCACTTCGTGCTGCTCACCGACCACCTGCCCAGCGACCACCCCGAGGAAAGCCACGAAGAACGCAAGCAGCGCGCCCTGTTCTTCAAGCGCAACCGCGAACGCATGCGCCAGCTGTGCCGGGGCATGGTCGTCATCACGGACGACCGCGCCGTGCCCGCCGCCCTGCGCCTGGCCGTGCAGGGCATGGGCAAGGCGCTGGGCATGCGGGTTGCGTTCGTGCAGGGGGAGGATGAGGCGCAGGTCTGCTCGTGGGAGCTGCTTGGACAGGCGTGAAGGCAGGCCAGGCGGAGTGTGGGCACAAACAGACACATCTCCCTGCAAGCTCCATACGGGGGAGTCGCATCGATAAAATTATTGGGAATCATTCTCATCACGTTTTCTCCATGCACTCCCCCCTCCACACGCTGACCCCGATCGCCGGGGCCCTGGCCCTTCTTTTGTCTGCTGGCTCCGCATGGGCCCAGCCTGCCCCTTCCACAGCAACGGCCGCGCCCGAGCTGGGCACCGTCACCGTCGAGGCCAGCGCCGATGCGTCGGCTGAAGGCCTGTCCAGGCCCTACGCGGGCGGACAGGTGGCGCGCGGCGGGCGGGCCGGGATTCTGGGCACGCGCGACAACATGGAGACGCCGTTCTCCATCACCAGCTACACCAACGAGCTGATCCAGGACCGCCAGGCCAAGAGCGTGGGCGATGTGCTGCAGAACGATCCTTCCGTGCGCGTGGCGCGCGGCTTCGGCAATTTCCAGGAGTCCTACTTCGTGCGCGGCTTCGTGCTGGGCTCGGACGACGTGGCCTACAACGGCCTGTACGCCCTGCTGCCGCGCCAGTACATCGCCACCGAGCTGTTCGAGCGCGTGGAGCTGCTGCGCGGCGCATCGGCCTTTCTGATGGGCGCCAGCCCCAATGGCGGCGGCCTGGGCGGCAACATCAACCTGCTGCCCAAGCGCGCGGGCAGCGATCCGCTGTCGCGCGTGACGGCAGGCATTGCCAGCGGCGGCCAGGCCTTCGTGGCGGCCGACGTGAGCCGGCGCTTCGGCCCCGACCAGGCCACGGGCATCCGCCTGAACGCTGCGCACCGGGGCGGCGATACCGCCATCGACCAGGAAAGCTCCAAGCTCGATCTGTTGTCCGTGGGCATGGACTGGCGCAGCCGCAATGTGCGCCTGTCGGGCGACATCGGCTGGCAGGACAACCGCCTCAAGCGCACGCGCACCAATGTCACGCCGGGCGCAGGGCTGGCGGCCATTCCTGCTGCGCCCGATGCTTCCTCCAACTGGGCCCAGCCCTGGACCTATTCCGACGAGCGCGACCTGTTCGGCACGCTGCGCGGCGAGTGGGACATCAACAGCAACGTGACGGCCTGGGCCGCCTACGGCCTGCGCCGCAGCTCCGAGAACAACTCGCTGGCCAACATCACGCTGGCGGCGGCCGGCAATGGCGCGGCCACCACCAGCCGCTTCGACAACGCGCGCAAGGATCGCGTGAGCACCGGCGAGCTGGGCGTGCGCGCACGCCTGAACACGGGCAGCGTGGGCCATGAGATCGTGGCCAGCTACTCGGCCTTCGACCTCAAGGTCTACAACGCCTATGGCATGAGCACCGGCGGGGGCAGCAACACGCTGGCCACCAATCTCTACGACCCGCGCTACTACGCGATCACGCCGCTCAACTACCTGGGCAACGACCTGTCCAACCCCGCCTACAACCGGGGCACGCGCCTGAACAGCTTTGCGCTGGGCGACACGCTGTCGCTGATGGACGGCCGCATGCTGGTGACGGCCGGCGTGCGTCGCCAGACGATAGAGACCGACTCGGTGAGCTACCGCCTCGTCAGCAACGGCGCGGTCACCAGCCAGGGCGGCGTGCGCACGGCCTACGACCAGAGCCGCACCATCCCGGTGCTGGGCGCGGTGTTCAAGCTCACGCCTCAGGTATCTCTGTACGGCAACTACATCGAGGGACTGGCCCAGGGCGACACGGCGCCGGCCAAGTCGGGCGACACCATCATCGCCAACGCGGGCCAGCAGATGTCGCCCTACGTGACCAAGCAAAAGGAAGTGGGCGTCAAGTACGACGGCGGCAAGCTGGGCGGCGGCCTGGCCTTCTTCTCCACCGACAAGCCGCGCTCGCTGATCGACGGCAACCTCTTCACCTCGGCCGGCAAGGACCGTCACCAGGGCGTGGAATTCAACGTCTTCGGCGAACCCATGCGCGGCCTGCGCCTGCTGGGCGGCGCCACCTGGCTGGACGCCAGGCAGGAAAGCACGGGCCGAGCCACCACCGACGGCAAGCGCGTCATCGGCGTGCCGCGCTTCCAGGCCACGGCGGGCGTGGAATGGGATGTGCCGGGCATCAACGGCCTGGCGCTGGACGGCCGCCTGGTGCACACCGGCGCCAGCTACGCCAACGACGTCAACACCCTGCGCGTGGCCGGATGGAACCGCCTGGACCTGGGCGTGCGCTACATGACCGAAGTGCAGGGCAAGCTGCTCACGCTGCGCCTGCGCGTGGACAACGCGACGGACCGCAACTACTGGGCCTCCGTAGGCGGCTACCCGGGTTCGGGCTACCTGACGGTGGGCGGTCCGCGCACGTTCTCGCTGAGTGCGAGTGTGGATTTCTGAGGCGGGATGCGCGTGCTTTTTGGGGAAGGAACCTTTCGCCCGGGCATGGTAATGCACCTGCATTACCATGCATGGCAGCCTATCAGGAGATGCCATCATGTTTTCGACACTTGAAGCCGAATCCACGCTCACTGACCGCTACCAGACCACCATTCCCGAAGCCGTTCGCCGCGCATTGCACCTGAGCAAGCGCGACAGGATCCACTACACCATCCTGCCCGACGGGGAGGTCGTGCTCAGTCGCGCCGACTCCGCCGAGGATGCCGATCCCGTGCTGGGTCAGTTTCTCGGCTTTCTGGCCCAGGACATGGCAGCCCACCCCGAGCGCCTGCAGACCATGGATGCCCGTCTGGCGCAGCAGATCCAGGCGCTGACCGAAGGCATCGAGGTCGATCTGGATGCACCGCTTTCGGCAGACGACGAATGAGCGCCGTACCGCCCGCCCCCTTGCGCATCCACGGCTGGACGGTATTCATGCACCCGCTTTTCCTGGCCCAGCTGCAGGCGTTGAGCCAGGAAGTGGAGGGTCTGAAAACGAAGGACCCTGGCGGGTACACACGCAAGAACGCGACCAAGCGATTGGCGGCGATCCGCAAGCTGGCATTCGATGTCATCCCGCAGGATCCGACGCGGCCAGACTACCGTCAGGGCCATACCCTGGGCGAGGAGCACAAGCACTGGTTTCGGGCCAGGTTCTTCCAGCAGTACCGCCTGTTCTTCCGCTTTCACGCCCCCAGCAAAATCATCGTGTTCGCCTGGGTCAACGATGAGGACACCAAGCGAGCCTATGAGGGCAGCGACGATGCCTACAGGGTGTTCCGAAAAATGCTCGCCAACGGGCACCCTCCTGGCGATTGGGACAGTTTGCTGGCACAGGCGAAGTCCCCACCACCCGACTCACCGCCGCACGCCTGAGCCGCAGCCCGCCCTCAAGACTCCCGCGGCTTGGTATCAGGCTCCGCGTCAGCCTGCGGGGGCGGCGCACTGACCACGTGCGGCAGCATCACGAGGATGACGATGGCCAGCAGCGTGGCCAGCAGCGCGATGGCTTCGCGCCCCAGGCCGCAGGCCACGCCGATGGCGGCCGTCATCCAGATGCCGGCGGCCGTGGTCAGGCCCTGCACCTGTTCCTCGGAGTGGCGCTTGATGATGGCGCCCGCGCCCAGGAAGCCCACGCCGGCCACCACGCCCTGGATCACGCGGCTCATGTCGGCAATGCCCATGCCGCCGCGCTCGGGCACCAGCACGAACAGCGCCGCGCCCATGGCCACCAGCATGTGGGTGCGCAGGCCGGCGGCCTTGCCCTTGTGTTCTCGCTCGTAGCCGACGATGCCGCCCAGCAGGGCCGCCAGCAGCAGGCGCACCATGACGCGCGTGACCTCGGCCGCATCGGGCAGGCTGGAGAATTCCTCGGCCAGGGTGCTGGTTACTTCCTCCCACATGGCGCGTTCCTTTCCTCGGGTTGTGCGTCAGGACTCAGGAAGCGAGCATGGCGTGGCGTGCACCGCGCCCAGGCCATCGCCCTTCGCCATTGCCTGTCAGCCAAGCGCGCCCGGCTCAGGCGCCTGCGGGCTTGTCCTGGTCCTTGGGGGGTGCAGCCGGCTCTGCGGGGCTGGCGGGCTCCGGTTCCGGCACGGCGGCCGGTGCAGGCTCAGGTGCAGGTGCAGGCTCGGGAGCAGGAGCAGGCACCAGACTCAGCATGTGCTGGGCCAGCGTCTCGTACAGCGGCCGGGCCAGCATGCGCGAGACCAGGCTGGCCAGCATGGCAGCGGCCATGAGGCTGAGCACCATGGAGTGGCCGTCCACCATCTCCATCACGATGATGAAGGCCGTCAGCGGCGCCTGCGTCACGGCGGCCAGGAAGGCGGCCATGCCCATGGCGATGAGGGCGGGCGCGATGTCTGCGCCCATCAGGCCGGCCACGTTGTGGCCCACGCCCGCGCCAATCGACAGCGAGGGCGCGAAGATGCCGCCCGGCACGCCCACCCAGGCCGACAGCCAGGTGGCGATGAACTTCAGGGTGACGTAGAACGAGGGCACGTCGGCCTGGCCCGCCAGCATGTGCTTGACGGCCTCCGAGCCCGCGCCGAAGGTGGCGCCGCCCGTGACCATGCCGATGACGGCGATCACCAGCGCGATCGCCGCCGCGAAGCGGATGGGAAAGCGCGCACGCAGCTGGTTGAGCCGCTCGGGCGCGCGGGTCAGCGAAGCGGCCAGCAGCTTGGCGAAGAGGCCTCCCAGCACGCCGCAGGCCAGGGTCACGCACAGGCCGGGCAGCAGCGCGTCCCAGGTCAGGTGGGGCACCTGGATGCGCCCGAAATAGCTGAGGTTGCCGAAGGCCGACACGCCCATCAGGCCGGCCAGCACGATGGCCGCGATGATCAGGCCGCTGGAGCGCGACTCCAGCTTGCGCGACAGCTCCTCGATGGCGAAGACCACGCCCGCCAGCGGCGCGTTGAAGGCCGCCGCAATGCCGGCCGCGCCGCCGGCCACCAGCAGCGCATGGTGGCTGATGCCCGAATGCGGCCCGAACCAGCGCCGCGCATGGTGCATGACACCGGCGGCCACCTGCACCGAAGGCCCCTCGCGCCCGATCGACAGCCCCGCCGCAAAGCCCGCGCTGGCCAGGACCATCTTGGCGAAGGACAGCCACAGCGACACGAAGCGCCCGCGCTGCGCGGGGTCCAGCGCCGGGTCCAGCGTGGCGATCACCTGCGGAATGCCCGACCCCGCCGCGCCCGGCGCCCAGCGCCGCGTGAGCCACACGGCGCCCGCCGTGACGGCAGGCATCCACAGCAGAACGGCCCAGCCGCCCTGCCAGTGGTAAATGCTCTCGAAGAGTTCAAAGCCCGCGTCGGCCATCAGCGTGAAGGCCACCACGCACAGCCCGGCGGCGGCCGCATAGGCCAGCACGATGGTGCGGTCCAGCCAGCGCCTGCCGTCCCGGAATTCCTGGTTCAGGTTGTGGAGGAAGTCGGGTTCTTGCTGCATCGCGTGAAGAGGCTGGGCGAAAGCTCTTCATTGTGCACAAGCCCAGCCACAGGGGCTGTGGCCAGCGGCAATGCCTACTTCACCGCTGCGTTGATGGCCGATGACTGCGTACCTGGAGAGCCGTCCGCCCGTCAGGCATTCCACCGCCCGGGCATGAGCACCCTGGCAACCCGTGCCTTACGCCACTCAATGACGGCACGTTTGCGCAGCTCTCGCCCGCGCCGACGCGAACCTGTCGCTGACCTGCAGCGCGCTGCCGTGCCGATCGTGCCTGCAGGTTCAGTCCACCACGAAGAGCCTGGCGCCCTTGGGTGAGCGCGAGCGGTGCGGCTCCGCGTTGTCCGCCACCTGGTAGCTCATGCCGGGCGTCAGCGTGAAGCGGCGGCCGTCCGCCAGTTCGGTCTCCAGCTCGCCTTCCAGACACAGCAGCACATGGCCCTTGGTGCACCAGTGGTCGGAGACATAGCCGGGCGTGTACTCCACCGTGCGCACGCGGATGTTGCCGAAGTTCTGTGTGCGCCAGAACGCCTGGCCGGCCTCGGCCGAATGCTCGGTGGGCGCCACGGCGGCCCAGTCGGTGGTGTTGAAGGGGATGTTGTCCATCTGCATGGCGGGATTCCTTGATGAAGGGGGTGTACAGCGTGGGGGCCGGCGTCGGCAGCAGCCTCGGCCTCAGCCGCCGCGCCGCAGCAGGTAGATATCCATGATCCAGCCATGCCGCTCGCGCGCTGCGGCGCGGGCCTGCACGATGCGGGGGGCGGCCTCGGCCAGCGGGCCGCTGTCCAGCATCTGGCGGTCCATGCCCAGGTAGGCACCCCACCAGATGTGCAGGCCATGGGAGGGCAGCTCGGTGAAGCTGCACTGTCCGTCCAGCATCACCACAGCCGTGTCCACGCCGGGCGGCCAGCCCTGCTCGCGCAGCTGGCGGCCCGTGGTCACCACGAAGGGCTGGCCTATGCCGTTGAGCGCAATCGCATGCGCGGCGCACAGCACCTGCATGGAGCTGATGCCCGCCACCACGCGCACGCTGTGCGGCGCCGGCTGCATGCGCGCGGCAATGCGCAGGGTGCTGTCGTACAGCGCCGGGTCCCCCCAGACCAGCAGGGCGACCTGCAAGGGCTGGCCGGGGGTGCGCGGCTGCAGCCCCTCGTCCAGGGACCGGGCGATGGCCGCCTGCCAGCAGCGCGTGATGGCCGCATGCCATTCATCGACCTGGGCCAGGTAGTCGTCGCCCACGCTGCGGCGCACGGGCATGTCGAAGCCTTCGATGCGCGGGCCGGGCGCAGTGAGCACGGCATCGCACAGGTCGCGGCGCAGGGCGGCGAGTTCGGCCTTGTCCTCGCCCTTGTGCGGCAGCAGGATCAGGTCGGCGGCCTGCATGGCGGCCTGGGCTTCGCGCGTGAGGTGGTCGGGGTTGCCCGTGCCGATGCCGATCAGGCTCAGCGCCACGGGCGGCAGGGCCGCGCTCATGGGGCGGGGTTCCCGAGGGGCACGTCGATCACGGTGTCGCTCACGGTGTCCCTCAAGGTATCCCTCGCGGTATCCAGCGTGGCACCCGCATGCACATCGGTGGCGGGAAAGCGCGGCTCGGTGCCCAGCGGGCGGTAGCGGCGGTCGTAGTCGGCCGCGTAGAGGCGGCTTTCGCCGAAGTCCTCGGCCTGCAGGCTGCGGCCCACCAGGATCAGGGCCGTGCGCTCCATGTGGGTGGCCACGGCCTCGGCCAGGCTGCCCACCGTGGTGCGCACCACGGTTTCGTCAGGCCAGCTGGCGCGCCAGACGATGGCCACGGGGCAGTCGGCGCCGTAGTGCGGCAGCAGCTCGGACTGCACCTTGGCGGCCACATGGATGGACAGATGGATGGCCAGCACGGCGCCCGTGGCCGCGAAGGCGGCCAGGTTCTCGCCCTCGGGCATGGCCGTGGCGCGGCCCGAGGTGCGCGTCAGCACCACGGACTGGCACAGGCCGGGCAGGGTCAGCTCCGCGCCCAGCGTGGCGGCGGCAGCCGCGAACGAGGGCACGCCGGGCGTGACGGTGTAGGCAATGCCGGCCTCGCGCAGGCGGCGCAGTTGCTCGCCCATGGCCGACCACACGGACAGGTCGCCCGAGTGCAGGCGCGCCACGTCTTCGCCACGCGCCTCGGCGGCCTGGATCTCGGCCACGATGTCGTCCAGGCTCATGGATGCGGTGTTGACGATGCGCGCGCCCGGCGGGCAGTGCGCCAGCAGCTCGCGCGGTATCAGCGAGCCTGCGTACAGGCAGACCGGGCAGGCCGCCATGAGGTCGCGCCCGCGCACGGTGATCAGGTCGGCGGCGCCGGGGCCGGCGCCGATGAAATGCACGGTCATGCCGTTGCTCCTTGTTTCTTGGCCTGGCTGGCGTGGGCCAGGCAACAGTTCAGAGGTCCGCCCTGGCCCACGGCCAGGGCCAGGGTGGCGCTGCCGTCGTCCGCCACCAGGCGGGTCACGCTCAGGGCGGAGTGCGGGCCTGCGGCGGCCAGCGCCGCCGCCTCGGCCACGCTGCCCGTGCCATAGCGCGCCAGCATGCGCGGCGACTGCGTGACCACGGGCTGCCCAGGCAGCTGCCCTGGCGGCACGCGCACCAGAACGGCCATGGGCACGACAGCCGCCATCCAGGCGGCCAGCGCCGGGTGGCCGGCCTTGGTGTCCAGCACGGCCACGGCGCAGATGGGCTGGGGCGCGCAAGCGCCTGCGTCTGCGCTTTCCGGCAGCTGCGCCTGCGCCCGCTGCCACAGCGCCTGCAGCGCATGGGGCAGTGCGTCCGTGTGCAGGCCCAGGCCCAGCACGCCGCAGCGGTGGGGGATGGTTTCGTCCGGGTTCACCGCTGCCAACTCCACTGCACCAGCGGCCGCGCAGCCTTCCAGCTGCGCATGCGGCCCAGCGGCTCGGCGCTGGAAATCTCCAGCCGCAGCAGCTGGCCGCCGTGCTCGGCCTGCAGTTGCACCAGCAGGGCCTCGGTCTCCAGCGTCACGGCGTTGACGACCAGGCGGCAGCCCGCGGGCATGAGGGCCTGCAGGCGCTCGAACAATTCGGCGTCAAAGCCCCCGCCCACGAACACGGCCTGGGGCCGGGCCAGCGCCTGCAGCCCGGCCAGCGACTCGGGCGCCACGCCCTGCACCACGCGCAGGCGCGCCTGCAGTCCGAAGCGCCGGGCGTTGAGGCGGATGTTGTCCGCACGCGCCGCATGCTGCTCCAGGCTGATGGCCGAGCCACCGGCCAGGCACCACTCCACGGCCACCGAGCCCGAGCCGCCGCCCACATCCCACAGGCATTCGCCGTGGCGCGGCGCAAGAGCCGCCAGGGTCAACGCGCGGGCCGGGGCCTTGGTGATCTGGCCGTCGTTGGCGTACCAGTGATTGGGCCGGCCCGGCACCAGCGGCAGGGCCGCGCCGCCCTGGGCGAACACGGCCACGGCCACGGGCGCACAGGCAGGGTCGGCGGCCAGGGCCTGGGCGGCTTCGGCGGCGCGCCATGCGCGGCGGCGCTCGCGCGGGCCGCCCACGGATTCCAGGACTTCCAGGCGGCTGTCGCCCCAGCCTTCCTGCACCAGCCAGTCCGCCAGTGCGGCCACGGCGGCGCCATCGCGCAGAAGCACCAGCGACTGGCGGCCTGGCGACAGGTGCGGCAGCAGCTGCTCCACGTGGCCGGCGTGCAGGCCCAGGCAGACCGTGTCTTCCAGCTTCCAGCCCAGGCGGGACGCCAGCAGCGAAAATGTCGAGGGTTGGGCGTGGCAGCGCCACTCCTGCGGCGCCAGATGCGCCGCCAGGCTGCCGCCCGCCCCGAACCAGAACGGATCGCCCGACGCCAGCACCACCGTGGGCCGGCCACGGCAAGCCAGCACGGGCGCCACGTCAAAGGGCACGGGCCAAGGCCGTCCACGCTCGCCGGCACCGGCCAGCGCCAGGTGGCGCGGCCCGCCAAAAACGGTCTCGGCCGCGTCCAGCGCGCGCAGCGCGGCGGGCGAGAGGCCGTCCAGGCCGTCTTCGTTCAGGCCCACCAATGTCAACCAGGGATCAGTCATGCCCCATGTTCTCCTGCTGGGCGGCACCAGCGGCGCCAGCCAGCTGGCCCAGGCCCTGCACCGCGCCGGCATTGCCGCCGTGTTCTCGTATGCGGGCGTCACGCAGTCGCCCGTGGCCCAGCCCCTGCCCACCCGCGTGGGCGGGTTTGGCGGGGCCCAGGGCCTGGCGCAGTTCCTGCGCGGGCAGGCCATCAGCCATGTGGTCGATGCCACCCATCCATTTGCCGCACAGATGAGCCGCAATGCCTGCGAGGCCTGCGCCGCCACCGGCACGCCGCTGCTGGCGCTGGAGCGCGAGCCCTGGCAGGCCAGTGCCGGCGATGCCTGGATCGACGTGCCCGACATGCAAGCCGCCGCTGCCGCCCTGCCCCAGGCAGCCGCCCGGGTGTTTCTGGCCGTGGGCCGCAAGCAGCTTGCGGCCTTTGCGGGCCAGCCGCAGCACCACTATCTGCTGCGCCTGGTCGATGCGCCCGAGCCCGGCAGCCTGCCCCTGCCCCACACCACGGTGGTGCTGGGGCGCGGTCCTTTCAGCGAGGACGACGATGAAGCCTTGCTGCGCACGCACGGCATCGAATGGCTGGTGGCCAAGAACGCAGGCGGCGAGGCCACGCGCGGCAAGCTCGATGCCGCACGCGCCCTGGGTCTGCCCGTGGTGATGGTGCAGCGCCCGGCGCTGCCGCAGCGCCAGCGCACCGGGTCGGTGGCTGCGGTGCTGCACTGGATTGCTCATGGCGTGCTGCCGATAGCACCGCCCGCGCCGCCAGCACCGCCCGCGCCGCCATCCATGCCGTAGTGGCGTGGCGTGTAGACCCAGCGGCCCACGCGGCGCGTGGCGCTGTTGCCCACCAGGACCACGGTGCGCATGTCGGCCATCTCGGGCGTGGCCTCGGCCAGCATGCATACGTGCAAGTGTTCCTCGGGCGTGGACACGGCGCGCGCGAACACCAGCAGGCGCTGCGGCTCGCAGCGGGTGCGCAGCAGCTGCAGCAGGCGCACAAAGCCTTCGGGCCGGCTCTTGGAGCGCGGGTTGTAGAAGGCCATGGCGAAGTCGGCCTCGGCCGCCAGTTCCACGCGCCGCGCGATCACCGGCCAGGGCTTGAGGTTGTCCGAGAGATTGATGCAGCAAAAGTCATGGCCCAGCGGCGCACCAGCGCGCGCGGCGGCCGCCAGCATGGCGGTGATGCCGGGCAGCACCTGGATATCGAGCGCCTGCCAGGCGGCGGCCTGCACCGCATCGGCGAATTCAATGGCCTCGAACACGGCCGACGCCATGGCGAACACGCCCGGGTCGCCCGAGGACACCACGACCACCTGCCGGCCTTGTGCGGCCAGCGCCAGCGCCTGGCGCGCGCGCTCCAGCTCCACGCGGTTGTCCGAGGCATGCCAGGCCACGGCCTGGCCCTGACCCGCCTGCGCCAGCAGGGCCTGCGCGCGAGACACATAGGGCAGGTAGCCGACCACATCGTCGGCCGCGTGCAAAGCGGCTGCGGCTTCCGGCGTGATCTGGTCCAGTGCGCCCGGACCCAGCCCCACCACCGTCAGGCGGCCGGCGCTCACCATGCGGCCTCCGGCCGGCGGCCCTGGCCGTGCACGAGCACGATGGCGAAATAGGGGCAGGCGTCATCGGACACATCGCCCAGGCGCGCGACCTGCTCGCTGTCCGTGGTGCCGTTCTGCACCAGCCAGGCGGCGTCAAGCCGGCCCGTGCGCTGCAGGGCGCGGCGGATGCGCGGCAGGTTGCGGCCGACCTTCATGACGACCAGGGCCTCGGCCGTCTGCATGCGGCGCACCAGCTCGTCTTCCGACAGGGTGCCGGTCATCACGCTGAGCACGTCGTCGCCCCAGGTGATGGGCTCGCCCGTGGCGTGCCAGCAGCCCACCATGCCGGGGATGCCGGGCACCACGTCCAGCGGCACCTGCCCGCGTTCGCGCAGCCGGGTGTACAGATGCATGAAGGAGCCGTAGAGGAAGGGGTCGCCCTCGCACAGCACTACCACCTGCCCGGTCTGCGCCAGCGCTTCCAGGCGCAGGCACCAGTCGTCGTAGAAGCGCGCCAGCAGGTCCACATAGGCGGGGCTGTCCACGGGCAGCTCGGTGGTCACCGGGTACTCCATGGCGTGCTCGGCGGCGCCTTGGGCCAGCAGGCCGTCCACCAGCTGGCGGGCCTTGCCGGGCCGGCCCTTCTTGCGGAAGAACGCCACCTGGCGGGCGCCGCGCACCAGGCGGTCGGCCTTGACGCTCATGAGTTCGGGGTCGCCCGGGCCCAGGCCCACGCAGACAATGCCGGGCCCGCCCTGGCTGGGACGCGGCTGCCTACTCGACATGGCTGGCCAGTGCGTTGATGGCGGCCACGGTGATGGCCGAGCCGCCCAGGCGGCCGTGCACGGCCATGCAGGGAACGGGCAGGTCCTGCATCAGCGCCTGCTTGGATTCCATGGCGCCCACAAAGCCCACGGGGCAGCCGATGATGGCGGCCGGCCGGGGGCAGGCCGGGTCCTGCAGCATGTTGAGCAGGTGGAACAAGGCCGTGGGCGCATTGCCGATAGCCACCACGGCCCCGGCCAGGTGCGGGCGCCACAGCTCCAGCGCGGCGGCGCTGCGCGTGTTGCCCATGTCACGGGCCAGCGCGGGCACGCGCTCGTCCGGCAGCGTGCAGATGATGGGGTTGGCGGCGGGCAGGCGCGAGCGCGTGATGCCCTCGCTGACCATGCGCACGTCGCACAGCACGGGCGCGCCGTTTTGCAGGGCCTGCGCGGCGGCCTCGGCCATGCCCGGCGAGAAGGCCACGTGCGGGGCCAGCTCCACCAGGCCAGCGGCGTGGATCATGCGCACCACCACGCGTTCCTCGACAGGCGTGAAGCGTTCCAGCGCCGCCTCGCGGCGGATGGTGGCAAAGGACTGCCGGTAGATCTCGGCGCCATCGGTTTCGTAGCGGTGCAGCATTATTCTTTTGAAAACAGCAATCCCGGATTGTCTCGCACCGAGGCCAGGGTCCGCTGCTCCTGCGCCCTATCCCCGGCACGGCCATGGCGCACTACGGAATAGACAGGGCCTTCGCCCTCGTCTTCACCTTCTGCCCGCAGCACCACCGTGGCCGGCGCCTGCCTCGCGCAGCCCTTGGCGCATCCGGTCACATGCAGGTGCGCGCCGTGGGGCACCTGCGGCGCCAGCTCCAGCGCCAGGGACTGTGTGGGACCCAGGGCCTGGGTGCAGCCCGGCGCGCCGGTACAGGCGGATACGCGCAGGCGCGGGTCATGGGCGTGGGTGATCCAGTCAGCGGCGTTGTCCAGCCCTGCAGCCGCCCACCAGCAAGGCAGGGCGGCACCAGCTTCCGCGTTTTCGTCTTCCACCAGCAGCATGCGCCAGGGTGTCACACGCAAAAAAGCCTGCTCAGGCAAGGCGCGCACCAGCCGCGCCAGCGCCACGGCCGGCAAGCGGCCCAGCGGCGCGCCCAGCAGCCAGCCCACGCCGGGCACGGCACCGGGCGCCGGTCCTTCGCCGTGGGCCGGGGCTTCTGTCTCCACCCAGTCCAGTCCGGGGGGCGGCTGCAGTTGCGCCGCCACCGCGGCCATGCGTCCGGGCCGCAAGCCCTGGGCGCGGCGAAGGGAGGCCTGACCGGCAAACCAGCGCGCCAGCGCCAGGCCTGCGGCCACGGCCTGGCTGGCATCGGCCACGGCCAGCGCCTGCTGCCGTCCATCGGGCTGCACCAGCCAGCCGGTGGAGGTGCGCTGCAGGCGGATATCGGCGGACACGCCGGCCAGCCGGCCCGGCGCGCCTTCCACCGACCAGCCGAACTTGGCCGGCAGGCCGGCCAGATCCTCGGCCGCATCCAGTGCCTGCTGCAGGGCCTGGCCCAGCGCATGGACCGACTCCTGCGGCCGGCATAGCGGGTCGACCACCAGATTGCGGCGGCGCTCGCGGCCCGCGTCGGCATCCAGCAGGCCCACGGCCGCCAGGGCGCGCAGCACGGCGGCGTGCCGCCCGGGCGCAATGCCGCGCAACTGCACATTGGCGCGGCTGGACAGCTCCAGCGCGCCGTTGCCATGCACCCAGGCCAGCCGCGCCAGCCGCCGCGCCTGGGCCACCGTCAGGCGGCCCAGCGGCGGGCGCACGCGCAGCACCAGCCCATCGCCGGAGGCCATGGGCTGCCAGGCGCCGGGGCACCAGCCTTGGATGTGGGGAGGGGTATGCATGGGGTAGGGGCCCCGACTGTAGCGCCGGCGCACCCGGCATCCCAGGTGCAAGACCCGCATGCGTTCATGAAATGCGGACTTTCTTGATCCAGCCCGCTTGGGAAGCGGGCTGGTAACGCCTAACACCCACCTAGCCTGAATTTGTCAATTCAAGTTGAAATTTAACAATTCACCCTTAGGGTTTTATCAAATTAATCATTTATTTTTGATAGAAACTGATAATTGCACCACCTACCTGGAAAGCGCCATGAATCTCCGCACCTGGACCGTCAAGACCAAGCTCTACGCCGCCTTTACCGCCCTGGCTTTACTGGTCGCACTGGTTTCCGTATCTGCCCTTCATGCGCTGGACGGTTCCGACCGCAACCTGACGCAGTTCGTCGACGGCGTGAACGCCCGCGCCCATCTGGCCGAACAGGTGCGCGCGGCCGTGGACAGCCGCGCCATCGCGGCGCGCAATCTGGTGCTGGTGAACACGCCAGCCGATCTGGACATGGAAAAAACGGCCGTGTACGCCGCCCATGCCGCGGTCAAGTCCCACCTGGACCAGCTCAAGGCCCTGGTGGCCGCGCCTGGGGTGGGCGAGGAGGCTCGCGCCCTGGTCGCCCGCATCGACCAGATAGAGCAGCGCTACGGCCCGGTGGCGCTGGACATCGTTTCGCTGGCGCTGCGCCAGCAAAGGGACGAGGCCATTGCCAAGATGAACAGCGAGTGCCGGCCGCTGCTGGCCCAGCTCATCGCGGCCACCGACGAGTACAGCCGGCTCACGCGCCAGCACGCCCAGGTCATGGTGGAGCAGGCCACGCAGTCCTATGTGCAGCAACGCAACATGCAGATCGGCGTGAGCGCGGTCGCCTTCGTGCTGGCCCTGCTCATGGGCCGGCTGATCGCGCGCGGCCTGACACGCGCGCTGGGGGCCGAGCCTGCCCAGCTCGGCGAAGTCGCCCGCCAGATCGCCGATGGCAACCTCGACCCCGCACTGGTGCGCAGCGAAGCGCCCGCCGGCAGCGTGCAGGCCTCGCTCAACGCCATGCACCAGAGCCTGGCCAGCGTGGTCAGCGATGTGCGCGACAACGCCGACAGCGTGGCCATGGCCAGCGAGGAAATCGCCAAGGGCAACGCCGACCTGAGCCGCCGCACCGAGCAACAGGCCAGCGCGCTGCAGCAGACGGCGGCCTCCATGGATGAGCTGTCTTCCACCGTGCAGCAGAACGCGGACAACGCACGCCAGGTCAACCAGCTCGCGCGCGGCGCCAGCCAGGTGGCGGTCAAGGGCGGCGCCGTGGTGCAGGAGGTCGTGGGCGCCATGCAGGACATCCATGCCAGCTCGCGCCAGATCGGCGACATCGTGGGCGTGATCGACTCCATCGCCTTCCAGACCAACATCCTGGCCCTGAACGCCGCCGTCGAGGCCGCACGTGCCGGCGAGCAGGGCAAGGGCTTCGCCGTGGTGGCCGCCGAGGTACGCACCCTGGCCCAGCGCAGCGCGCAGGCCGCCCGCGAGATCAAGCAGCTCATCACTGACAGCGCCACGCGCGTCAGCCAGGGCACGGAGCTGGCCGACCAGGCCGGCACCACCATGGCCGAGGTGCTGCAATCCATACAGCGCGTGACCGACCTCATGGGCGAGATCAGCAATGCCAGCGACGAGCAAAGCGCCGGTGTGGCCCAGGTCGGGCAGGCCATGAGCCAGATGGACCAGGTCACGCAGCAAAACGCCGCCCTGGTGGAGGAAAGCGCGGCGGCGGCCTCCAGCCTCAAGTCCCAGGCCCAGCGCCTGGTGCAGGCCGTGGCCATCTTCCGCCTGGGCGACCAGGACGGCGCGGCACAGCAGCCGCGTTTGCAGACGCCGCTGCCGGCGTCCGTGCCCACCCGCGCGGCCACGGCATCTGCGCTGGCCCCGGCCAGGCCTGCGCCGGCACAGCCCTCAGCCGGTGCGCGCCCTGCACGACCTGTACGCCTCGCTGCGGCCAAACCGTCTGCCGAATCGCAGGACTGGACCAGCTTCTGAGGCCGGGAATCCGCACGCATGCGCCGCTACCGCTCCTGCACCGCTCCCCTGGACAAGGCTGGGCAGGTGCGCGAACTGGAAGAGTTCTTCCGCGGGCAAAACCCCATCGACCTCGCTGCGGCCGACTGGCACACGCGCATGGAGCAAGGCCTGACCGCCGAGGAAGAAGCCGAATTCACTGAATGGCTGTCAGCCAGCACGGCGCACGAGGCTGCCTTGCGCCACCTGGGCCAGAGCCTGGCGGCAGCGCGGTCCACTCCCCCCGAACAGGTGGCGCGCCTGCGCGCGGAGCAGGCACGCCGGCGCTCGCAGTCGGCGCCTCACGCACACCCGGAACCGGCCCCGCAGCGCCCGTCCTCCGAAGAGCGCCAAGGCTGGAGCTGGTCCCGCCTGCTGCCGCGCCCTGCCCTGGCGGCCCTGTGCTGCACGGTGGCCCTGGCCCTGGCCCTGGCCGTGGGCGTGGGCGTGGGCTGGCACCAGTGGCAGCAGCAGCCCACCTTCACCAGCAGCCACCTGACCCCACGGGGCCAGGCCAAGACCATCACCTTGCCGGATGGCACCGCACTGTCCCTGGATGCCGATACCCAGGCGCAGGTGGCCCTGTACCGCGACCGGCGCGAGGTGCGCATCACGCAAGGGCAGATCCTGTTCGCCGTGGCGCCCGACAGCGCCAGGCCCTTTCATGTGCTGGCCGGCCCGGCGCGCGTCACCGTGGGCGGCACGCGGTTTTCCGTGCGCTATCGCGCCACGGGCATGGAGGCCGGCAGCGTGCAGGTAGCCGTGCAGGAAGGCCATGTGCGCGTGGCCGGTGCGCAAGGCACTGCAGCCGCTGGCGCCGCGCCCGCCGCCCTGGTCGCGGGCCAGGCCCTGAGCGTGTCGCCTGCAGGCGTGCTCGGTCCGGTGTCGGCTGTGGCGCCCGGCAGCATTGCGCTGTGGCGCAAGGGACTGATCCGCTTCGAGAACACGCCCCTGGCCGACGCCCTGGCCGAGCTGGAGCGGTACGGGCCGACCGGCCTGGTGGTGCACGACCCGGCCGTGGCGGCCCTGCGCATTGGCGGCAGCTACCAGACCAGCCGCCCCGCCGAGTTCGCACGCATGCTGGCCCAGATCCTGCCCGTCACTCTGGTGGCCGGGCCCGATGGCCAGACCGAGATTGCCGCTGCGCCCTGAGCACGTAGGCGGGGCCGGCCCCCGCTTCCAAGACTGCCTGCTGCGCCGGGCGCAAGCCCTCCTCCACCCTGCCCCGCTCGCCCTGGCTGTCTGCAATGACGACTGCCCAGCGCCGATGCGCAGCATCTGCAAGGGTGTCAATGACAATCAGCGGCGTGCGAAGCCCATGGGCTGCAACGCGGCGGCAACGGCGTGTGATCGGTCGGCCGTCGTGTGCGAGATTGCCGCAAGCGATTTCCTGGACCGATGGAACGCGGCGCATGCACTCCGACTCACACCGTCCGCCGCTGTTGCCACAGCACCAGGCGTTGCGCCCCTTTTCGCGCAGCGCCGCCCCCTCATTCATTCAACCGTTTCAAGGAGTTCCCATGCATCTTCAACGCACCGTCCTTTTTGCAGGCATGGCTGCCAGCCTCTTTCTGGCGGCGGGATGGGCCACGGCCGCAGAAGGCCCTGCCACGGCCCAGGCGCCACAGGCCAAGGTCCAGGCCCAGGTCCAGGCCGCCAAGCCGGCGGGCGACACCATGCAGGCGCAGCTGGAGACCTCCACCTGGGTGCCCGATGGCAAGGCCGATGCGCCGCGCGTGATCTATACCTTCACCGACCCCAACTGCAAGTACTGCCACAAGTTCTGGGAGGCCGCGCGTCCCTGGGTGGACGCAGGCAAGGTGCAGCTGCGCCACATCCTGGTGGGCGTGATCCGGGACGACAGCCCGGCCAAGGCCGCCGCCATCCTGCAGGCCCCGGACCGCGCGGCCGCACTGATGGAGCACGAGAAGAAGTCCGCCCAGGGCGGCATAGCGCCCGCCTTCAGCGTCAGCCCCGACGTGCGCAGGACGCTGGAGGCCCACCGCAAGCTGATGATGTCCCTGGGCTTCCGTGGCACGCCGGGCATCGTGGTGATCGACAGCCAGGGCGGCACCAAGAGCTATGGCGGCATGCCGCGCGATGCCGCCCTGCCCGAGGTGTTCGGGGCGCGGTGAACGGGCTGCCGTGAACGGGACGCCAGGTGGTGCCCACACCTCGGCAGCCACGAGTAGCATGGCCGGCAGGATCACCACTGCGGAGAACGCCACCATGCTCAAGCTCTACGGTTTTTCCAGGGTCAATGCCGGCGCACGCGGCCGCACGCGCGATCTGCGCGTGCTGTGGGCACTCGAAGAGATGCAGCTGCCCTTCGAGATCGCGGGCATGGACCATCCCGCGCACGACCTGAACACCGAGGCCTACCGCCGGCTCAGCCCCTTCGAGCAGATTCCGGCGCTGGACGATGACGGGCAGGTGATTTCGGAGTCGGCCGCCATCGTGCTGCATCTGGCCAGGAAGTGCGGCCGGCTGATGCCCTCCGATGCAACCGGCGAGGCCCAGGTGCTGCGCTGGTGCTTTGCAGCCATGAACACGGTGGAGCCGCCGCTGCTCAGCCTGATGGTTCTGGACTGGACGGCCGATGGCAGCTGCGGCAAGCACCGCGAATTTCTGGTGGGCTGGGCGCATCGCATGCTGGGCAACCTGGAGCGCTGGCTGGACGGGCGCCGCTTCATTGCCACCGACGAATTCACGGTGGCCGACATCCTGATGGCGCATGTGCTCGCCTGCATCCCGGACCGCACGCTGACCGCGCCCTGCCCCGCCGTGGTGGCCTACCGCGACAGATGCCTGGCCCGGCCCGCCTGGCAGCGGACCCTGGCGGCCTACAACGCGCGTGTGGAGGCGGCGTAGCCGGGGCTCAGGGCTGCTCGGTGCTCAGGGCTGCTGGAAGGCCGCCACAGGCTGGGACTGCGGTGGTGATGGCGTCGGCGGCGCAGTCCAGCTGCCGCCCAGCACGCGGAACAGCTGGGCCAGCGCCAGCTGCCGCTGGGTCACGGTATCGATGTAGGCGCTTTCGTTGGCGAAGGCGTTGCGCTGTGCGTCCAGGTAGCGCAGATGGTCGTCCACCCCCGCCTGGTAACGGGCCTGCGCCAGCCGCAGGCTTTCGCGGCTGCTGTCGCGCAGTGCCAGGCGCGCGGCTTCCTCGCGGCGCAGCGTGTCGGTGGCGGCCAGGGCGTCGGCCACTTCGCGGAAGGCGGTCTGGATGGCCTGCTCGTAGGCGGCCACGGCCATGTCCTTGCGCAGCACGGCCAGGTCGAGGTTGGCGCGGTTGCGCCCCCCGTCGAAGAGGGGCAGCGTGACCTGGGGAGTGAACGACCAGGCGCGCTGGCCCGAGCGGAACAGGTCGGACAGATCGGCGCTGGACGATCCCAGGAACCCGGTGAGCGAGATGCGCGGGAAGAAGGCCGCGCGCGCCGCACCAATGTCCGCGCTGCGCGCGCGCAGCCGGTGCTCGGCCGCCTGGATGTCGGGCCGGTGGATGAGCAGTTCGGAGGGCGTGCCGGCCGACAGGTCCTGCAGCAGCAGGGGCACGTCGGACGACTTTGCCGACTGTGCAGACCCTGCGGACCGTGCGGACAGGTACGGCCCCAGATCCTCCACGCCCGTCAGCAGCAGCAGGGCGTTGCCGGCCTGGCGCAGCTCGCGTTCGCTGCGCTCCACGTCGGCGCGGGCCTGGGCGGCCAGGCCCAGGGCATCCTGGTGATCCAGGGCGGTGGCCGTGCCCGCCTGGCGCCGCTGCGCGGTCAGGCGCAGCGAGGATTCACGGCTTTGCAGCGTGCGCTGCGCCAGTTGCAGGCGGCGCAGGGCCCCGTCGCGGGACAGGTAGGCCTGCACCACTTCGGCGCCCAGGCTGATGCGGGCGGCGCGCGCGGCCTCTTCGGTGGCCAGGTACTCGCCCAGGGCGGCTTCGGACAGGTTGCGCACGCGGCCGAACAGGTCCAGCTCGAAGGCGGCCAGCCCCAGGCCGGCCTGCCAGCTGCCCTGCACCTGCGGCTGGCCCGTGGCATTCATGTCGCCCGGCAGGCGCTGGCGCGTGCCGCCGCCCTGCAGGCCCACGCCCGGCAGGCGGTCGGCGCGCTGCACCTGGTACAGGGCGCGTGCCGCCTCCACGTTGAGCAGGGTCTGGCGCAGGTCGCGGTTGTGGGCCTGGGCCAGGTCCACCAGCTGGCGCAGCTGGCGGTCGGCGATGAAGCTGTTCCAGTCCAGCGTGGCCGCCGACGAGGACAGCACGGGCGCCGCATCCTGCTGCGGCCACTGCGTGGGAATGGGCGCCTGCGGACGCTGGTGGACCGGGGCGAGGGAGCAGCCCGCCAGCACCAGGCTGGCGGCCAGGGCGCACAGGGCGCGTGGGAAGAAGTGCATGGACATGGCGCTTACTCCGTGAAGGTTGCCGGGGCCTGCAGGGCAGGCGGGGTGCCGGCCGGCGCCTTGCGCCGGAACAGGGACAGCACCCAGACGAAGAAGACGGGAACGAAGACCACCCCCAGCAGCGTGGCCGACAGCATGCCGCCGATCACGCCGAAGCCGATGGCGGCCTGGCTGGAGGCGCCCGCGCCCGAGGCCAGCGCCAGCGGCACCACGCCCAGGATGAAGGCCAGCGAGGTCATGACGATGGGCCGAAAGCGCAGCCGCGCCGCCTGCAGCGCGGCCTGCGCCAGGCTGTGCCCCTGCGCATGCAGGTCCCTGGCGAACTCCACGATCAGGATGGCGTTCTTGGCCGCCAGGCCGATGATGGTGATCAGGCCCACCTTGAAGTACACGTCGTTGGACAGGCCCACGGCCGAGGTGGCCAGCACCGATCCCAGCGCGCCTATGGGCACGATCAGCATCACGGCGGCGGGAATGCTCCAGCTCTCGTACAGGGCCACCAGCAGCAGGAACACCACCACGATGGCCAGCGCGAACAGCTTGGGCGCCTGGGCACCGGCAGCTTTCTCCTGGAATGACAGGGCCGTCCACTCGTAGCCGATGCCGCGCGGCATCTCGGCCATGATGCGTTCCAGCTCGGCCATGGCCTCGCCCGTGGTGTGGCCGGGCCTGGCGTCGCCCGAGATGCGGAAGGCCGGATAGCCGTTGTAGCGCGAGATCTGCACCGGCCCGCTTTCCCAGCGCACCGTGGCAAAGGCCGACAGCGGCACCTGCTGCCCGCTGGCGTTGGGCACGTGCAGGCGCAGGATGTCCTCGGGCCGCGCGCGGGCCTGCGCATCGGCCTGCACCACCACGCGCTGCAGGCGGCCCGCGTTGGGAAACTCGTTGATCACGGCCGAGCCGTAGGCCGTGGACAGGGCGGTGTTGATGGCGCTGAAATCCACGCCCTGGGCCTGCGCCTTGCGCCGGTCGATGTCCAGCCGCAGCTGGGGCGCATCCTCCAGGTTTTCCATCATGGCGTAGGCAATGATGGGCGAGGCATTGGCCTTGGCCAGCAGCTGGTCGCGCGCGGCGATCAGCGCCTCGCGGCCCAGGTTGGCGCGGTCCTGCAGGCGCAGCGCAAAGCCGCCGGAGTTGCCCAGGCCGTCGATGGGCGGCGGGTCCACGGCCATGACGGTGCCGTCGGACAGGCGGGCAAAGCGCTGGTTGAAGGCCTGCACCTCGTCCCAAGACGCCTGCCCAGCGCCGCGCACCGACCAGTCCTTGAGCGTGACGAAGGCCAGGGCCGCGTTCTGCCCCATGCCCGAGAAGCTGTAGCCCATCAGGAACTCGGCCTGGGCCGTGGCGGGGCGGCCCTGGATGTAGTCCTCCATGTCCTTGACCATGGCCTTGGTGCGCTCCGTGGTGGCGCCCGGCGGCAGCTGCACGCCGACGATGTAGTAGCCCATGTCCTCGTAGGGCACGAAGGATTCGGGCATGCGCGTGTACGCCACGCCCAGCCCGGCCACGATGGCGGCATACACCAGCATGCAGCGCCCGGCGCGGCGCACCAGCCGCTGGTTGAGCAGGTCGAAGCGCTCGGTCAGCGCCGCGAAGCGGCGGTTGAACCAGCCGAAGAAGCCTTTGCGCTCGGCGTGGTGGCCCTTGGCAATGGGCTTGAGCAGCGTGGCGCACAGCGCCGGCGTGAAGGTCAGAGCCAGCAGCCCCGAGAACAGGATGGACACGGCCAGCGACAGCGAGAACTGCCGGTAGATCACGCCCACCGAGCCGCTCATGAAGGCCAGCGGCAGGAACACCGCCACCAGCACCAGGGTGATGCCGACGATGGCGCCCGAGACCTGCTGCATGGCCTTGACCGTGGCCGCCAGCGGCGACAGCCCCTCCTCGGCCATGAGGCGCTCCACGTTCTCCACCACCACGATGGCGTCGTCCACCAGGATGCCGATGGCCAGCACCATGCCGAACATGGTCATCATGTTCACCGAGAATCCCAGCGCATACATCACGCCCAGGGTGCCGGCCAGGCACACGGGCACGACGATGGTGGGAATCAGCGTGTAGCGCAGGTTCTGCAGGAACAGCCACATCACCAGGAACACCAGCGCCACGGCCTCCACCAGGGTCTGGATGACCTTGCCGATGGCCACTTCCACGAAGCGCGAGGTGTCATAGGGCACGGCGTACTGGATGCCGGCAGGGAAGTTCTGCGACAGCTCGGCCAGGCGCGCCTTGACGGCCTTGGCGGTCTGCATGGCGTTGGCCCCGGGCGCCAGTTGCACGGCGGCGGCCACGCCCTGGCGGCCGTCCTCGCGCGAGGAAAAGCTGTAGTCCAGCTGGCCGACCTCCAGCCGCGCCACATCGGCCAGGCGCACGGCCGAGCCATCGGCCCTGGCACGCAGCACGATCTGGCCGAACTCCTCGGGCGAGGCCAGCGTGCCCTTGACGGCAATGGTGGCGCTCAGCTCCTGGCCGGGCCCTGCGGGCGAGGCGCCAAAGCTGCCGGCCGGCACCTGCGCGTTCTGGGCGGCGATGGCCGCGTTCACGTCCGCCACCGACAGGCCGTAGCCCAGCAGCTTGTTCGGATCGACCCAGACGCGCATGGCCACATCGGCCGCGAAGAACTGCACCTTGCCCACGCCGGGCACGCGGCGGATCTCGTTGTTGATGTTGCGCACGGCGTAGTCGGACAGGGCCACCTCGCTGTTGCTGCCGCTGCCGCTGCCGCTGCCGCTGCCGCCGCCGCTGCCGTCCTTGTAGGTCAGCGAGTAGATCATCAGGAAGTTGGCGCTGGCCTGCTCGACCTGCAGGCCCATCTGCATCACGGACGCGGGCAGGCGCGCCTCGGCCTTCTTGATGCGGTTTTGCACCTCCACCTGGGCCAGCGCCGGCTCGGTGCCCGGAGCGAAGGTGGCCGTGATCTCGGCCAGGCCCGTGGAGCCGCTGGAGGAGTCGAAGTACAGCAGCCCCTTGGTGCCGTTGAGCTCCTCCTCGATGACGCTGGTCACCGACTCCATCACCGTGGTGGCGGAGGCGCCCGGGTAGTTGGCGGTGATCGAGATCTGCGGCGGCGCCACGTTGGGAAACTGGGAGACGGGCAGCGCCGGTATGGCCAGCAGCCCGGCGAGCATGATGAAGATGGCCACCACCCAGGCGAAGTTGGGGCGGTTGATGAAGAACTTGGACATGGTCTATTCCTTGGGCACGCGCCGGCTCAGTCGCTGGACGTGGCGGAGCTGCCGGAGGCGCTGAAGGTGCCGGACAGCCCCGCCGTAGGGGAGGCCGCGGCATCGGAAAGGGCCGTGACCTGAACCCGCGCCCCGGGCTGCAGGCCCGCCATGCGGCCCACCACCACGCGCTCGCCGCCCTTGAGGCCTGCGCTGATCTGCCACTGCGCGCCATGCATGGCCGCGGTCTGCACGGGGCGCATCTGCAGCGTGTCCTGGCCATCCACCACCAGCACGTGGTCCTGCCCGTCGGTGCTGCGCTGCACGGCCCGCTGCGGCACCAGGATGGCGGCAGGGTCCACGCCCTGGCCCACGGTCACGCGCACATACATGCCGGGCAGCAGCATGCCGTCGCGGTTGTCGAAGCGCCCGCGCAGCGCCATCTGGCCGGTGCCGCGGTCCACCGTCACATCCGAGAACAGCAGCCGCCCCGTGCGCTGCAGGCCCGTGCCGTCCACCTTCAGGGAGACCGGCGTGCCGTCCTTGCCCGCCGTCTGTGCCAGGCGGCCCTCGGCCAGGGCCGCGCGCAGGCGCTGGGCTTCGGCCACGGACTGCTGGAAGTCGGCATAGACCGGGTCGAGCTGCTGGACCAGCGCCATGGGCGTGGCCTCGCCCTGGCCCACCAGGGCGCCCTCGGTGACCAGCGCACGGCCGATGCGGCCCGCGATCGGCGCCCTGACCGTGGCGTATTCCAGGTTCAGGGCGGCCGCCTGCACCTCGGCCTGGGCGGACTGCCGCGCGGCCTGGGCCGCCTGCAGGCGGGCCTGCATGGCCTCGAAGTCCTGGCGGCTGACCGCCTCCTGCGCCACCAGCGGCGCGTTGCGGCCGACCACGGCACGCGCGTCGAGCAGGGCCGCCTCGGCGCTGGCCAGCTGGCCCTGGGCGCGGGACAGGGCGGCGCGCAGGGGCGCCGGGTCGATCTGGAACAGCACCTGGCCGGCCCGGACATCGGCACCTTCCTCGAAATGGCGGCGCAGCACGATGCCGGCCACCCGCGCACGCACCTCGGCCACGCGCACGGGCTCGATACGGCCCGGCAGCTCGCTGGACAGGGCCAGCGGCGCGGGCTGCACGGTGACGGCCTGCACCACCGGCAGCGCGTCACCCGCTGCGGCCGGAGCCTCGTTGCGGCCGCAGCCCGCTGCCAGGGCGGCCAGGGCGGCCAGCACCAGGGCCGCCAGCGGCAGGCCACGTCGCTTGTTCAGACGCATGCTCATGTTCACAACCTGATTGAGTTCGATACGAAGGCCGCGATGGTACATACCCGAATCAAATGAGTCAACATCGATTCATTTGATGCTTTAAAACATCAACAGATAGAATCCATGCACTTTCCAAGGAGGCATGACAAGCGATGACGAGCACCAAGCAAGAGGACGAAGGCAAGCTGCTGGGCGCACTGGCACTGGCGCTGCTGGACGATCCCAAGGCCAATCTGCAGGAGCTGGCACGCGCCATCGGCATCAGCAAGGCCACGCTCTACCGCTTCTGCCCCACGCGCGACCAGCTCATCGACCGGCTCATCGGGCATGCGGCCGACACCCTGTCGCGCGCCATGCACGCGGCCGAGCTGGAGCGCCACGCGCCGCTGGAGGCGCTGCGCCGCCTCACCGCCCACTGCCAGGACCACCAGACGCTGCTGCTGTTCCTGATGTATTTCTGGCGCTCCGACATCTCGGTGGTCGGCCAGATAGAGAGCGAATGGGTGGCGGCCATGGATGCCTTTTTCCTGCGCGGCCAGCAGGCCGGCGTGTTCCGCATCGACATCACGGCAGCGGCGATGACCGAGCTGTGGCTTTCCATGGCCGTGGGCCTGCTGGATGCGGAGCGGCGCGGCCGTGTTGCGCGGGCCAGCGTGGCGGCCGTGATGGAGCAGTCCTTCCTTCACGGAGCCCTGCAGCCCGGCGCACCGGCCGCGTAGCACGCCGGGCGCCGATGGGGAAACCGAGGTGATGAATGATGGTCATGCACTGCTTTCAATCGATGAAGGCAGCCATGGAATGGATTCACATCAATGAACTAGAATTTTTTTAGCTCACAAATCCATGAATTTTTCTCACCAACATGTTGGAACGCACCCACCTCGCCATCGTCCGTGAAGTCGAAAAACAGGGCTCGCTGACGGCGGCGGCCGGCGTGCTGTGCGTGACGCAGTCGGCGCTGAGCCACAGCATGAAGAAGCTGGAGCAGCAGCTGGGCACGGACATCTGGCTGCGCGAGGGCCGCAGCCTGCGCTTGACGCAGGCCGGCCAGTACCTGCTGGCCGTGGCCCAGCGCGTGCTGCCCCAGCTGGACCTGGCCGAGGAGCGGCTGCGCCAGTTCGCCCAGGGCGAGCGCGGCGCGCTGCGCATCGGCATGGAGTGCCATCCCTGCTACCAGTGGCTGCTCAAGATCGTCGCGCCCTATCTGGCGAGCTGGCCCGATGTGGATGTGGATGTGAAGCAGAAATTCCAGTTCGGCGGCATCGGCGCGCTGTTCGGCTACGAGATCGACCTGCTGGTCACGCCCGATCCTCTGTTCAAGACGGGCCTGGAGTTCGTGCCCGTGTTCGACTACGAGCAGGTGCTGGTGGTCTCCAGCGCGCATGCGCTGGCAGGGGCCGATTTCGTGGAAGCCGCCCAGCTCGCGCCCGAGGTGCTGATCACCTATCCCGTGCCCATGGACCGGCTGGACATCTACAACCAGTTCCTCATGCCGGCAGGCATCACGCCGCGCCGCCAGAAGGCCATAGAGACCACGGACATCATGATGCAGATGGTGGCCAGCGGCCGGGGCGTGGCGGCCCTGCCGCGCTGGCTGGTGCAGGAGTACGCGGGCAAGCTGGACGTGGTGCCCGTGCGCCTGGGCGCCAAGGGCATTGCCAAGCAGATCTTCCTGGGCGCGCGCGTGGCGGACCTGCAGACCGACTATCTGCAGGCCTTCATCGAGCTGGCGCGCCAGCCGCTGGCCGCTGGCACGCTCCCTGCTCAGGCTGCCTGAGCCTGCGCCAGGAAGTCCTGCGCAAAGCGCTGCAGCACGCCGCCCGCTTCGTAGACCGATACCTCCTCGGCGGTGTCCAGCCGGCAGGTCACGGGCACGCGCAGCGTCTGGCCGCTTCTTCGTTCAATCACTAGAGTGAGTTGGGTGCCCGGCGTGCGCTCGCCTTCCACGCCATAGATCTCCGTGCCGTCCAGCCCCAGGGTCTTGCGGTCGGTGCCCGGCAGGAACTGCAGCGGCAGCACGCCCATGCCGATGAGGTTGGTGCGGTGGATGCGCTCGAAGCCTTCGGCCACCACGACCTCGACTCCGGCCAGCCGCACTCCCTTGGCCGCCCAGTCGCGTGAGCTGCCCTGGCCGTAGTCGGCGCCCGCGATGATGATCAGCGGCTGGCGGCGGTTCAGGTAGGTTTCCATGGCCTCCCACATGCGCACCACGCGGCCTTCGGGCTCGATGCGCGCCAGCGAGCCCTTGTGCTGCACGCCGTCGATGACGGCCATCTCGTTGACCAGCTGCGGGTTGGCGAAGGTGGCGCGCATGGCCGTCAGGTGGTCGCCGCGGTGGGTAGCGTAGGAGTTGAAGTCTTCCTCGGGCAGGCCCATGCGCGCCAGGTATTCGCCCGCCGCGCTGTCGGCCAGGATGGCGTTGGAGGGCGACAGGTGGTCGGTGGTGATGTTGTCGGGCAGCAGGGCCAGCGGCCGCATGTTGCGCAGCGTGCGCGGGAAGGCCGCCAGCGCGCCCACGCCTTCGGTGTCCCAGTACGGCGGGCGGCGGATGTAGGTGGACTGGGGGCGCCAGTCGTACTGGGGCGAGGCCTTGTTTCCGTCGTCCTTGCGGATGGCGAACATGGGTTCGTAGACGGCGCGGAATTGCTCCGGACGCACGGCGCGCTCGACGATGGCGTCGATCTCTTCGTCGGAGGGCCACAGGTCCTTCAGGCGGATCTCGCGGCCGTCCACCACGCCCAGCACATCCTGCTCGATGTCAAAGCGCACCGTGCCCGCCAGCGCATAGGCCACGACCAGCGGCGGCGAGGCCAGGAAGGCTTGTTTGGCCTGGGGATGGATGCGCCCGTCGAAGTTGCGGTTGCCCGAGAGCACGGCCGTGGCGTAGAGGTCGCGCTCGACGATTTCCTGCTGGATCCTGGGGTCCAGCGCGCCGCTCATGCCGTTGCAGGTGGTGCAGGCAAAGGCGACGATGCCAAAGCCCAGCTGCTCCAGCTCGCTGAGCAGCCCGGCCTCCTTCAGATACAGCTCCACGGCCTTGGAGCCCGGCGCCAGCGAGGTCTTGACCCAGGGCTTGCGCACCAATCCAAGACGATTGGCATTGCGCGCCAGCAAGGCGGCGGCGATGACATTGCGCGGGTTGCTGGTGTTGGTGCAGCTGGTGATGGCCGCGATGATGACCGCCCCATCGGGCATCAGGCCCTGGCTCTGCTGGGCGCGGGCGGCCTGCAGTTTTGCGGCATCGGCAATGCCGCGCTCGGCCAGGGCAGAGGTGGGCAGGCGCCGGTGCGGATTCGAGGGGCCGGCCATGTTGCGCACCACGGTGGACAGGTCGAACTGCAGCAGGCGCTCGTACTGGGCATCGGCCAGGCTGTCGCTCCAGAAACCTGCGGTGCGCGCATAGGCTTCGACCAGGCGCACCCGGGCCTCGTCGCGGCCGGTCAGGCGCAGGTAGGCCAGGGTCTGGTCATCAATGGAGAACATGGCCGCCGTGGCGCCGTATTCGGGGCACATGTTGGAGATGGTGGCGCGGTCGCCAATGCTCAGGCTGTCGGCGCCCTCGCCAAAGAATTCCACATAGGCGCCCACCACCTTTTGCTGGCGCAGGAATTCGGTCAGGGCCAGCACGATGTCGGTGGCGGTGATGCCCGCCTGGCGCCGGCCCGTGAGGCGCACGCCCACGATCTCGGGCAGGCGCATCCAGCAGGCGCGGCCCAGCATGACGTTCTCGGCCTCCAGCCCGCCCACGCCCACGGCGATCACGCCCAGCGCGTCCACATGGGGCGTGTGCGAGTCGGTGCCGACACAGGTGTCTGGGAAGGCCAGGCCATCCTGCACGGTGACCACAGGGGACATCTTCTCCAGATTGATCTGGTGCATGATCCCGTTCCCTGCAGGGATCACATCCACGTTGGCAAAGGCTTTTTTTGTCCACTCGATGAAGTGGAAGCGGTCCTCGTTGCGGCGGTCCTCGATGGCGCGGTTCTTCGCAAAGGCGTCGGGATCGAAGCCGCCGCACTCCACGGCCAGCGAGTGGTCCACGATGAGCTGCACGGGCACGACGGGGTTGACCTGGGCGGGGTCGCCGCCTTCGGCCGCGATGGCGTCGCGCAGGCCGGCCAGGTCCACCAGGGCCGTCTGGCCCAGGATGTCGTGGCAGACCACGCGCACGGGATACCAGGGAAAGTCGATGTCGCGCCGGCGTTCGATGAGCTGCAGCAGGTAGCTGTCCAGCTGCGCGGGATCGGCGCGGCGCACGAGGTTCTCGGCGTGGACGCGGGCGGTGTAGGGCAGGCGTGCCCAGGCACCGGGCGAGAGGGCATCGACGGCGGCGCGGGCGTCGATGTAGTGCAGCGTGGTGCCGGGCAGGGGTTTCTTGTGGGTATGGTTCATGGGGCGGATGCAATGCGGGCGGGCCTGCAGCCCGCCCGCCAGGTTCAGGACAGCTGCGGCTCAGGCGCGCGCATCGAGGGGCACGAACTTCTGGTCCTCCGGCCCCGTGTAGTTGGCGCTGGGGCGGATGATCTTGTTGTCCTGGCGCTGCTCGATAACGTGCGCTGCCCAGCCGCTGGTGCGCGCGATCACGAACAGCGGCGTGAACATGGCCGTGGGCACGCCCATCATGTGGTAGCTGACGGCGCTGAACCAGTCCAGGTTGGGGAACATCTTCTTGACCTCCCACATCACCGCTTCCAGCCGGTCGGCAATGTCGTACATGCGGGTGGTTCCCGCCTCGTCGGACAGGCGCTTGGCCACGCCCTTGATGACCACGTTGCGCGGGTCGCTGACGGTGTAGACCGGGTGGCCGAAGCCGATGACCACTTCCTTGGCATCGACGCGGCGGCGGATGTCGGCCTCGGCCTCGTCGGGCGTGTCGTAGCGCTTCTGGATCTCGAAGGCCACCTCGTTGGCGCCGCCATGCTTGGGGCCGCGCAGCGCACCGATGGCTCCTGCGATGGACGAATACATATCGCTGCCCGTGCCCGCGATCACGCGCGCCGTGAAGGTGGAGGCGTTGAACTCATGCTCTGCATAGAGGTTGAGCGAGGTGTGCATGGCGCGCACCCAGCCTTCCGACGGCCGGTGGCCGTGCAGCAGGTGCAGGAAGTGGCCGCCGATGGAGTCGTCATCGGTCTCCACCTCGATGCGCCGGCCCGAATTGCTCCAGTGGTACCAGTACAGCAGCATGGAGCCCAGGCTGGCCATGAGCCGGTCGGCAATGTCGCGGGCACCCGCCAGGTTGTGGTCGTCCTTTTCGGGCAGCACGCAGCCCAGGGCCGAGACGCCGGTGCGCATCACGTCCATCGGGTGGGCGCCGGCAGGCAGCTGCTCCAGCGCCTGCCTGACACTGGCCGGCAGGCCGCGCAGCGCCTGCAATTTGGTCTTGTAGGCCTGCAATTCGGGGCGCGTGGGCAGCTTGCCGTGCACCAGCAGATGGGCGATTTCCTCGAACTCGCAGACCTCGGCAATGTCCAGGATGTCGTAGCCGCGATAGTGCAGGTCGTTGCCCGAGCGGCCCACAGTGCACAGCGCCGTGTTGCCGGCGGTCACACCCGACAGCGCGACGGATTTCTTGGGCTTGAATGCGGACGCAGATTGTGCAGTTGGCGCAGATGGCGCAGATGGCGCGTCGATGATCGTGGTACTCATGGAAGGGTCTCCTGGTTCAGATAGGAATGGGCAATGGCGGCGGGAAGGCCGTTGTGGTCGACAGCCACCATCTCGAACAGGCCCTTGAGCACGTCCTCGCAGGCAATGCCCGGCGCCTGGGCCGACGCGGTGACGCAGACCGTCATGGAGCTGCGCCCTACCCGGCTGACCCAGCCGCGCAGGACGATCTCGTGGCCCACGGGCACGGGCGCCAGGAAGTCGATGCCGGTGACGGCGGCCATCACCACCTCGCGCTGCGCCAGGCTGCGCGCTGCGAGAAAGGCGGCCTTGGCCATGAGCTGCAGGCCCTGGCCCGCGAACAGCGTGCCGTGGTGGTTGGCCAGCGCGGGCAATACCAGTTCGCGCAACTCGGCGGTTCCAGCAGGTGTTGTCATGCTTCGCAATCTACGCAAAATAGCGGCTCAGCCATAGGGCTGAAAAGGCAAATTCTTGCGAAACGAAACCCACGATATTGCGAATTCTGCGAATAACAGCCACCCGAGGAAACAGGCATGAAGAAGACATTCATGGGCGTCAAGCTGCGCAAACTGCGCGCGGAGCACGGCCTGTCCCAGATCGCCCTGGCCCACGCGCTAGGCCTGTCGCCCAGCTATCTGAACCAGCTGGAGCAGAACCAGCGGCCGCTGACGGTGTCGGTGCTGCTCAAGCTCAACCGTGCGCTGGGCGTCGATATCCAGCAGTTCTCGGAGGACGAGGAAGCGCGCCTGGTCGCCGGCCTGCGCGAGGCCCTTGCCGAGGCGCCCGAATCCATTGCCCTGCCCGAGCTGCAGGAAGTCGCCGCGCAGATGCCCGCCCTGGGGCGTGCGGTGATGGCGCTGCACCGCCGCCATCTGGAAGCCCTGGAGCGCATCGAGAGCATGTCGCTCAGGCTGGGCGATGACCGCTCGGACATGCCGGTGGCGCGCACCATGCCGTTCGAGGCCGTGCGCGATTTCTTCTTTGCGCACCAGAACTATTTCGATGAGGTGGACCGCGCGGCCCAGGCCCTGGCCGGCGAGGCGCGCGCGGACCCGGGCCATCTGGCGGACTGGCTGGTCCGGCGGCTGCAGCAGCGCCACGGCGTGCAGGTGCATCGCTCGGAAGACTCCCGGCAAAGCCAGCGCCGCTTCGACCCGGCCACGCGCTCGCTGTGGCTGTCCTCGGCGCTGGAGCCTGCGCAACAGGCCTTCCAGCTGGGCACGCAGCTGGCCTTGCTGGAGATGGGCGAGACGCTGGACCGGCTGATCGCCACCGCCGCCTTCCAGGGCGATCCGGCGTCATGCAAGCTGGCCCGCGTGGGCCTGGCCAACTACTTTGCGGGCGCGCTGCTGCTGCCCTACGACCTGTTCCTGGAGGAGGCCGAGCAACTGCGATACGACATCGACCTGCTGGGCCAGCGCTTTGGCGTGGGCTTTGAAACCGTCTGCCACCGGCTGAGCACGCTGCAGCGGCCGGGCGCACCGGGCGTGCCGTTCTTCTTCGTGCGCGTGGACCGCGCGGGCAATATCTCCAAGCGCCAGTCGGCCACGCATTTCCACTTCAGCCGCACGGGCGGCACCTGCCCGCTGTGGACGGTGTACGAGGCCTTCGGCCAGCCCGACCAGGTCCTGCGCCAGCTGGCCAGCATGCCCGACGGGCGGCGCTACCTGTGGATTGCACGCTCGGTCTCGCATGGCCAGCGCGGCTATGGTTCGCCGCGCAAGACCTTCTCCATCGGTCTGGGCTGCGACATACGCCATGCCGCGCGCCTGGTCTATGCCAAGGGGCTGGATCTGGGCGATCCGGAATCGGCCACGCCCATCGGCATGGGCTGCAAGGTCTGCGAACGCGACCAGTGCACGCAGCGCGCCTTTCCCTATGTGGGAAAGGCGCTGCATGTGGATGAGAACGCCAGCCGCTTTGCGCCCTATGGCGTGGGCGGCTGACGATTCCGTGGCCCGCGCGGTGCGCGGGATGCGCGGTCAGGCTGCGCTGCGGTAACGGTCGCGCAGGTCGCGCACTTCATCGTGGTTGCGCTGGGCACCCTGGGCCTGGCGTTCCACCACCACGCGCACGGCCGGTGGCAGCGGTTGCTTGAGCGCCTTGCGGTACTGGGCGACGGCGGAGTCCTCGCCGCGCTCGCATTCCTCCAGCACCGCCTTGTCGTCCTGCGAGGTCAGGGCCGTCTTCACGGACACCCAGCCCCGGTGCAGCGCGCCAGCCACCGTGCCGCCCGATGCCGGCTCTCCGCCGAGCCTGCGGATTTCCGCTTCCAGCTCCCGCGCGGCAACACCGCACTCGGTGGAATGGCGCATGAACAGGGCCTTGAGGTCGGGCGAGTCGGCGTTCTCGGAGGAGGTGCGGAAGCCGTACTCGCCATCGCGGCAGGATTCAAGCAGGTCGTTGAGCACGTCCACCACATCGTCGTTGTCGATATCGCCCGTATAGGCGGGGGCGACGATGGTGCCCGTCTCGTCACGGACATCACGGCTGCCTGCGCGCGCCCAGGCGGCGCGGGCTGCGGGCCGGGCCTGGTCCCAGTCCAGATGGCTGGCGCCACGGCGCGTGGTCCATTCGCGCTCCCACTCGGCGTCGAAGGCATCGAAGTCGGCATCGCGGCGTGCGGCGGCCGCGTTCCAGCCCAGCTCGTAGGCGGGGCGGTATTCCTCGTAGCTGCGGCCAGCCACGTAATAGGGCTCGCTCTGGTAGGCATCGCGCCAGTAGGCATCTTCAACCGTGGGGTTCACGGCCTCGGCTGCACCCTTGCCGGCCAGCCCGCCGACCACGGCACCGGCCACGCCGCCCACGGCAGCGCCGATGGGGCCACCCATTGCGCCGAATGCAGCGCCGGTGACGGCGCCGCCTGCTGCGCCTATGCCGGTGCCCACCGGGTGCGCGCCGGGTGCGTCGGACAGCGGGTCACGGTTTGCGGGGTTCGATTGCGTCATGGAATGTGCTCCTTGGCAGTTGAAAGTGATTTCTATGCTGATGGCCGCGGCGGCCGTCCGGCGTGCGCGCTTGCGGCCATGTGCCGTAGGAACGCAGCGCCCTGCCCTTGCGGACATCGCGCCAGTCCCCTGTGGCCATTTTTCGCACTGCCGCACGGGGCAAATACAGGGCAATCGGCGTGCCTGCCGGCCCTCCCGCATCGGACTGCATCCGAGCGCATCGGCACGCTCCTACCTCCAGGAAAGTGCTGTGCCCACCCCCGCTGCAAGCCCGCGCAGGCAGGCTTGATCCATGACCCGGCCACGGTGGCCGGACCCCCTTGGAGATCACCATGCGCACCCCGAACAACACGGCTGCCACCGGCAGCGACACTCCCCAGATCGACCGCAGCGAGGACGCCAGCGCCGACCTGCCCGAAGGCAAGGACATCAACGAGCACCTGAGCGCGGAAAAGGATGTGGCCGATTCCATCGCCGAGGCCTCGGCGCACCGTTTCGACGACATGCCGCAGGACGGCCCGCTGAACTTCGACGATGGAACCGACATGGGCCACCCGCGCGGCAACACGCAGCGCGAAGGCGGCACCTGGCAGGCCGAGGGCGCGGACAGCGGCAGCCTCAGGCCGCCCGCCGAAATCCTGTCCGACCGCAATGGCCCCAGCGACCGCAAGAACGGGCGTTGATGCACCCTCGCACGCCATGAAAAAAGGGCACCCGAGGGTGCCCTTGTCGCGAGGAAACGGCAATTCATCCAGCGCCGCGGTCACCGCCTGGGCCGCCGCCCTTGTTCTGGCGCGTCTGGGCCTGGTTGCCGCTGCCGACATGGGCCTCACGGTCATGGCGGCTTTCGGGCGTTCGCTGGCCTTCGTTCCTTTGCGTGGGCGGCTTCGCGCCCTGGCGGTTGTGATCGTTCTCCACCTTGCCCTTGCCGGGCTCCTGTCTGTCGCTGCTCATATCGCGCTCCTTGTCTATGGTGCCGGGCCCCATCGCTGCAGGGCCGGACTTCCAGTCTAGGCAGCGCGCAAGGCCCAGGCAGCGGGCCATGGGCGCCCGCCGGCGTGGGGCGTCTCCCACAGAGCAAACGACGTGCCTGAGAACGGCGTTCATGCGCGAGGCATCTTTTCGTTCCTGCGCTTTCGGCGTGGTCCCACGGCGGCTGCGCACGGGCGAAGAGACCATGGCCCAAGCGCCGCCTGCGCAGGCCCGCGAACGAAAGGAAGACGCCATGAAAGACAAGACCCCATCCGCATCCAAGTCCTCTGCACCCACACAGGCGAAGCCGTCGGGCGATGGCCAGACCAAGCTGCCCGGACAGGTCGGCAAGGCGCCCCATGCGCCCGGTGAATCCGATGCAGCCGACGCATCCGAGCAAGGCCTGCGCCTTCCGCACGAGCGCGACCAGAGCCTGGACGCCACCAGCGATGCGCCCGATCCGGTGATGCGCCAGGCCCATGACGACATTGTTTCCGGCCAGGTGGATACCGACATGCGGCAGACGCCGGGACTGGATGCCGAGCAGCGCAAGAAGATGGTGCGCAAGCAGCCTTGATCGATTTTTTCCGGACGGTTTTCCCCCATGCAAAGCACAAGTTCCACACCAAGCCGCCGCACACCGGGAGACGCCCTGGGCTCCATGCCCGAGACAAGCAGTGCCTCGTATGCCGACCACTCGCGCCTGCTGTCGGCCTTCGATCATTTCGCCAGCAGAGTGACGCGCTGGGCCGGCACGCCCATGGCCTTTTGCGTGGCCCTGATCTGTGTGGCCGTATGGGCCGTGGCGGGGCCGATGTTCCACTTCTCGGAGAACTGGCAGCTGGTCATCAACACGGGCACGACCATCGTGACCTTTCTGATGGTGTTCCTCATCCAGCAAAGCCAGAACAAGGACAGCGTGGCCCTGCACCTGAAGCTCAACGAGCTGCTGGCAGCCAACAAGATTGCCAGCAACCGCATGATCGGCATCGAGGGGCTGGACGAGGAGCAGCTGCAGCAAGTGGCGGCCTTCTACGTCAACCTGGCCGCCCGCGCGCGCGAAAGCGGAGCCTGCAAGGAATGCCACTCCATCGACGAGGACGACCCGGCACGGCCCGGCAACTGAGGCGGCCTGACTGCACTCCATCCAGGTAGAACCCATGCCAGACATTCCCGATTGGCTCCAGTGGCCTGCCTTTGCGGCCTCCCTCATCGGCGCATGGTGGGTGGGCTCGCGTTCCGCCGGGCGGCGCAATGTGGGCTTCTGGATCCTGATGCTCAGCAATGTGCTGTGGGCGCTGTGGGGATGGTCCACGGGTGCCTGGGCACTGGTGACGCTGCAGGCCTGCCTGGCCATCACCAACATCCGCGGCTCCATCAAGGCCGAGCGTTGAGCCAGCGCTAGCGCAAGCTGGCCAGGTAGGCAGCAATGTCCCGTGCATCCTGCTCGGCGACCCCCATGGCGGGCATGGCGGTTCCCGGCTTGACGGCGTCGGTCTGCACCAGCCAGCGCACCATGTTGTCGGGCGTGTTGTCCAGCACGCCGGCAATGCGGGTGCGGCGCGCCATGCCGTCCAGCGGCGGCCCCACCTGCGGGCTGGCCTGGGCCTGGCCCGCCACCGTGTGGCAGCCCACACAGGCGTACTGGTACAGGGCCCGCTGCCCGCGCACGGCATCACCGGGCCGCAGCGCCTGCACGGGCGGCCTGCACGGCTGGAAGACATCGTCCCGGCCCGCGTGTCCTGCGGAGCCCACCACCCAGTCCTGCCCCGCCATCGCGGCGAACTGCGGCGGCGACAGCTGCGGCATCTTCTGCACGAAGGCGACCACCGCCCAGAGATCGTCCTCCGACAGGCGAAATTCCCAGGAAGGCATGCCCGTCATCTTCAGCCCGTTGCGCGTGAGCCAGTACAGCTGGCCGGCGTTCCATCGCTGCGTGGCGTCGATCAGGGGCCCGGGCAGCGGCTGCATGCCCTGGCCCGCCGCCCCCTGGGCCACGCCGGGGCCGCCGTGGCACTGCACGCAGTGCTGGCGATAGCACTGCGCACCGCGCGCCAGCATGGCTTCGTCCGCCGCGCGCGGCGGCTCCAGGCCCCGCGCGTGGTAGCGCACGGACTGGCGCATGGCAATGTCCAGCAACTGGTAGACCGGCTTCAGGTGCTGGCGATTGGCGGCCACGTTGTAGACGCCGCTGGACACCAGGGCGGCAGCCAGCCCCGCTGCCGCGCAGGCAACGGCCAAAAGCGTGAGTGCCACGGTGCGCAGCTTGGTGGAGGCCATGAGAAATTGTCCTACCCGCCCTGCTGCGCGAATGTCAGCAGATCCTGATTGGGGACGCGGAATAATTTCCCCATGCCCGAGGCGCTCCCTTCCTTCCTGCACCGGCGCCAGCGAGTCGCCGCAAGCCTGTGCGCCGCTTTCTGGCTTGCGAGCGGCGGTGCGGCAGCTGGAGAGGAAAGCGCGTCGGTCGAGCGCGGCAGGCTCCTGCTGGCCCAGTACCGCTGCGGCAGCTGCCACAGCATTCCGGGGGTGGCCGATGCCCGGGGACGGGACGCCACGCCGCTGGACGGCTTCGGGCGGCGCAGCTATATCGCCGGGCGGCTGCCCAACCTTCCGGACATCCTGAGCGCCTGGATCGTGCACCCGCAGGCACTGGTGCCCTCCACCACCATGCCGTCGCTGGGCGTATCGGCAGTGCAGGCGCGCGACATGGCAGCCTACCTGGGCAGCCTCCAATGAGCGGCGCGGCAGCCGCCACCCCCCAGTCATCGCTGCATGCGGGCAGCGTGCAGGCGGCCTCGTTCGGAGAACTCAGTGCCGTGCTGTCCGTGGGCGCGGCGGCGCTGCTGCTGGGCGTGATGCTGCTGCTGGCCCTGTCGCTGGGCCGCGCGCGTCCGGTGCGCGTGCGCCTGTGGCTGGTGGGTGGCGGCATCGCCCTGCCCGTTGCCGTGCTGACAGCCCTGTTCTTCTACGGAGAAAGCCGCCGCCCCGACTGGCGCCCCATGCCCCCGGCCGACGCATTGGTGGTGACCGTGACGGCACACCTGTGGTGGTGGGACATACGCTACAGCGATCCGCGCACGGGCGCCGAGTTCGTGACGGCCAACGAGGTCCGGCTGCCCGTGGGCCGGCCCGTGTACTTCGCGCTGGCCAGCGGCGATGTGATCCACAGCTTCTGGGTGCCGGCACTGGGCGGAAAAATGGACATGGTGCCGGGCCGTCTGCAGCACCTGCTGGTACATCCCACAGCCGAGGGCCGCTGGCGCGGGCAATGCGCCGAGTATTGCGGCGAGCAGCATGCGCGCATGGCGCTCGACGTACTGGTGGTGGCGCCGCAGGCGTTCGAGCGCTGGTCCGCCGCGCAGGCGCGGCCCGCCTCCGTTGCCGAGAACCATCCGGGGCTGCAGGCTTTCGAGAAGCACCGCTGCAGCTTCTGCCACCGCGTGCGCGGCGTGGCCGACGAGGCCTCGCGCGGCCTGGGGCCGGACCTGACCCATGTGGGCGGCCGCCTGTCGCTGGCCGCCGCCAGCCTGCCCAACACGCCGCAGAACCTTCGCTCCTGGATCACCCATACGCAGCAGCTCAAGGCCGGGGCGCGCATGCCCTCGGGCGCCGGACGTGTGCCCGACCACGAACTGGAAGACATCGCCGCATGGCTGAGCACCCTGAAATAGATGCTGCCCCGCCGCACGGCTTTCCCAGCGCCCTGCCCCGCCCCGCCGGGGAGCGCGAAGCACTGGAGCGTGCCTGGGCACGCCCGCGCGGCTGGCGCATTTTCAGCGCCGTGAACAACACGCAGATCGGCGCCTTCTACATCGTGACGGCACTGCTGTTCTTCGTGCTGGGCGGCATCCTGGCGCTGGTGATGCGCGTGCAGCTGGCCGTGCCCGACAACGACCTGCTGGACGCCGCCACCTACAACCAGATGTTCACCATGCACGGCACGGTGATGATGTTCCTGTTCGCCGTGCCCGTGGTGGAGGCGATTGCAGTCTTTCTGCTGCCGGGCATGCTGGGCGCCCGGGACCTGCCCTTTCCCCGGCTGTCCGCCTATGCCTTCTGGGCCTATGCGATCGGCGGCCTGGCGTTCTTCTGCACCATCTTCTGGGGTGTGTCGCCCGATGGCGGCTGGTTCATGTACCCGCCGCTCACGAACAAGCAGTACTCGCCCGGCATCGGCGCGGACTTCTGGCTGCTGGGCATCGGCTTCATCGAGATCTCGGCGATTGCGGGCGCCATCGAGCTGATCGTCGGCATTCTCTTCACGCGCGCACCGGGCATGACGCTGAGCCGGATGCCGGTGTTCGCCTGGGCCACCCTGGTCAGCGCGCTGATGATCGTGTTCGCCTTCCCGGCCGTGATCGCGGCCACCACGCTGCTGGAGCTGGAGCGCGCCTTCGACTGGCCCTTCTTCAATCCGCAGTCCGGCGGCGACCCGGTGCTCTGGCAGCATCTCTTCTGGTTCTTCGGCCACCCGGAGGTCTACATCATCTTCCTGCCTGCGGCCGGCATGGTGTCCATGATGGTGCCCGCCATGGCAGGCACGCCCCTGGTGGGCCAGCGCGCCGTGGTCTGGGCGCTGGCCGGCGTGGGCGTGGTCAGCCTGCTGCTGTGGATACACCACATGTTCGCGGCCGGCCTGGGGCTGACGGCGCTGCTGCTGACTTCCATCGCCAGCTTCGTGGTGGCCATTCCGAGCGGGCTTCAGGTCTTCGCCTGGATTGCCACCTTCTGGCAGGGCCGCGTGCGCATGGACACGCCCACGCTGTTCCTGCTGGGCTTTCACTTCATCTTCGTTCTGGGCGGGCTGACGGGCGTGATGGTGGCCGTGATTCCGTTCGACTGGCAGGCGCATGACAGCTACTTCATCGTCGCCCACCTGCACTACGTGCTGATCGGCGGCATGGTGTTCCCCGTGTTCGCGGCCCTGTACTACTGGCTGCCCGTGTTCAACGGCGCGGCGCTGTCCGAGCGGCTGGGACGCTGGATATTCGCCCTGCTGTTCGGCGGCTTCAACATCGCCTTTTTCCCCATGCACCTGACAGGCCTGCTGGGCATGCCGCGCCGTGTCTACACCTACGCGGACGCGCTGGGCTGGAACGGGCTGAACCTGCTGTCCACCGTGGGCGCCTTCATCTTTGCGCTGGGCGTGCTGCTGCTGTTCATCGACGTGGCCCGGGCCGTGCGCCGGCCGGACCGCGACCATCGCAATCCCTGGCGCGCAGGCACGCTGGAATGGCTGCCGCCGCGCGAGTACGGCGTGCGCAGCATTCCCGAAGTGCGCGGCACCGAGCCGTTGTGGGACCGGCCATCGCTGGCGCAGGAAGTGGAGGAAGGGCGCCACTGGCTGCCCGGCACCGTCTTCGGCGGCCGGGAAACCCTGCTCACCGATGCGCGCAGCGCGCGGCCCGTGCAACTGCTGCGCCTGCCCACCGATGGCTGGCCGCCGCTGCTGGCCGCAGCGGGCACGGCCGCCTTCTTTTTGCTGCTGACCGTGGAATGGGTGGCGCTGGCCTTTGCCTGCGGCCTGGGCGCCATCGCCGCCATGCTGGCCTGGATCTGGCAGCTGGACCGCACTGCGCCGGCCCCCCGGGCCGAGGTGGCCACGGGCATCTTCCTGCCCGTGCAGCCGGCCGGCAGGCGATCGCATTCCTGGTGGGCCGTGCTCATCCTGTGCACGGTGGACTTCACGGTCTTCGCCTCCTTCGCCTATGCCTACATCCACCTGTCGATGGCGCTGGAGGTCTGCCCTCCGCCGGGCGCGGCCCTGCCCGCGCCCTCCCGGGCCATGGCCAACGTGGTGCTGCTGGCCGCCAGTGCCCTGCTGCTGCGGCACTGCACGCGCTCACCTTTGGGAGAGGGACCGCACAGGCAGCGCCTGCTGCGTGCCTGCGCCTTGGGGGCCCTGGTGTGCGCGGTGGGAGCCTTTGGCCTGTCGCTGGCAGGCCATCTGGACGCGGGGCTTTCACCGCGTGCGGACGGCTGGAGCGCGGCCGTGGGCGTCATCGTGGCCTACCAGGGCTTTCACTGCGTGCTGATGATGGTGCTGGGCGGCTTTTTGCTGGCCCGATCATGGTCCGGCCATCTGCAGCCCCGGGCGCGCGCCACGCTGGACAACGTGGGCCTGCTCTGGCAGGCCGCAGCCCTGCAGGGCATTCTGGGCGAGGCCATTTTGCGCCTGGTGCCGACGCTCATGGGCTAACCGGACCGCTTTCATCGAGAGACTGCGGCGCATGGCCGATCCCCGCACAAGCGCTCGGCTGACGGCCGATGGACCCGGCACTCGATACCTTGGTCTCTCCATGGAAACACCTCCGCTCCCCACCTGCAGATCCGCGCTGTTCCTCGACTTCGATGGCACGCTCGTGCCCCTGGCCGAGACACCGGACGCCATCCGGCCGGATCCCGCCCTGCTCCCGCTGCTGGCCGGCCTGCAGGGCCGGCTCGATGGCGCGCTGGCCATCGTCACAGGCCGTCAGATCGAGGTGCTGGACCGCTACCTGGCGCCGCTGTGCCTGCCCGCCGCCGGCGAGCACGGCCTGCGCCGGCGGGACTGCAGCGGCCGGCTGCACGGCCGGGCATGCGCCATGCCCGCGCCTTTGCTGCAGCTGTGCCATGCGCTGGCGCAGGAACATCCGGCCTTGCTGGTGGAGCGCAAGCCCTCGTCCATCGCGCTGCACTACCGGCGCGCGCCACAGCTGGCGGCGCTGTGCCTGGATACATTGACCCGCGCCTTGCAGCGCTGGCCGCAGCTGGAGCTGCTGCAGGGCAAGTGCGTGCTGGAGGTCAGGCCTGCAGACATGGGCTCCGGCATGGGCACCGGCAAGGGCAGCGCCATTGCGGCCTTCCTGCGCGAAAGCCCGTTCGCTGGCCGCGTCCCCGTCTTCGTGGGCGACGATGTCACCGATGAAAGCGGCTTTGCCATGGTGCAGTCGCTGGGCGGCATGGCCGTCAAGGTGGGCGTGGGAAGGAGCGTGGCGCGACACCGGCTGGACAGCCCTTGCACCGTGCATGCCTGGCTGCGCCAGGCATCACTGGCACTGGCTGCGCAGACCTGCGCGGAGGCCCTGCCATGAGCCGGCTGGTGGTGATCTCCAACCGCGTGGCCGATCCGGGCAGGACCGCAGCCGGGGGCCTTGCCGTGGCCATGGGCGATGCGCTGCGGCAGACGGGCGGCCTGTGGTTCGGCTGGAGCGGAACCGTCACCGACGACGGTGCCCAGGCCGCGCCTGCCGGCCATGTGCACCGCACCCAGGCCGGCAAGGTCACGCTGGCCACGGTGGACCTGGACCGCGCGGACCACGACAGCTACTACGCGGGCTACAGCAATGGCGTGCTGTGGCCCGTCTTCCATGGTCGGCTGGACCTGGCGAACTTCGACACGGGCCTTGCGGCCGGCTACCGCCGCGTGAACCAATTGCTCGCGCGCCGGCTGCTGCCCCTGCTGGCGGAGGACGACATCCTCTGGGTGCATGACTACCACCTGATCCCGCTGGCGGCCGAGCTGCGCGCCCTGGGCTGCCGCCAGCGCATCGGCTTTTTCCTGCACATCCCATTGCCCCCGCCGACCCTGCTTGCGGCCATTCCCGAGCATGCATGGCTGATGCGCTGCCTGTTCGCCTATGACCTCGTGGGCCTGCAGACCCGACAGGACGTGCAGCATTTCGAGCGCTATGTCTGCGAGGAGGCGGGCGGCCAAGCCCTGGGCGACGGCGCATTCCGCGCCCATGGCCAGCGCCTGGTCTGCCGCGCCTTCCCCATAGGCATCGATGTGGAAGGTTTCATGGCGCTTGCACAGGGCGGCGCCTCGCGGGACATGTACGAGCGCATGAAGCACGAATACGCCCAGCGTCGCCTGCTGCTGGGCATAGACCGGCTGGACTACTCCAAGGGCCTGCCGCAGCGCCTGCGCGCCTTCCGGGAGCTGCTGGCCCGTCATCCCGAGCAGCGCCGCCGCGCCACGCTGATCCAGATCGGCTCGCCCACGCGCGAGGGCCTGGACGCGTATGCCGACATACGGCGTGAACTCGAATCGCTGTGTGGCGCCATCAACGGCGACTACGGCGAACTGGACTGGATGCCCGTGCGCTACATCCACCAGACCCTGCCGCGCGATGGCATTCCGGGCCTGTGCCGTGCGGCGGCCGTGGGCCTGGTCACCCCGCTGCGCGATGGCATGAACCTGGTGGCCAAGGAATACGTGGCGGCCCAGGACCCGGCCGACCCCGGCGTGCTGGTGCTGTCGCGGTTTGCCGGCGCTGCCGAGCAGCTGCAGGAGGCGCTGCTGGTCAATCCCTACGACGTGCACGGCACGGCAGCCGTGGTGCAGCAGGCCCTGCAGATGCCGCTGCAGGAAAGGCGCCAGCGGCACCAGCGGCTGCTGCAGCGCATTGCCGATCAGGACGTGCACTGGTGGCGCAAGGCCTTTTTGTCTGCCTTGAAAGAGGCCAGGCCGCTGGAGCACAGGGAAAGGGAAGGCTTCGGCATTCCCGTTCCCTCGATCAGGCAGGAGCAGGCACCGCTGCGCCTGGAACTGGCCGCCTGCCCTGCCGACGGCGTGGAGCGGGACGCCTGCCGGTCGGTGGTCTCCGACAGGTAATGCCTTCCTGCTCCTGCGGCGCCGCGTTCATCCTCCCGGCACCATGGCATCGCCTGGCGCCTCCCCCCATTTCCAGGCTGCGCAAGGCACGAAAAAGGAAGGTGAGCGGTGATGGCCCAGAACAACGACGAGCACGCCAATGCGTGGACATGCAGCGACACGCTGGCCCAGGCCTTGCGCGGCCATGCTGACCTGTCGCCAGCGGACCAATTGGCCCTGCTGGTAGCGCAGGGCGCCGACCGCCTGCCGCTGCCGGGCCATGGCCACACGCTGCAGCGCTGGCGAGCACTGGCCGAAGTGGCCGCCCACAGCCTGGGCCTGGCCAAGCTCTATGAAGGCCATACCGATGCCCTGGCCATCCTGTCCGAACTGCAGGCCGACCTGGCCACCGAGGGACTGCGCTGGGCCGTCTGGTGCGCCGAGCCACCGGGCGAGCGCGTGCAGGCCACGGCGACATCTCCCGACGCCACGCAACGGACGACGCTGCAGGCAGGCTCGGCGGTTCGCCTGTCCGGCCACAAGCCCTGGTGCTCCGGCGCACGGGCCGTGGACCGCGCCCTGGTCAGCGGCTGGCTGGCAGACGGCCAGCGCTGCCTGATCGCCGTCACCATGGACCAGCCCGGCATCCGCAGGGACGACAGCCACTGGCAGGCCGTGGGCATGGCCGCCAGCGCCAGCGCCGATGTGCACTTCGACGGCGCCACCGGCGTGCTGGTCGGGGCCCCGGGCCAGTACCTGAGCCGCCCCGGCTTTCACCACGGTGGCGCGGGAGTGGCCGCCTGCTGGTACGGTGCCGCCGCCCGCATTGCCAGCCATCTGCAGCAGGCCGTCAGTCAAGGAGAGGACCCGCACCGCCAGGCCCACCTGGGCGCGCTGGACGTGGCCCTGGCCAGCGCGGCCGGCCTGCTGCGCGACGCTGCGGCCTGCATCGATGCCACGCCCTCGGACCCCTGCCTGCTGGCCGTGAGCCGCGCCCGCCTGGCCGTGGAAGCCGCCGCCGAAGAGGTGCTGCGGCGCGTGCCGCGCGCCATCGGCCCGGGGCCGCTGTGCAAGAACAAGAGCCTGGCCCTGCTGATGGCCGACCTGCCCGTTTTCATCCGCCAAAGCCATGCCGAGCGCGACCAGGCCGCGCTGGGCCGCCTGCTGGCCGAGAAAGCACAGGCCTCGCAGGCACCGGGAGGCGCGGCATGGATGCTGTGAAGCCGCGCCTCATCGAGGGCCGTGGCACGCCCGAATCGCGCTGGCAGGCCTGGTTTGCGCAACGCCGGCCAGCGCAGGTATCCATGGACGACCTGCTGGAGGGCCGGCGCCGCGCCGTCATCGTCGCGCCGCACCCGGATGATGAAATCCTGGGCTGCGCCGGCCTGCTGCACCGCTGTGCCGAGCGGGGCATGCCCTGCCTCATCGTCTCCGTGACCGATGGCGGAGCCAGCCACCCCGACTCGACGCTGTGGCCGCCGCAGCGTCTGGTGCGCGAGCGCGTGCAGGAGAGCACCCAGGCCCTGGCCCTGCTTGCGCCGCAGGCGCAGGTGCTGCGGCTGGGCCTGCCCGACGGCCGTATCGCCGAGCATGCAGCGCAGTTGCTGCAGCGGCTGGAGCAGTTGCTGCAGCCCTCGGACGCGCTGCTGTGCACCTGGCGCGAAGACGGTCACCCGGACCACGAGGCCACGGGACAGGCCTGCGCCGCGGCGGCCCGGCACACGGGCTGCCGGCTCTTCGAGCTGCCGATCTGGGCCTGGCACTGGGCCGAGCCCGGCGACGCGCGCGTGCCCTGGCACCGCGCCGCCGCCATTGCGCTGGCACCGCAGGAGCTGGCGCTCAAGCGCAAGGCCCTGTCGTGCTTTCGCAGCCAGCTGCTGCCAGACCCGTCCACGGGCCGCGACGCCGTCCTGCCGTCCTGGGCCACGCAGCGCCTGCTGCGCCCGTTTGAAGTGGTGTTTCTATGAACGGCGCCAGGCAGCACTTCGAGCAGATGTACCAGTCCGACCCCGACCCCTGGCAGGTCGCATCGCGCTGGTACGAGCGGCGCAAGCGCGATCTGCTGCTGGCCGCCCTGCCGCGCGAGCGCTATGCCCACGGCTTCGAGCCCGGCTGCGGCAATGGCGAGGCCACGCAGCGCCTGCTGCAGCGCTGCGACCGGCTGTGCGCCGTCGATTTCTCGGACAGGGCCGTGGATCTGTGCCGCCAGCGGATTGCACCGCAGGACCGCGCACGCCTGGACCTGCAGGCCCTGCCCCTGCCCTGGCAATGGCCACAGGTGCCACAGATGCCGCAGCAAGGCTTCGATCTCATCGTGGTCTCGGAGCTCGCCTACTACTTCGACGACGCGGCACTGGCGCATTTCAACCGCCAGTGCCTGGTCTCGCTGCAGGGCGGCGGCCACTGGCTCATGTGCCACTGGCGGCATGGCGCGCACGATCACCTGCAGACCACTCGCACCCTGCATGACAGCGTGTCGGCCCATGCGCAGCTGCACTTGCTGCTGAGCCACAGCGAGCCGGATTTCCAGCTGGACATCTGGCAGAAAACCCCTGAAAGGACGGACAGATGATCGGCGTGTGCATCCCAGCCCATGACGAGGAAGACCTCATAGGCCGCTGCCTTGACAGCGTGTTTTGCGCGGCCGCCCATGCCGACCTGCAAGGCGAGACCGTGGCCGTCGTCGTAGTGCTGGACAGCTGCCAGGACGCCACCGAATCGGCCGTGCGCCGCTGGCCCGCCATCCCGTTGTCCATTGCCGCGCGCAACGTGGGCAAGGCGCGGGCCCTGGGGTCGGAGTACCTGCTGCTGCTGGGCGCCCGCTGGCTGGCCTTCACGGATGCCGACACCACGGTCTCCCAGAGTTGGCTGGCCGACCAGCTGGCGCTTCAGTCCGACGTGGTCTGCGGCACGGTGCAAGTGGCCGACTGGTCGGCCCACGGCGTCCAGGCGGACACGGCGCGGCGGCACTTCGAGACCACCTACACGGACCGCGACGGCCACCGCCACGTGCACGGCGCCAACCTGGGCATCTCAGCCTGGCACTACCGCCAGGCCGGCGGGTTCGACGCACGCACCTGCGGCGAGGACCAGGACCTGGTGGACCGCCTGGCGGCCGGCGGCGCCCGCATCGCCTGGTCAGCCCGGCCCCGGGTGATGACCAGCGGCCGCGCCTACTCGCGCGTGGCCGACGGTTTTGCCGGTGCGCTGCGCCAGGGATGGGCCCTGCCCGGCAACACGCCGCCTGAGCTACCCGTGCTCCAGGGCGCCCTGGTGCAGCAGGCCCTGGCCCTGCCTCAACCGCAGGCCGGCTCGTCCACGCGGTAGCAATCCCTGAGGAACACCGGCAGGTCGTTGGCCGGCGGCACGAAGGGCACCTGGTACATCATGTCGCTGACAAAGCCACGGTGGTAGCTGCCGTGGTTCACCACGTGCAGCACGATCTGCTCGCGCGTCATGGCGCCCTGCCCGCCGCCCACGAACTCGAAGTGCACGACCTTCGCCAGTTCCTCGTCCGGGCATGCGTCGACGAACTCCGTGTACCAGCGGTCCATTTCCTGCACCGATTCCCACAGCGCCGGCAGCGTGGGCGTGTGGTCGGTGTTGCGCATGGTGTAGCCATGTTTGCGGCCCTGCAGGTGGTGCCTGAAGATGTCCTCCACCACAAGGACGTGGTTCAGCGTGCGCACCATGTTGCCGAAGCTCGTGGGCCGCTGCTTCAGGGCCTCGCCTTCGGGCAGCTCCATCACGCTCTTGAAGGTCAGGCCGTTGGCCCAGGCCTTGTAGCGCACCAGCATTTTCAGGTTGGCCCTGGCCGATGAGACGGGAGCGCGCGGGCTCTCTTGTATCGCTGTCATTCGTGGTTTCTTTCGGTGTGGATCAAAGGCCGCTCAGTGCGCCTTCGACATGGGTGCGCGCAGTGCCGCCCACCCAGACCTGGCCCGTGCCGTCACGGGTCAGGAAGATGCGGCCGTCACGGCCCAGACAGCGGCCCTGGGCGGCAACGTAGTCGCTGTCCATCACCCCTGTCGCAAACAGCCACTGCGCCAGCGAGGCGTTGAGGCTGCCGGTGACGGGGTCTTCGACGATGGCGCCCTGGTGATCGGAGAAGAAGGCGCGCACCTCGCAGGCGGCAGGGCTGGCACCGCCGACACCCCTGGCATAGGGTCCCACCACGCCCACGTCCATGCGGGTGGGCCACTGCCGGGCCGGGTTCAGCGCAAGCACCTTCTCGGCCGAGGCCAGGCGGATGCCCAGCCAGCCGGGGCCGTTGTCTATCCACGAGGCGCCCTGCACCTCTTCGGCAGTGATGCCCAGCATGCGCAGCGCGGCATCCAGCTCATCGGCGGTGGGCGCGCCAAAGCGCAGCATGGGCGGCGCGGCGAATGCCAGCCGCCCATGCTCCTGCCGTATCTGCACCAGTCCCGCCCCGCACTCCTGGACGATGTGGCCTGCGTTCTTGGGCGCACCGCGCTGGGACAGCCAGGCATGGCAGCTGCCCAGCGTGGGATGGCCGGCAAAAGGCATCTCCCGGTCCAGCGTGAAAATCCTCACGCGGTAGTCGGCCTGCGCCTGCGTGGGCGGCAGCAGGAACGCGGTTTCGGAGAGGTTGAACCAGCGTGTCAGCTGCTGCATCTGTGCGGTGGTCAGCACCTGCCCACCGGTGATCACGGCCAGCGGATTGCCAGACAGCGGGCCGCTGGCGAAAACGTCGACCATATGAACGGCAATGCTCATGAAGACAGTCCTTGTTGCATGGAAAGGAAAAGAAAGGGAAACGGGCGGCGGGCCCGTGCCGCGCTACGGCCGCACATCGGCGCGATGCACCACATGGACCTTGTTGCCGTCGGGATCGCGCAGGTAGGCGCCGTAGTAGCCATCGCCGTAATGCGGGCGCGGGCCGGGCGGGCCTTCGTCGCTGCCGCCCCGGGCCAGGCCGGCGGCATGGGCCGCGTCCACCGCGTCGGGCGACGGGGCCACAAAGGCCACCATGGCGCCATTGCCCGCCGTGGCCGGCTCGCCGTTGAAGGGGCTGTAGACATAAAAGCGCGGCAAGGCCGCCGGCGGCGCCACCCAGCACAGCGCGGCCGGCCCGCCATCGGGCTGGACGGCGCGGCGCTGCAGTCCCAGCGGGAAAAGCACCGCGTCATAGAAGCGGCCGGCCCGCTCGAGATCACGGGAGCCGACGGTGATGTGGCTGAACATGGGGTGAACGTTACACTATCGAGAAATGAAATAGTGTCACGGCACACTCATTTTTTCCTTGCCCCGACCATGCTCCTGCCCTCCCCCTGGACGCCCCGTCTTGCGCGCATTGAAGCCAGTGCCACCGAGCGGCTGGCGCGCGCCCTGGCCGACGACATCGTCGAAGGCCGGCTGGCCGGCGGCGACCGCCTCCCCGCCCACAGAGACCTGGCCGACAGGCTGCAGATCGGCCTGGGCTCGGTGACCAGGGCCTATGCGCTGCTGGAGCGCCGGGGGCTGACACGCAGCGTCAAGGGCCGGGGCACCTTCGTGGCGTCACAGCAGGCGCAGGCTGGCGAGGACATCGACCTGTCTTCCAACGCGCCGCCGGCCGCCATCAGCGAACGCATGCTGGCGCGCACGCTGACCGCCATTGCGCGCCGCATCGATGCCGATCACTTCAATTCCTACGCGCCGCCGGGCGGACATCCGGAGCATCGCCGCGTGCTCGCGCGCTGGCTGCAGACGCTGGGCCTGAACGTGGAACCCGACCACATGGTGCTGACCAGCAGCGCGCGCCAGGCGCTGTCGCTGGCCCTTGACCTGGTCTGCCAGCCCCGGGGCCGGCTGCTGACCGAGCGCATCACCTACCCCGGCGCCATTGCCCTGGCCCGGCGCAAGGGCTGGGCCCTGCAGGGCCTGGCCATCGACGCTCAGGGCCTGCTGCCGCAGGCGCTGGCCGATGCGCTGGACGGCATTCCGGCAGGCCATGGCAAGGTGGTCTACCTCACCCCCACGCTGCACAACCCGACCACGGCCACCATGGGCGCGGAGCGCAGGCAGGCGATCGTGGACATCTGCCGCAGCGCAGGCGCCTGGATCATCGAAGACGGCGTGTATGCCGCCTGCTTGCCCGATCACGCACCCTTGGCCCATCTGGCCACGCTGGCGCCCGAAATCACGCTGCATGTGAACGGGCTGTCCAAGTCCCTGGGACCGGGGCTGCAGGTGGGCATGCTGGTGCTGCCCGCTTCGCTGTGCGGCGCGGCTGTGGAGCTTGTGCAGGAGATGTCCATGGCGCCTTCGGCCCTCTCCTGCGCCGTGATCGATGAATGGCTGTCGCACGGCGTGGTCGCTTCCCTGCAGGCCGACCTGCGCCATGAGGCACAGCGGCGCTGCCGGCTGGCCGCATCACACCTCGCCTCACACCTGAGTGGCTCCGGCCTGGTGCTGCACCCCGAGGCCTACAACGCCTGGCTGCCCATGGAGCGCGAAGCCGCCGACCGACTGGTATCGGCCGCAGCGGCGCTGGGTTTGAAGCTGACCGATCCGGGCTCGCTCATGGTGGACCCGCAGGAACAGGCCAGCGGGTTGCGCATCTGCCTGGGTGCGCCGCGTTTGGACGCGCTGGACGGCGCCCTGGCGCAGTTGGCCCGGCTGCTTACTGCGGCGCCCTGAGCTTGTGCTGCAGCGCCCTGGCCACGGCGCCCAGCACGGGGACCTTGGCGAAGATTTCCTCCACCGGGTCCCAGAAATCCCGGTGCGTCGCCACCAGCCCGTCGCCATCGAACTGCAGGTAGCTGGTGCCGCAGATGTGCATGGGCTGGCCGGATGAGCGCACAAAGCCCAGCTCCCACAGCAAAAAGCCGCTGTCGCCCTGCACCGCGCCGTGGCTGACGGCGAAGCGGGGCCGGTCGAGCTGCTCGAACATGTGGGAAAACACGCGCTCGATCGCAGCGTGGCCGCGCACCTCGTTGAACGGGTCCTTGAACAGGGCCTGCTCGGCATACAGGGACAGCAGCGCCGGCAGGTTGTCGCGGCGCAGGGCCTCGTAGGCCTGGGCCAAGCGGGCCAGTCGCGGATCGGATATGCCGCTGCTCATGGGTTTCATGCTCCGGTGAAGCGGCGGACCGCAGAGAAATACCAGGCGTCTGGCAGGCAGCGCAGCAGGCGCACCCAGCGCGTGAAGCGGCGCGGAAAATTCATCTCGAAACGCCCCTGCGCCCAGCCCTGCAGCATATGCCGGGCCGCCTCGTCGGCGCCGATCAGGGCCGGCATGCTGAAGCTGTTTTGCGCCGTCAGCGGCGTATCGACAAAGCCGGGATTGATGATGGACACGCCCAGGCCCAGGCCATGCAGGTCCAGATAGAGGTTTTCCGCCAGGTTGTTGAGCGCCGCCTTGGTGGGGCCGTAGGCCAGGGACATGGGCAGCCCCCGGTAGCCGGCCACCGAGCCGACCAGGGCCAGATGGCCCCGGCCAGCCTTGAGCAGCATGGGCAGCGCGGCATCGAGCAGGTGCAGCACGCCGCCATAGTTCACGGCCAGGTGGTGCTGCATCTCGGCCAGGTCGAACTCGGTGGCGCGCAGGGGCCTGTAGTGGCCTGCGCAGTAGAGGATCAGGTCGGGCGCCCCGCCCGCATGGGACAGCACGGCCTGGGCGGCCGCATCCACGGCGGCGGCATCGGTCACATCCAGCGGCAGGGCCAGGCAGCCCTCGCGGCCGCGCACGAAGTCCTGCAGCGCGCCGCCATGCCGGGCGGAGACGATCACACGGGCGCCCTGCCGGTGCAGCGCCTCGGCCGTGGCACGCCCTATGCCCGAGGAGGCGCCCACCACCCATGCCGAGCGTCCCTTCCAGTCAGCCAGCAGCGGGTTCAGCCCGCGCGAGAACAGCGGCATGGCCATCACTCCTTGACAAAGGACAGCGTCACATCGCCCAGGTGCACGCCGAGCTTGCTCATGGCCGTGCGGTTGAGCAGGGTGCGCCCGTCCATGAGGTACATCCAGTCATCCATGTGGACGTTCCAGACCCGCCCATTCACGGGCAGGGCCAGCACATAGCTCCAGCGGATGGCATTGCCCGCGCTCTGGCCCTGGGCCTCGCCCACCACGTCGTCGGCCCGGCCGCTGTAGCGGCCCTCGCCCAGGTGGCGGATATGCCAGACCCGTTCCTGCGTGCTGCCGTCGCTGTAGACGAAGTGCTCCTCCAGGGATCCCTCGTCGCCATTCCAGCGGCCCGTCATGCGCACGGTGAATCGCTTGACCACCTTGCCCGATCGGTCCGTGAACATGCCATGCGCCGTCAGCGGCCCGTTGAAATACTGGCGCAGGTCCAGCTGCGGCTGCTCCTTGGCGTAGTCCTGGACCGAAGGCCCGGCACAGCCCGCCAGGGACAGTGCCAAGGCCGCCCCCAGGCAGACGCGCCGCAGCGGCGAAAACGAAGCGCAGTGGGTGATGTGGCTCATGTGTGACTCCAGGAAGAATGCAATCGCTCGGCGCGCCAAAGCAGCAGCGCCGCCGCCAGCTTGAGCAGGCAGGGCAGCCCGCCATAGGCCCAGGCCAGCGCCTGCAGCCCGGCCGGGTCGGTGCCGCCGCTGCGGTAGCCCGCGGCGGACAGCAGGGGCAGGGCCAGGCCCGCAGCCAGGGCCAGGTTGAGCTTGGTGGCGCAGGTCCACCAGCCCAGGTAGCGGCCCTCGCCCCGGCCGCCCTGGCCGGACTCGTGGATCACGCCCGTGAGCAGTGCGCCCGGCAAGGCCAGGTCCGCGCCCAGGGCCAGCCCGCTGGCCAGGCAGATCACGGCAAAGGCCATGGCATCGCCCGCGCCCAGCCAGGGCGTGAAGCCGAAGGCCAGCACGCTGGCCAGCATGCCCGCGCGCCAGCTGGGCGCCAGGCCCCAGCGCGAGACGGCCTTCACCCACAGCGGCAGGCCCAGGGCCGCCGCGCCAAAGAAGCACAGCAGCAGCAGGGGCTGCAGTGCAGGCGCCTGCAGCCTGTCGGCCACAAAGAAGGGCAGCAAGGTGGCGGGAACGGCCGCGGCCACGCCATTGAGCATGAAGATGGCCAGCAGCCGGCGAAACCCGGCATCCGCCCATGGAGAAGTGGAAGAGGCCAGGGCGGCCGAGGCCGGGGACTCCGCTTGCGGCATGCGGGGCGCAGAGGACACATGGGGCACAGGAGCCACGGGCGCCCGGAGCCGGTACAGCCCCATCAGCCCCAGCGCCAGGCCCAGCGCCAGCACGGCGCTGGTGGCGTCAAGGCCCATCACGGCCGGCAGCACGATGGCCAGCAGCACGCCCGCCAGCGTGGCGCCCTCGCGCCAGGCCGTCACACGGGCACGCCAGGCGGGCTGCCCGCCCCAGCGGGTGCCCCAGGCTTGGTGGAGGATGGTGACGAAGCTGTAGGCCAGCGTGCACACCAGCAGGCTGCCGGCCAGCCAGCCCAGCATGGCGGCCTCGGAGCCGCGCGGCGGATGCCACAGCGCCCCGAAACCCAGCACCATCAGCAGGCTGCCCAGCGCAGCCGCCCGCCAGGCCGGCCGCACACCGCCGCGCAACAGCCTGTCGGCCTGGCGGCCAATGGCCGGATCGACCACGGCATCGAGCGCCCGCGTGGCCAGCAGCACGGCGCCCAGCCCGGCCAGCGGCGCGCCGGCCACGCTGGCGTAGTGGTAGGGCAGGTTCACATACAGGGGCAGGGACACAAAGGCCAGCGGCGCGGCCAGCCCGCCATAGGCCAGCCCTGTGCGCCAGGGCAGCACGGGGGCAGGAGCGGGGGCCGGGACGGAGGTCATGGCGTGGTCCGCTGGCGTTCAGCCCTGGCCCAGCAGCGAGGTGCGCATGGCAGGCGCCGAGGTCTGCGGCGCCAGCCAGATGCCGAAGAACAGGCGCGCATAGTCGGCATCGCGCAGCTGCGCCGTCTGCCGGCCGTTGTGGAAAAAGCGCACATCGCCCTGGCCGTCGTTCAGGCCCAGCAGCCGGTCCTTGGCCACCACATCGGGAAAGGCCTGCTTCATCAGGTCCAGCCATTGGCGGGCCTGCTCTTCGGTGAAGCTGCCGACCCTTCGCATTTCGGCGATGGAGCGCTCGGCAATGGCCGCGCCTTCGAGCTTGCGGTCGTAGACCAGCTCCAGCGCAAACGGGTGGCGGGCGTAGTCCTCGGGCAGCAGTCCGGGCGCGGCCCACAGCCGCGCCTCATAGACGCGCAGGCCGAAAAAGCGCAGCACGGCCGTGCCCATCAGGCGCGCGGACGGCAGGGTGCTGCGCAGTTCGGCCGGAAGTTCGGCGGTCGGGGTGATGGCGTGCAGGGCGTTGGACATGGTGATCAATGAAGGGGCAAGGACGCAGGCGGCGCCCCAGGCCAGGGCCTGGCGGCGGGGTGCATGGGGTGCATGGGCTGCACGGGGGGAGCGCGGCGCGCGGCGCGCGTGAGGTTGCGGGGCTGTCATGGCAGGGGCTTGCGCAGCGTGAACTGGACGACATAGGTGTTGCCGGTGTCGAAGGCCGCCTCGCAATACGCCAGGTAGAAGGTCCAGATGCGCACGAAGCGTTCGTCAAAGCCCTGGGCCCGCACGGCGTCGAGGTTGTGATCGAAGGCCTGGCGCCAGCGCCGCAGCGTCTCCGCATAGTCGCGGCCGAAGGCCATGCGGCCTTCCACCACCAGGCCGGCGCGGCGCGCCTCCTGCTCGAAGGCGGGGATGCTGGGCAGCAGGCCGCCCGGGAAGATGTACTGCTGGATGAAGTCGGTGGAGCGCAGATAGCGCGCGAACAGGTCCTCTCGCAGCGTGATGGTCTGTATGCAGGCCAGGCCCCCGGGCTTGAGGCAGTCGCGCAGCGTCTGGAAGTAGCCGCGCCAGTACTCGCGGCCCACGGCCTCGAACATCTCGATGGAGACGATGGCGTCGAAGGGCTCGCCCGCATGGCGCGCGGGCAGGTCGCGGTAGTCCTGGTAGCGCAGCTCCACCGCGTCGGCCAGGCCCGCCTGCTGCATGCGCTGCTGCCCCCAGACCAGTTGCTCGCGCGACAGGGTCACGCCCGTGACGCGGGCGCCGAACTCCTGCGCCGCCGCCTCGGCCAGGCCGCCCCAGCCGCAGCCGATTTCCAGCAGGCGCTGGCCGGGCTGCAGCCGCACCTCGTCCAGCGTACGCCTGAGCTTGGCCTGCTGGGCTTGCTGGAGGTCTGCGTTGCGCAGCGCTTGGCCCGTGCGGCCCTGGAACCAGGCCGCGCTGTAGCTCATGCCCGGGTCCAGCCACAGGCGGTAGAAATCATTGCCTAGGTCGTAGTGGGCATGGATGTTCCTGGCACTGCCGGCCCGCGTATTGCGTTGCAGCAGATGGCGCAGGCGGTAGCCCAGCCGGCCCCACCAGCTGCCATAGACCAGGCTTTGCACATGGTCGCGGTTGGCCATGCACAGCCGCAGCAGGGCAGCCAGGTCGGGGCTGTCCCACTCACCGGCGATATAGCCTTCGGCCAGCCCGATGTCGCCCGATTTGAGCGTGCGCTCCAGCGCCTGCCAGTCGTGCAGCACGCAATGCGCATCGGCAGCCCCCGACGGCGGGCGGGGCAGGTGCAGCAGGCGGCCATCGGGCTGCTCCAGGTCCAGTTGCCCGTGGGGCAGGCGTTCGAGCAGGTTCAGCACCCGGCGCGCCCGTGCAGGCGTGCGGCGCGGCGCGGCAGCGGAGGGGCTCAGCAGGGGGGCGGCGGTAGTGTTCATCGTGTGACGAAGCGCTTGGGCTCGGAGGGTTTGCCATGGAAAGGCACGCGCTTGGCCCAAAGGCGCAGCGCATGCCAGTGGATGCGGGCGACCACGCCCAGCGTCATCAGGGGCGTGCCGAAGAAGGCGCGGCGCACGGTGGCGCCGTCGAGCGGGTGCAGCACGCCGCCCACGCTGGTCTGCAGCAGCGGGCCGTCCTCGTCGTGCAGGTCCACGCGCGCCAGGGTGCGGTCTTCGCCGCGATCGAAGCGGAAGCGGTACTCGCCGCGCACCTCGCAGAACGGCGAGACATGGAATTGCTTGCGCGCCACCTGCTCGCGGCCCCAGTCCAGGTCCGGCCCCGCCAGCAGATAGGCATGGCGCTCGCCAAAGGTGTTGTTGACCTCGGCCAGCACGGCGGCCAGCGAGCCGTCGGCGCGGTGCGCATACCAAAAGCTCACGGGCTTGAACGCGTAGCCCAGCACGCGTGGGAAGGTGTGCAGCCAGACCTCGCCATCGGCGTCGGCTATGCCTTCGCTGTGCAGCAGCTGCTCGAACCAGGCCAGTGCGTCGCAGCCGCCCTCGCCGTGGTCGCTGTCATGAAAGCTCAGCCAGCCCAGCCGGTTGCGCCGCAGCGCGGCGTCCGGCTGCGTGCGCAGGCTGCGCAGCGGCAGCATCAGAAAGTAGCCGGGATAGCGGAAGGCATGCTCGACAGGCCGCAGGCGGCGGTGCCAGACATGGCCGAAGCCGATGAGGGGGCGGGCCGTCATGCGACCCCCTCGAAGGCCGCGCTGGCGGGCAGAACGGGCAAGGCCGGCAGGGCGCGCAGCAGGCCATCGGCCGCGTCCAGGCCCGAGCGCAGGCCGTCTTCGTGAAAGCCGTAGCCGCACCATGCGCCGCAGAACCAGGTCCGGCGCTGGCCCTGCACGCCGGCCACGCGGCCCTGGGCCTCGATGGCCGCCAGGTCGAACACCGGGTGGCTGTACTCGATGCGCGCATGGACCTGGCCTTCATCGATCGGGCGCACCGGGTTCAGCGAAACCATCACGGGCTGCTGCCACGGCAGGGGCTGCAGGCGGTTGAGCAGGTAGTGCAGGCAGACGCCGGCCTGGTCCCGCCCCGGGTCGGCCGCGCGTTCGTAGTTCCAGGCGGCCCAGGCCGCCCGCCTGCGCGGCAGCACGCTGGCATCGGTGTGCAGAACGGCCTGGTTGGGCTGGTAGCGGATGGCGCCCAGCACGCTGCGCTCCTGTGGCGTGGCATCGCTGCCGAGCAGGCGCAGGGCCTGGTCGCTGTGGCAGGCCAGCACCACGGCGTCGAACGGCTCCGTGCCGTTCGCCGTCTGCAGCAGCGCGCCGTGCGCCGCGCGGCGCAGGCCCAGCACGGGCGCATTCAGGCGCGCCTCGTGGCGGCCGTCCTTCAGCAGCGCGGCCACCATGCGCCGCACGTACTGGCGCGAGCCGCCACGCACCGTGTGCCACTGCGGCCGGTCCGTGACCTGGATCAGGCCGTGGTTGTGGCAAAAGCGGATCAGCGTGGCCACGGGAAAGCGCAGCATCTGGTCGGTGGGGCAGGACCAGATGCAGCCCATCATGGGCAGCAGGTAGTCCTGACGGAAGGCGGCGCCAAAGCCGTGGTCGTCCAGAAAATCGCCGATGGCGCTGCGCAGCCGCGCTTCATCGCCTTCCTGGGCGATGCGTGTGGCCAGGCGGTTGAAGCGCAGGATCTCGGCCAGCATCTTCAGAAAGCGCGGGCGCAGCAGATTGCCCCGCTGCGCGAACACGCCGCCCAGCGAACTGCCGCTCCATTCCAGGCCCGCGCGGCCATCGGCCTCAGGCACCTGCACGGAAAACGACATCTCGGCGGCAGCCGTGGGCACCTGCAGCTGCTCGAACAAACGCGTCAGCAGCGGATAGGTGCGGTGGTTGAAGACCAGAAAGCCGGTGTCCACGCCCTGGCTCACGCCGCCCAGCGTCAGGTCCACCGTGTTGGCGTGCCCCCCGAAGTGGCCGCCCGCCTCCAGCAAGGTCACGGCAGGCCCGCCCGGCGCAGCGGCCAGGCGGCTCGCTGCGGCCAGCCCCGCAATCCCCGAACCGATGACAGCAATGCGATGCATGGAGGCGCCCTTCTTGGTTGAACAGCCCGACTAGACCACAAAGACCAAATCGTGAACTGATGAGTTCAAACTATAAACCAAACATACCCGCTTTGTACTATTTGGTATCAGATATGACCTGCGAGGTCTAAAATATCGCTATGACTAGCCGCTCCTCCATCAAAGAACAGATACAGCGCGTGCGCGAGCAGGCCATCGTGGCGGCCGTCAACCGGCTGCTGGCCACCAAGGGCTACGACGCCATGACGGTGGACGAGGTCGCGGCCGAGGCCGGCATGGCCAAGGCCAGCCTGTACAAGCTGTTCACCTCCAAGGAAGAACTGGCGGGCGCCGCCATGGTGGGCGTGCTGGACCGCGCCCTGGCCTTTGTGGACGGCCTGCGCGACACGGCGGCCCAGGCCGCCGAGGCCGGCACGCCGGTGCGCCCGCTGGACCAGCTCAAGGCCGTGACGTGCTGGGCCATGCAGACCCAGCTGGAAGGCGAAATGCCCTCCCTGCCGGCGCAGAACTCCAACCTCAGCGCCTCCCTGCAATCCAACGATGCCTACATGGACCGGCTGATCGCCCTGAGCAACCGCCTGAGCATCTGGATCACCGAGGCCCAGACCAGCGGCCAGCTGCAGCCCGCGCTGCCGCCCGAGCTGGTGCTCTACACGCTGTTCGCTCGGGCCTGCGATCCGGTGGTGGCCCTGCTCAAGGAATCGGGCCAGTACACGCACGCGCAAATCATCGACTGGGTCACGAGCACCACGTTCGACGGGCTGGCGGCGGCGGATTGACCTAGGCCGCGCAGCGACAGCTGCGATGCGTCGACCCGGCTCCAGCATGGCCGGCAGCCGGTCCCCGCGGGCTCCCTGTTGCGCATCGTGCCGCCTTCGCGACTCCTGCGAAACACAGCCGGGGGCGCCTGTATAGTTGCGGCCTGGCGACCACGGCAACACCCCGCGCCGTGCGGGATTGTCCTGCCAGATCCTGTCTTTTACTGCGCTGATACCTCGCAATGCAGCCCCCAGCCACAGCCCTGCCCAGCACGACGTTCGCCACCGACCAATTGGCGCAGGCAGACCGCTTCGAGGCGTGGCGCAGCAGCATCTCCGTGCTTTTCGACGTGGCGCCGCTGGAGCGCGGCGCGTCGCCAGGGCGCTTCCATGCCTCGGTGCATGCGGTCCACCTGGGCCAATTGCTGCTGGGCGACCTGCGCTTCGGCGCGCAGCGCTTCTCGCGCGGCCAGGCACGCGCCGCCCACGACGGCCTGGACCACTACTTGGTGCAGTGGTACCGCGCAGGGGGTTTCGTGGGCCAGCATGGCGACGGCAGCGAACTGCGGGTCCGCCCCGGTGACGTGGTCGTCTTCGACATGGCCCGCACCCAGCACACCGTGGCCCAGGATTCCCATGTGCTCTCGCTGATCGTTCCCCGCAGGCTGGGCGAGGCTGCCTGCGGGTCCCCGGGCCCGGGCACCCACGGCACCGTGCTGGCCGCCGACAGCCTGTTCGGCGGCCTGCTGGCAGACCACCTGGGCGCACTGCACCGGCGCCTGCCCTCTATCGGCCCGGCGCAGGCCGATGACGTGGTGCACGCCACCCTGCAAATGCTGGCCGCCTGCCTGCGCCCCAGCCAGCGCACCCTGGCCGAAGCCCGCGCCGAGGTGCATGCCGCCACGCTGGAGCGCATCCAGCGCCATATCGCGCGGAACCTGGGCACGCCGCTCTCGCCCGAGGCACTGTGCCGCTGCTTCGGCATTTCGCGCCACCGGCTCTACCACCTCTTCGAGCCCCTGGGCGGCGTGATGCGCTATGTGCAGCAGCGCCGTCTGCAGCGGGCCTTCCACACGCTGTTCAATCCCGCCTACCGGCGCCTGCGCATTGCCGAGGTGGCCGCACGCCTGGGCTTTGCCAGCGAGGCGCATTTCAGCCGCGCCTTCCGTGCCGCCTTCGGCCACACGCCCAGCGATGTGCGCGCCATGGCCGAGGCGGCTGATGCCGTGCGCATCAATCCCCCACCCGGCACCACGACCACATCGGCGGAATATGCCGACTGGCTGCTCGGGCTCATGGCCTGAGCGAGGGATGGCCGGGCACGAGAGCGTGCAGGTCCAGCGGGTCCATGGGCGCGGCACATGGGCGCGGCACATGGTCCCGGCATTTATCAGGCCATCGAGCTGCGACAGCAGAAATGCCATCCGCGCCCTGGCCAGCAGCCGCTGCAGCATGGTCATGAATCGCAGCACGGACCCTGCAGCCAATGCAAATGAGAATTCATATCAATTGGATAAAATACCGGGAGTTCTTTGACGCACAAGAGGAAAGGCCCGGCACGTGCATCCATCCACCGACAGTGGCGCCAGCCAGGCTCTGGGCAGCATGTACGCGCAGCACAACCATTGGCTGGTCGCGTGGCTGCAGCGCAGGCTGGGCAACCGCTGCGATGCGGCCGACCTGGCCCAGGACACGTTCACGCGCATCTGGGTCAGCGCCAGGACACAGGCCATCGAGGACATCCAGGAGCCCCGCGCCTACCTGACGACGGTGGCCCGGCGGCTGCTGGTCAACCACCTGGAGCGCCGCTCGCTGGAGCAAGCCTACCTGGCCTCCCTGCACCTTCTGCCCCAGGCCACCGTGCTGTCCGTGGAGGCGCGGGCCATCCTGCTGGAGACGCTGCAGGAGCTCGATGCGCTGCTGGACGCCCTGCCCGCCAAGGTGCGCACGGCCTTTCTCATGTCCCAGCTCGAAGGCCTGTCCTACGAGGACATTGCCGCCCACATGCAACTGAGCGTGCGCACCGTGACGCGCTACATGGCCCAGGGCTTTCGGCAATGCCTGCTGGTGATGCTGGAGCGCTGAGCATGCAGGCCGCAGACGCACGCATCCTGGACGAGGCTGCCCGCTGGCTGGCCCGCAGGCACGCCTCGGACTTCAGCGCCGCCGAGCAGGCCGAGCTGGCACGCTGGCGCAGCCAGAGCAGCCGGCATGAACAGATCTGGCAGTGCGCCGAGCAGCTCAAGGGCCGCTTCAACGCCGTTCCCGGCGCCATCGGCATGGCCACGCTCAACCGCGCGCGTCCCTCGGCCGCACGGCGCCAGCTGCTGCGCTCGGCGGTGCTGGCCCTGGCCACGCCCGCGCTGGGCTGGCTGGCCTGGCGCCACCTGCCCTGGCAGGACTGGACGGCCGACTACCGCACGGCCAGGGGCGAGCGCCGCGCGGTCACGCTGGCCGATGGCAGCCGCGTGCAGCTGAACACGGCCTCGGCCATCAGCGTGCGCATGGATGGCACGGCGCGGCGCATCCGCCAGCATGCGGGGGAAATCCTGGTCGAGACCGCGCATGCCCCGCCCTACGCCTCCCAGCCTTTCATGGTGCAGACAGACGACGGCCAGATGCAGGCCCTGGGCACGCGCTTCATCGTGCGCAAGCTGGAGCACGGCACGGCGCTGGCCGTGCTGGAGGGCGCGGTGCGCGTCACGCCGGCAGCATCGGCCAAGGCCGTGGTGGTGCATGCGGGCGAGCAACTGCATTTCGACGGCCATGGCGCCAGCGCCACCCGCCCGGTGGCGGCGCGGGACTCGGCCTGGACGCTGGGCGTGCTCTATGCCGAGAACCTGCGGCTGCAGGACTTCCTGGCCGAGCTGTCGCGCTACCGCGAAGGCTTTGTGCGGTGCGACGACGATGTCGCCGACCTGCGCGTCTCCGGCACGTACCAGTTGCAAGACACCGACCGCATCCTGGCCCTGCTGGCCCAGACCCTGCCGGTGCGCGTGCACGAGCGCAGCCGGTACTGGGTGACGGTGGCGCGGCGCTGATTTGGATTTTTTTCTGCCAGGGCTGTCCGGTTTTTCACTCTCGCCTGTCAAGGGGTGTGAAAAGCACTTTCATCGACCGCCCAGAGGACAGAACACCATGCACTCCCCTTCTTCCACCGCCGGACCACGCGCCAGCCTGCGCGCCACCGCCTTGGCGGCCCTGGCCGTCAGCACCTCGCTGCTGCTGCACGCGCTGCCAGTCCAGGCGGCCGAGCCGGCTGCCAGCGCCGCTGCCCGGAGCTACCAGATCCAGCCGGGTCCGCTGGGCCCGGCGCTGATGGCCTTTGCCGCACAGGCAGGCGTGAACCTGGGCATGGACCTGCAGCAGCTCGGTGGCATGGAGACACGCGGCCTGTCCGGCACGTTCTCCGTGGAGGACGGCTTTGCGCAGCTGCTGAACACGTCAGGCTGGACAGCACGCCGCGTGGGTGCGGGCAACTATGCGCTGGAGAAGCTGCCTGCGGCGGCCCGCCAGGCGCCGTCCGCTGCAGCGGCCGTGCCCGCAGCGCCGGCCGCAGCCCCAGCCGCAGCAGAGGCCACGGAACTTGCCGCCATCACGGTGACCGCGCGCACGCAGAACAACCTGGTCGCGCCCTCGCGGCAGGTCACGATTCTGGAAGGCCAAGAGGTGGAGCAGCTGCGCCAGGGCTCGGACAGCCTGGCCACCATGCTCAGCAAGGTGGTGCCTGGCATGGCGGACTCCAGCCACACCATCACCGACTACGGCCAGACGCTGCGGGGCCGCAACATGCTGGTGCTGGTGGACGGCGTTCCGCTGAACACCAACCGCGATTCGTCCAGGAACCTGGCCAACATCAACCCGGCCGACATCGAGCAGATCGAGGTGCTGCGCGGCAGCAGCGCCATCTACGGCAGCGGTGCGGCGGGCGGCATTGTCTCCATCCGCACCAAGCGGCCCTCTGGCGAGACGCGGGCCGAGACCATCGTCACCGGCTCGGCCCCCCTGTCGCGCCTGCGCGGCGCGGGGCTGGGCGGCGAGGTGCAGCACTACCTGTCCGGCGGCGGCGAGGTGGTCGACTACTCGGTGAGCCTGGGCGCAAAACACATGGGCGGTGCCTTTGACGCCAAGGGCAGCCGCATTGCGCCCGAGCCCAGCCAGGGCGACCTGTTCGACTCCAACATCTACAACGCCTCGGCCAAGATCGGCTTCAAGCTCGATGCCGATCAGCGCCTGCAATTGACCGCCAGCCACTACAACGCGGCCCAGGACACGGACTACGCCTCCGACCCGTCGGTGGCGCGGCTGCCGGCCGGAACGGCGGCGGCCCGCCCCATCAAGGGCCTGGTGCTGGCCGACCAGAACCAGATCAAGAACACCATGCTGGGCCTGGACTACGAGAACCGGGACATCGCAGGCAGCACGCTGGCCGCCCAGCTCTACTACCGGGATTTCTTCACGCGGTTTGCACCCTTCGACGCACGCGCCGTGCCGGTGCGGGGCGCCAATGTCGATCAGTCCATGCAGAACTCCGAGGTCTTTGGCGGGCGCCTGACACTGAAGACGCCGCTGGGCGCCAGCAAGAAAAGCCTGCTGATCTGGGGAGCGGACTTCCACCAGGAGCGCACCGACATGCCCATCGACATCTTCGACCCCAGGGCCTATGACGCCAGCGGCGGCCTGGTCTTCAACAAGACCGGCCGCCTGGTCTACATGCCCCCGGTCACCACGCGCAGCATCGGCGCCTTCGCCCAGCTGCAGCACCAGTTCAGCGACCAATGGTCGGCCGAAGGCGGCCTGCGCTACGACCGCGCCCAGGCCAGCTTCAACGACTTCACGCCGCTGTCGCAATCGCGGGTGCCCAACCCCCAGTCCGTGAATGGCGGCACCGTCCAGTACAACGCCTGGACCTACAACCTGGGCACGGTCTTCACGCCGGTGAAGGGCCAGGAGTTCTATGCCTCGTACAGCCAGGGCTTCGAGCTGCCGGACATCGGCGTGGTGGTGCGCAATGCCACGCCGGCCTTCAACCTGGGCAACTCCAACCTGCAGGCGGTCAAGACCAACACCTATGAAATGGGCTGGCGCGCCAAGTTCTCCAACGCGATGGCCAATCTCAGCGTCTTCCAGTCGCGCTCCAACCTGGGCGCCGTGCAAAGCTTCAACAACGGCCTGTCCCTGCTGCGCACCCGCGAGAAGATCCACGGCATCGAAGGCGGCCTGGACTACTTCAGCGATGACGACCACTGGAGCGCGGGCGGCAGCTTCACCTGGATGAAGGGTCGCGAGCTGCCCCAGGCCGCCAGCGGCTACCAGGACATGACGGGCTTTCGCATCCCACCGCTCAAGCTGACGGCCTATGTGGAGTACCGGCCCGATGCCCGCTGGAGCCACCGCCTGCAGGCAACCTCGTATGCCGCCAAGGACTACCGCCTGGACGGCAAGACCGGCTTTGGCCGCTATGACACGCGGGGCTACACCACGGTGGACCTGATCAGCCAATGGAAGATCGACCCCAAGAACCGCGTGTCCCTGGGCGTGGAAAACCTGTTCAACCGCCAGTACTTCCCGCTCTACAGCCAGCTGCTGCGCAGCAACAACAACACCAGCCGCCTGCCAGCGGCCGGCACGGTGCTGAAGATCAGCTACGCGCACACCTGGTGACCTGCGGGCAAGCACCGATCGCCGGGGCCTGCCAATACCCACCCGTGCAGCCCGGACGACCCCTTGGTTAAAATGAGAACCAATCGCATTAAGTCATTGATATCAGGGGATTCATCTTTGCGGTTGTGGGGGTCAGCATGTCATCCGGCGAATTCGCGCTGCACAACGAGGTCCAGTCGCTCTATCGTGACCATCACCGATGGCTGCGCGATTGGCTGCGCAGAAAACTGGGCTGTTCCCACCATGCCGCCGACCTGGCCCACGACACCTTCGTGCGCCTGCTCGGCCGCAAGGAGCGGGCGGACCCGGTGGACCCCCGCGCCTACCTGACCACCATCGCCCACGGCCTGGTGGTGGACTTTCACCGGCGCCGGGCGCTGGAGCGGGCCTACCTGGAGTCGCTGGCCGCACTGCCCGAGCCGCAGGCGCCTTCGCCCGAGGCGCGGGCCATCGTGCTGGAGGCCCTGGTGGCCATCGACGCCATGCTCGACGGCATGAAGCCCGCCGTGCGCCAGGCCTTCATCCTCTCACAGCTCGAAGGCCTGACCTATGCGCAGATCGCCGCCCGGCTGCAGGTGACCGTGCGCACCGTCAACAACTACATGCTCAAGGCGCTGGAGCACTGCTACCTCATCGTGGCAGACGGCGCATGACGGCCTTGCCCTCGAACAGCGACAGCGCCGTGGACGCGGCTGCACACCCGCCCACCCACACCACCACCCCAGCCCAGGCACAGGCCCGCATCCGCCAGGAAGCGATTGCCTGGTACGCCCGACTTTGCTCCGGCGATGCCACCGACGCCGACCGTGCCGCCTGGCAGCGCTGGCATGAGTCCCACCCCGAGCACCAGCGCGCATGGCGGCATTTCGACGCCCTGCAGTCCATGCTGCAGCGCGTGCCGGGCCACCTGGCCGCCTCCACGCTGCAGGCCAGCCGGCGCAGCCGCCGCCGGGTGCTGCGCGGCATCGGCGCACTGGTGGGCAGCGGGGCCGTGGCGGGCCTGTCATGGCAGCTGGCCGGCGGGCAGGGCGGCGTGCGCTCCTGGCTGGCCGACTACCGCACCGGCACGGGCGAGCGGCGCACCGTCACGCTGGCCGACGGGTCCGAGCTGACGCTGAACACCCGGACCTCGGTGGATGTGTCCATGGACCCCACGCGCCGGCTGCTGGTGCTGCGCGAGGGCGAGATCCTGGTGCAGACCGCCCATTCCCTGGCCGGGCCCGGCGCGGGCGCCAAGGATGGCCGCCCGTTCATGGTGCACACGCCGCAGGGCCGCATCCTGGCGCTGGGCACGCGCTTCACCGTGCGCAGCGAGGGTGGCGAGGGCGGTGACACCGTGGTGAGCGTGCTGCAGGACGCCGTGGAAATCCAGCCCCTGCAGGACCCCAGCCGCAGCCTGCGGCTGCAGGCCGGCCAGCAGGCCAGCTTCAGCCGCAACGGCATGCTGCCCGCCCAGGCCGCCGACCCGGCCCTGGTCAGCTGGGTGGGCGGCAGCCTCATCGTGGACGGCTGGCGGCTGGAGGACGTGGTGCGCGAACTCGCACGCTACCGGCCCGGCCGCCTGGCCTGCGACCCGGCCGTGGCCGGCCTGCGCGTGTCCGGCGTGTTTCCGCTGGCCGACACGGACAAGGCGCTGGCCGTCATCACGCGCGCCTTCCCGGTGCGCGCGGCCGGCCTGTCGCGCTACTGGCTGACCCTGGTGCCCGTCTAGGGCCAGCCCAGGGCCAGCCAGGGTCAGCCATTTCCCCATGCCGCACAAAAAACTTCGCGGCGCATTTTCATCTTCTGCGATCTCGTTCGGCTCCCTTCATGAAAGCCCTTGTCTCACCGCTGTTCATGGCCAGGAAACCCGAATGCAAACGCCCTTCACACCGACACCCGCCCGCGCGGCGCTGACCTGCCTGCTGGCTGCGACGGTGGCATGTGCGGCCCCCGGCCATGCGGCCGAGCCCCTGGCGCAGACCCGCCAGGCCGCCAGGGCCTATGAGATCGGGGCCGGCCCGCTGGCCTCGGTGCTGGGCCAGTTTGCGGCGGCCGCAGGCGTGGCCCTGTCCTATGACCCGGCCAGCACGCGCCAGCGGCAGTCGGGCGGCCTGCGCGGCAGCTATACCGTGGGCGCGGGCTTTGCGGCCATCCTGGCGGGCTCCGGGCTGGAGGCGGTGGAAGGCGGCGCGGGTGAATTCATCGTGCGCAAGGCGGCCATGCCCGCCACGGCCGGCGCTGCAGCGGCCGACGCCACCGAGCTGCCCGCCGTGCGCGTCGTGGCCCGGGCGGCCCCTGCCCCGGTCGATGCCGACGAGCGCTACCAGCCCACGCCCGATGCCTCCAGCCTGCGCACCACGGCGCCCGTGCTGGAGATCCCGCAGGTGGTCAACGTGGTGCCGGCCCAGGTGATCCGCGACCAGCGCCCGCGCAACCTGGACGAGGCGCTGGCCAATGTCAGCGGCGTCACCCAGGGCAACACCCTGGCCAGCACGCAGGACACCATCATGAAGCGCGGCTTCGGCACCAACCGCGACGGCTCCGTCATGCACAACGGCATGCCCCTGGTACAGGGGCGCGGCATGAACGCCGCCGCCGAGAGCGTGGAAGTGATCAAGGGCCCGTCCTCGCTGCTGTACGGCCTCATGGACCCGGGCGGCGTGATCAACGTGGTCAGCAAGAAGCCGCAGCTGCGCCAGCGCACGGCGCTGTCGCTGCAGGGTTCGGGCTACGCGGGCGGGCGCAACGGCACGGGTGCCACGCTGGACACCACCGGCCCCATCGGTGAGCACGGTCTGGCCTACCGCCTGGTCGTCGACCATGTGGACGAGGACTACTGGCGCAACTTCGGCCAGCACCGCGAGACGCTGGTGGCGCCGTCGCTGGCCTGGTATGGCGACGACACGCAGGCCGTGCTCTGGTACGAGTACCGCAAGTACCTGACGCCCTTCGATCGCGGCACGGCGCTGGACCCGGTCACCCGGCGCCCGCTGGACCTTCCGGCCACGCGCCGGCTGGACGAGCCCTTCAACCAGATGACGGGCGAGACCCACCTGGCCCAGCTCTCCGTGGACCACCGCCTGGGCAGCGGCTGGGCCGCCCACCTGAACCTGAGCTACAACCGCGAGATCTACGACGCCAACCAGCTGCGCGTGAACGGCGTGAACACCGCGCGCGGCACCCTGCAGCGCAGCAACGACGCCACGCACGGCGCACTCAGCACCGACAGCTATGGCTCGGCCTATGTGGACGGCAGCGTGCAGCTGGCGGGCCTGCGCCATGACCTGCAGTTCGGCGCCGATGCCGAGTACCGGCTGATCTACCGCTCCGACCTGCTGCGCCAGGCCGTCACCTCCACCTTCAGCTACACCAACCCCGTCTATGGGCTGGAGCAGCCCTCGGCCACCGTCTCGGCCAGCGACAGCGACCAGAGGGACCAGCTGCACAACCAGTCGCTTTTCCTGCAGGACGCCATCCACCTGGGCGACCGCTGGGTGCTGACCACCGGCCTGCGCTACCAGACCTGGCGCCAGACCGCCGGCCGGGGCCGCCCGTTCAAGGCCAACACCCAGGCCGACGGCACGGCCTGGCTGCCGCGCGCCGGCCTGGTCTATCAACTGGCCAGCGGCCTGTCGCTCTACGGCAACTACTCGCAGTCGCTCAGGCCCACCTCCACCATCGCGCCGCTGGCCAGCGGCACCGTGATCGACTCGGGCGTGGCGCCCGAGGAAGCCCGGTCCTGGGAAGCCGGCGCCAAGCTGGACCTGCCAGGGCAGCTCACCGGCACGCTGGCGCTGTTCGACATCCGCAAGAAGAACGTGCTGGTCTCGCAGTTCAACGACGCCACCAAGCTGACCGACTGGCGCACCTCGGGCGCGGCGCGATCGCGCGGGCTGGAGGTGGATGTGGCCGGCGAGCTGGGCCGCCACTGGAGCGCCATCGCGGCCTTTGCCTATGTGGATGCCAAGACCACGCAGGACCCGCTCTACCAGGGCAACCAGCTGTGGAACGTGGCGCGGCAGACGGCCTCGCTGTCGGCCGTGTACGACTTTGGCCAGGTCCTGGGCGGTGTGCTGGGCGATGGGCTGGGCGATGTGCTGGGCGAGGGCCGGCTGCGCGTGGGCGGCGGCCTGCAGTACGTGGGCAGGCGGCCCGGCGACTCGGCCAACTCCTTCTGGCTGCCGGGCTACACCGTGGCCCATGCCTTTGCCACGTATGACACGCGGATCAACGGCTACAGGACGCGCTTTCAGCTCAACGTGAAGAACCTGTTCGACCGCACCTACTACCCGTCGAGCGCCAACACCTACTTCATCTCGATGGGCGACGCACGCCAGGTGCTGCTGCGCGCCACGGTCGAGTTCTGAGCGGGCGCCAGCCCCGCCCCCGGCCTTTCCTTTTCCTGTGTCTGTCCCGGCCCGCAGCCGCATGCGATGCCGCGCATCACGCATCACGCATCACCTCCATGAACTTATCTCCCCGCTTATCGCCTCGCCGAACGCCCCGCCAAACGCTTTTTTCCTCTATTGACTGGCCATTGCGCATGCCTTCCTCCTTCCATACCCTCCCCGCCATTGCCGGCATGCCCCGCTCCTGCCTGTGCCTTGCCCTGGCTGCCATCCCCGTGATGGCCTTCTCCCAGGCCGCCGACGCACCGTCCACGCAACTGGAAACCGTGCAGATCCAGGCCGAGAAGCAGCAGAACAACGAAGACAACTTCGTCGCCCGCAAAACCACGGGCGTGCTGCGCTCCGATGCGCCGCTGTTCGAGACCGCGCAGTCCATCAGCGTGGTGACCCAGCGGCAGATCGAGGAAAAACAGGTCAGGTCCGTGGCCGAGGCGCTGGAGAGCGTGGCCGGCGTGGCGTCCGGCTCGTACGGCCGGCGCGGCTGGGATGACTTCATCATCCGCGGCCAGATCTCCAGCGCGCAAACCTATGTGGACGGCCTGCGGGCGCAGACCTCCACCAATGTGCTGCGCTCCGAGGACATCTTCGGCATCGGCTCCATCGAAGTGGTCAAGGGCCCCACCTCGGTGGGCTTCGGCCTGGCCCTGCCGGGCGGCCTGGTCAACCTGACCACCAAGCGCCCGCAGGCCGAGTCGTTCTCGCGCGCCGGCATCAGCGTGGGCAGCTATGGATTGAAGGAGGCCAACTTCGACCTGAACTACTCGCCCGACGCAAGCCGCAAGGGCGCCTTTCGCATCGTGGGCCGCGCGTCCGACCAGAACGATCCCACGGACTACGTCTACTTCAAGAACCAGTACCTGGCGGGCTCGTACAACTTCGACCTGGACGGCAGGAACGAGCTGTCCGTCATCGCCAGCTACCAGCACCGCAACTACATCCGCAACCAGGGCATTCCGCAGAACTACGAGAAGTACGGGCGCAATGTCTTCATCGGCGAACCCGACCGCAGCTACGAGGTGGACTCCTACCGCCTGGGCGCCAACTACGCGCACTACTTCGACAACGAATGGGTGTTCCGCCAGAACTTCGCGCTCACCAAGGGCAGCAGCCTGAGCAACTCGGTCTTTGCGGCGGCCAATGCCAGGTTTCCCCTGGTGGCGCGCCAGATCAACTACCAGGACAAGCAGGACGTCAACATCGCCCTGGACAACTACCTGCAGCGCAACTTCCGATTCGACCGCGTGAACTACGAGCTGACCGCCGGCATCGACATGATGCGAGAGCGCAGCGACTACTACCAGCGCGTGGACAACATCAACCCCTTCAACGCCGACAACCCGGTCTATGGCGTCACCTCCATCAAGGAGGGCAAGCCCTCTCACAACCTGACCTACAGCCAGTACGTGGGCCTGTACCTGCGCAACACCATCAAGATCGACGAGAAATGGATCGTCGGCCTGAATGGCCGCCATGACTGGACGCGCGTGGAAATCCAGGACAGGCTGGCCGGCGGCTCGGTCAGCAACAGCAACACCGCCTTCACGGGCAGCGCCTCGCTGATGTACCAGGCCAGCGAGTTCCTGGCACCCTACGTCAGCTACTCCACCTCCTTCATGCCCGTGACGGATGCCGGCATCAACGGCACGCTGCTCAATCCCGAGGAAGGCAAGCAGACCGAGCTGGGCGTGAAATTCCAGGCCCTGGACCGGCGCGTGCAAGGCTATCTGGCGGTGTATGACCTGCGGCGCAAGAACGTCACCGAGAACGACGCCACCCTGGGCTACGCCGTCCAGACCGGCGAGCAGACCACCAAGGGTTTCGAAGCGGAAGTCGTCGCCTCGCTGACGCGGCAATGGAATGTCTCGGCCGCCTACAGCTACATCCCCTCGGCCCGGACCTCCCAAAGCCTGACGGCCAGCGAAATCGGCAAGCGCATCAACCATGTGCCCAAGAACGCGGGCTCCGTCTTCACGCAGTACTACTTCAACCCCGACCGCCTGGGCTGGAACATGGGCGCAGGCCTGCGCATGCAGGGCGCCCGCACGGCGCAGCGCGGCACGGCCTTCGTCAACCTGGCCAAGTACACCCTGCTCGACCTGAACCTGGGCTATGAAGCGAAGTCATGGGGCCTGAGCCTGGCCATCAAGAACCTGCTGGACAAGGACTACGTCCAGGGCACCACGCCGAACGCGCAACTGCTGAGCTTCGGCAGCCCGCGCACGCTGATGGTGAGTGCCAGGTTCAAGTACTGAGGCTGGCTGGCTCCTTCAAGCATGCGAGCCTTTCAGCGAAGGTGCGCAACCCGGCGCCGCCGATAGGCGGGCGCCGGCTGCGCCCCGGCTTCATGGCCCCTTGCGCAGCGAGATCGGCGTGCCCCACACCGGGTCGGCCGCGCCCTGGCGGCCCAGCGTGGTGACCTGCATGGGCACCAGGCGTGCCATCAGCTTTTCCTGCTCGGCGTTGAGATTGGCGCGCGTGGCCAGATAGTTGCGCGTGAACTCCATGGGCGGCGGCAGTGTGTGGACGGTGAAGTCTTCCAGCGGGCATTCCACCTTCTCGGCCGCCACCTTGCGGCAGCCGGCCTGGCGGAACTGGTAGCTGGGCGTCTTCAGGTGCGAACGCTGGCTCAGCACCAGTTGGCCGCCCTCCAGCGTGAAGCTGGCCAGCGCCTGCCTGGGCGGCACGCGCACCTGGACCTTGAGTGCGGGAATGTCGCGCGAATCCGTGTCCTGGTAGTAGCCCGCCGCCATGCCCGGCGTGCTGTCGGTGACCATGCGCTCGCCCCAGGCCACGCAATTGCCAGAGGCGCGGTGAACCGTGGTGCAGTACTTCTCGATCCGGCTTTGCGAGTGCGTCGTGCCCTCCTTCCAGTTCATCTCGGTATAGAACTGGCGATAGGTTTCCGGCGACAACGTGGCCGTTCCAAGGGTGCCGCGGCCTGCGCCGGTGGCCCCGGCCTTGGCGCCCAGCTGGTCAAGCTGGGCATTGAGCCGGTAGTCGTCACCCCCCGTCATCAGGTACTTGCCCGGCGGCAGCACATGGACCTCGAAGGCCTTGAACAGATAGGTGGTCTTGGGGTCGCGCTGCAGCGCGTTGTTCTGGAACTTGCGGCCAAACACGATCTCCGGCTTGTCCTCATGGGTCCAGACCACGTTGGGAGTCCACTTCGACATGCCATCGGCGTCGGCCAGCGACTTGTGCGGCGTCAGATCAGCCACCAGCACCACGGCCATGTTGGCCTTCAAGGCTTCGCTGATCACCCACAGCGTCTTTGCCTGCTCCGCTTCCTCCTTCTCGAGCTGCCCGCTGGAAGGCGGCGCGGCACACCCTGACAATCCCAGGGCGAGCACCAGGGTCGGCAAAACGAAGCAGGGGCGCTGCAGTGTCATCGTTGAAATCCTTGGGGGTTGATGCTGGAAAGGCGTCATTTTGCGGGGAGATCTCCGGCGGCCCCGGCCAGGGGCAGGCCCTCGACACGGAAAAGCCGCCCGAAGGCGGCCGGTTCCAGGGAGCGCTGCACCAGCGCTGGCTGCGATCAATCAGCGTTGCTGTGGCTGGCGCAAAGGCTGCCCTTGTTGGCGGACGTTCGCCTTGCACTGCATCTGGCTGTAGTTCCTGTCCGTGATGGGTTGCCCCATCTGCATGGGAACATGGACCGGATGCCGCGGGCCTCTCGTGGGAAGAAGCTGTTTCATGGTTCCATCCTCACGTCAAACGGAACGCCGCCCAGCCCGTCAGCGGGGCTGATTGGGCTGCTGCTGGCCTGGCTGGTTCTGGCCAGGTTGCTTGTGCTGGGGGTTGTCCTGCTGCTGCTGTCCCGGGTTTTGCTGGTTCGGGTTCTGCTGCTGCGGGTTGTTTTGCTGCTGCTGTTGCTGGTCGTTTTGCTGAGCCATGGGTATCTCCTTCACATGGTGGTCAAAGAGGCGCGTCAAACGAAGCGCCCGACTGCAGCGCAGATATGCACTGCGCTGGTAACCAGTGTGGGACCAGGCATGCGGCTCAGCCGTAGGACCGGCCAGAGCGTGCGCAGCCCCATGTTGCGACACCGCAGGTAGGCCAGCCGCCGGGTGTCCGACGGACATTTCGCACAGGGGCAACGAAGGACCAGGGCAGGTCACGACCTGCGCCCTGCTGCCCCCGGCCCTTTGCCTCACTCCACCGTCACGCTCTTGGCCAGGTTGCGCGGCTTGTCCACGTCGGTGCCGCGTGCGCAGGCCGTGTGGTAGGCCAGCAGCTGCAGCGGGACCACGTGCAGGATGGGGCTCAGGGCGCCGTAGTTCTCGGGCATGCGGATGACGTGCATGCCTTCGCTGCTTTCGATGTTGGTCTTGGCATCGGCCAGCACGTAGAGCACGCCGCCGCGCGCGCGCACTTCCTGCATGTTGCTCTTGAGCTTTTCCAGCAGCTCGTCGTTGGGCGCGACCGTGACCACGGGCATGGCGCTGTCCACCAGGGCCAGCGGGCCGTGCTTGAGCTCGCCCGCCGGATAGGCCTCGGCGTGGATGTAGCTGATTTCCTTGAGCTTGAGCGCGCCTTCCAGCGCAATCGGGTAGTGGATGCCACGGCCCAGGAAGAGCGCGTTCTCACGCTTGGCGAAGTCCTCGGACCAGCTGATGACCTGGGGCTCCAGCGCCAGCACCGATTGCAGGGCCACGGGCAGGTGGCGCATGGCGGCCAGGTACTGCTGCTCCTTTTCCTCGCTCAGGCGTCCTTGCGACTGCGCCAGGGCCAGGGTCAGCAGGAACAGGCCCGCCAGCTGGGTGGTGAAGGCCTTGGTGGAGGCCACGCCGATCTCCACGCCGGCGCGCGTGATGTAGGCCAGCTCGCATTCGCGCACCATGGCGCTGGTGGCCACGTTGCAGACGGTCAGCGTGTGCTTCATGCCCAGGCTCTGCGCGTGGCGCAGCGCGGCCAGGGTGTCGGCGGTCTCGCCCGACTGGCTGATGGTGACGACCAGGGTCTTGGGATGGGGAACGCTGGTGCGGTAGCGGTACTCGCTGGCCACTTCCACGCTGCAGGGCAGGCCGGCCAGCGCTTCGATCCAGTACTTGGCCGTGCAGCCGCTGTAGTAGCTGGTGCCGCAGGCCAGGATGAGCACGCGGTCGATTTCCTTGAACACGCGCCAGGCCGAGGTGCCGGCCTTGCCGTCCGAGCCCGCGCCGTCGAACAGCTCGGGCACGATGGCCTGCACGCCTTCCAGCGTGTCGGCAATGGCGCGCGGCTGCTCGAAGATTTCCTTTTGCATGTAGTGGCGGTAGGGCCCCAGCTCGGCCGCGCCGCTGTGGGCGTGCACGGTGCGTACGGGGCGCTGCTCGGGCGCCAGGCGCTCGCCGCCCTTGCCCACCAGCCAGTAGCGGCCGGGCTGCAGGTCCACGATGTCGCCCTCTTCCAGGTAGACGATCTGGTCGGTCACGCCGGCCAGGGCCATGGCGTCGCTGGCCAGGAAGTGTTCGGCGCCGTCCTGGCCCACGCCCAGGATCAGCGGCGAGCCGGCGCGCGAGCCGACCACGCGCTGCGGTTCGTCCTTGTGCATGACGGCGATGGCGAAGGCGCCATGCAGCCGCTGCGTGGCGGCCTGCACGGCCTCGAACAGGTCGCCGCCGTAGAGGCTGTCCACCAGGTGGGCGATGACCTCGGTATCGGTCTGGCTGGCGAAGACATAGCCCTTGGACTGCAGCTCGGCGCGCAGGGCTTCGTAGTTTTCGATGATGCCGTTGTGCACCAGGGCCACGCGGGCCGGCTGGTCGGTGTCGGCCACGGGCGAGACGCCGGGGCCGTGGCTGAAATGCGGATGGGCGTTGCGCACGGCCGGCTCGCCATGCGTGGCCCAGCGGGTATGGGCAATGCCGGTGTGGCCGATGACCTTGTCCTGCTGCACCTGGGCCATGAGTTCGGCCACGCGCGCCGTGGAACGGGCGCGCTGCAGGCCCTGGCTGTGCACGCCCTGGGCGTCCAGCGCCTGCACGGCCACGCCGCAGGAGTCATAGCCGCGATATTCCAGGCGCTGCAGGCCCTGGACGAGGACGGGGACGATATCGCGGAAGGAAACCGCTGCGACGATGCCACACATGGACAAGCTCCTTGTTTCGAGATGACGACGGATGCTACGCAGGTTGAAAAGAAATTTCTCGCCAAATTTCTTTGTCTATTGAACTAATATTTCATCAAAACCAGCGCAAGAAATATTATTTCAATTCATAGAATTCAATGACACAAAATTCCATAGAACTGGACGCCATCGATCTGCGTTTGCTGCAATTGCTGCAGGTTGATGCCAGCCGCAGCAACCAGGCCCTGGCCGCGCTGCTGCAGCTGTCGCCGCCCACCTGCCTGCGCCGCGTGCGGCGGTTGCAGGAGACCGGGCTGATCGAGCGGCAGGTGGCCATCCTCCAGCCGGAACGCCTGGCCGCCGCCCTGGGCCACGGGCTGCAGGCCATCGTGGAAGTCTCGCTGGACCGCCAGGACAGTGATTCGCTGGACAGCTTCGAGCGCCGCGCCGTGGCGCTGGACGCCGTGCAGCAGTGCTGGCGCGTGTCGGCCGGGCCTGATTTCATCCTCGTGGTGGCCGCGCCCGACATGCCGGCCTACCTGGAGTTGAGCCGCGCGCTATTCACGGGCGACGCCAACGTGCGCAATGTCAAGAGTTTTTTCAGCGTCAAGCGCGCCAAGTTTTCCACCGCCATGCCGCTGCCATCCACAAATCCCGGAACAGCCGCCGAATGAGGCCAGGAGCCTTGATTTTGTGAGTATTTGTGCTCATCAGGAAGCTACGCTGCATCGGGCCCGCGTAGGACAAGAGGCCTGCAATGTGTCCCGAACGCCAACTTTGGGCAACGTTAAACTTTAAGGCGTTGCGCACGCACGGGGACAATGATACAAATTGATGCAACAACACTTTCTGACGCGCTAGGCAATCGGCGCGCACTCGGCTCGCACCGCCATGTCCTTGCGCCAGCGCATCCATCGCCGAACCTACCCCTTGCGCGTCTCCAGCATGGCATTGGGCGGCCTCGTCGTGGGCACGGCCATGACCGAGATGGGCGCCAGCCCGGCGGTCTGGGGCTTTGTGCTGGTGAGCGCCCTGGTCTGGCCGCACATCGCCTTTTTGCACGCCCGCCACAGCCGTGACAGCCACCGCGCCGAACACGCCAATCTGCAGATAGACGCGCTGATCATCGGCAGCTGGATTCCCGTGATGCATTTCTGCGCATTGCCCAGCATTGCGCTGCTGGCCATCAGCATTGCCGACCGCAACCACACGGCTACGCGCGACGGCTGGCTGCAATCGCTGGTGGCCACCTTGCTGGCCGCCGCGCTGGTGGCCCTGCTGCTGCGGCCCGCGCCCGACTGGGAGGCCAGCCTGGCCGTGCAGCTGAGCATGCTGCCCCTGCTCCTGCTGCACAGCGTGTTCTCCAGCTGGTCCACGCGCCAGCTGGTGCGCAAGCTGGCGCGCCAGAACGTGAAGCTGCAGGTGCTCAGCCGCATCGACCCGCTGACCACGCTGTACAGCCGGGACTACTGGTGGCAAAAGGCCCGCGCCGCGCTGCGCGACTACCGGCAGACGCAGGCCTCGGCCTGCCTGCTGATCGTGGACATAGACCACTTCAAGCGCATCAACGACAGCTTTGGCCACACCGTGGGCGACGAGGTGCTGCAGGCCATAGGCCTGACCATCCGGCACTGCCTGCGCTCGCACGACGCGGCGGGCCGTTATGGCGGCGACGAGTTCGCCGTGCTGTGCATGCACACCCAGCTGGACGACGCCTATGCGGTGGCGCTGCGCATACGCAACCAGTTGAGCCAGCTGCGCGTGCGCGAGCATCCCCAGCTGCGCGTGAGCGCCAGCATTGGCGTGGCGGCGGCGGACCCGAGTTTTCTGTCGGTCAAGGACTGGATCAATGCGGCCGACAGCGCGCTCTACAGCGCCAAGGATGCCGGGCGCGACCAGGTGATTCCCGCCGCGCCGCTGATGGCCGGCAGCGCGCCTGCCCGAGCGGGAACAGGCTCGGACACAGACCCCGATACTGGCTCCGACACGGGCCCGGACACCAGGGACTCCCGCCACACGCACCAGCCCGAGCCGGACGACACGCTGATCTGAGGGCAGGCGCCAGCGGCAGGCGGTCTCAGAGCCCGCGATCGGCGCGCCGCACTTCGCCGCCGGGCCAGTTCAGGCAAACGCAGCAGCCGCCCGCGGGCGTGGCGCGGATGGTGGCCTCGCCGCCGTGGCGGCGCATCACGCCGCGCACCAGGGCCAGGCCCGTGCCCAGGCCGGGGAACTCGGATTCGCGGTGCATGCGCTGGAAGATGCCAAACAGCGCTCCCGCACGCGAGGGGTCGAACCCCACGCCGTTGTCCGTCACGCTGAGCGTGATGCCGCCGTCGGCATGGCGCTCCACATCGATGGCAATGCGCGGCTGGTCCACGGGCCGGGTGAACTTGACGGCGTTGTCCAGCAGCGCCTCCAGCACCTGGCGCAGCAGGGCCGCGTCGGCACGCACGGCGGGACTTTGCTGCGGCAGGCTCCATTGCAGCCGCGCCGCAGCGCCGCAGGCCGCCCAGCGCGGCTGCGCCAGCACCGCCGTGCGCGCCTGCTCCAGCAGCTCCTGCAAGGCGACGGGCTGCCACTGCATGGGCGTGCGCGCGGCGCGCGACAGGGCCAGCAGGCCGTCGAGCATGCCGCCCATGCGGCGCGCCGACTGGTCCATGGTCTGCAGGAAGCCGTGCGCCTCCTGCAGCTCCTGCGGCGAAGGCGCGGCCTGCGACAGCAGCTCATCGACCAGGGGGCCGAAGGACAGCACATGGCGCAGCGGCGCGCGCAGGTCGTGCGACACCGCATGCAGCCATTCCTGCTGCGCGGCGCGCAGGGCCTGCAGTTCCTGCTCGCGCTGGGCCAGGCGCTCCAGCGCATCCTGCAACGTGCGGGGAGGGCCCTGCAGGTCGGCGGCGGGGTCGGGGGGCGGATGGGGTGCGAAAGGTTCCGTCATGGCATGGACAGGGTCAGGAGATTCGGCAAATCGGCGTACCCCGTACGGGACCCGCCGGCGATGCGGGCCCTCGAGCCCACGTGTCTCGGAAGTCTCAGGACTTGGGCAGTTTGACTGGGCGCTTCCAGCTGGTGATGCTCACCTGCCTGCCCCGCGATACCGTGAGCACGCCGGGCTCGGTGCTCTTGGTGACCGTGGAGCCGCCGCCCACCGTGCCACCCGCGCCAATGGTGATGGGCGCCACCAGCACGCAATTGCTGCCGATATGCACGTCGGCCTCGATCACCGTGCGGTGCTTGTTCACGCCGTCATAGTTGGCCGTGATGGAGCCGGCGCCGTAGTTGACGCGCTCGCCCACCGTGGCATCGCCCAGGTAGGCCAGGTGGTTGGCCTTGGCACCATCGGCCAGCACGGAGTTCTTGACCTCGACGAAGTTGCCGATGTGCACTTCGCGGCCCAGTTGCGCTCCGGGGCGCAGGCGCGCAAACGGGCCGACCAGGGCGCCCTCGCCCACGCTGACGCCGGCCTTCTCGCCATCGACATGCGTGTACGGATGGAGGACGGCGCCCGCCGCAATCGTGGCGTTGGCAATGCTGCAATAGGCGCCGATGCGCGCACCTTCGCCAATCTCCACATGGCCGCTGAAGATGCAGCCCACGTCGATCTCCACATCCTGCCCGCAGGCCAGGCGTGCGGCGCGGCCCGTGCGCGGGTCGTCGCGCAGGTCAAAGCGCGCGGGGTCGGCCAGGCGCACGCCCTGCTCCATCAGCGTGCGGGCCTGGGCGCCCTGGTGGGCGCGCTCCAGCTCGGCCAGTTGCAGCGGACTGTTGACGCCCGCCACCTGCACCGGGTCGGCAATGCAGTGCGCGACCACGGGCACCCCGTCGGCCACGGCCATGGCGACCACGTCGGTCAGGTAGTACTCGCCCTGGGCGTTGTCATTGGTCAGGCGGGCCAGCCAGCCGGCCAGGTGGCGGGCCGGCACGGCCATGATGCCGCTGTAGATTTCCTGGATGGCGCGCTGGGCGTCATTGGCATCCTTTTGCTCGACGATGCGCTGCACCGTGCCGTCTTCGCCGCGCACGATGCGGCCATATCCCGTGGGATCGGGCAGGCGCACGGTCAGCAGCGCCAGCCGCTGGCCATCGGCCGCATCGACCAGGGCGCGCAGCGTGTCGGCCTGCGTCAGCGGCACATCGCCCGAGAGCACGATGACCATGCCGTCGCCCGCCAGCGCGGGCACGGCCTGCTGCACCGCGTGGCCCGTGCCCAGCTGCGGCTCCTGGCGCACGAACTTCAGCGCCATGGAGCCGCCCTGGCAGGCCGCCGCCATGGCGGGCTCCACCTGGTCCGCGCCGTGGCCCGTGACCACCACGGCCGAGCGCGCATCCAGCTGCGCCGCCGTGGACAGCACATGGCCCAGCAACGGGCGCCCCGCCAGGCGCTGCAGGACTTTGGGAAGGCGGCTTTTCATGCGCGTGCCCTTGCCCGCGGCCATGATGACGAGATCCAGAGGTGCTGTCATAGGTGATTCATCCAAAACGCCAGAACCTGTGCCGGCAACGCCGCCGATTATCTGCCCGCCAAGGGCTGCGGCCGGTCACACGATTGACGTATGCTGGCGGCGCCATGCCCCATGCCACCACTGCACCCGTTCCCCTGCTGCGCACACGCGCCATCGGAGCCGGCCATCTGCGTGCCTTCCTGGCCGTGGCCCGGCACCTGAATTTCCGCGCGGCCGCCGACGAGCTGTCGCTGACGCAGTCGGCCGTGAGCCGCCAGATCCAGTCGCTGGAGGATGAAGTCGGCGTGCCGCTGTTCCTGCGCCACACGCGCGCCGTGGAGCTGACCGGGGCCGGCGCCCAGTTGCTACGCTCGGTGGCGCCCGCGCTGGAGCAGATCGACGCCTCGGTGCGCCAGATCCGCCAGACCGTGGGCCGCAAGAGCGTGGCTATCACCACCTGGGCCAGCTTTGCCGCCATGTGGCTGATCCCGCGCCTGGAGTCCTTCCAGCGCGCCTGGCCCGATATCGACATCCGCATCGACACCAGCGACACCGTGATGGACCTGGATACCACCGACGTGGACCTGGCCCTGCGCTACGGCCGCGCGGGCGACGGCTGGCCCCAGGCGCAGCGCCTGTTCGGCGAACAGCTGGCCGTGGTGGCCAGCCCGCGCCTGCTGGCCGGCGGCCCGCCGCTCAGGACGCCGGCCGATGCCGCGCGCTACACGCTGATCGAGACCGGCGACGCCCACCGCATGCCCCAGCTGGAATGGCTGGGCTGGCAGCGCTGGTTCGGCGTGCAGGGCTGCGACCAGCTGCAGCCGCCGCGCTGGCTGTACTTCAACTACGCCCACCAGATCGTGCAGGCCGCCCTGGCCGGCCAGGGCCTGGCGATTGCGCGGCTGCCGCTGGTGGCCGATGCGCTGGCGGCTGGCGACCTGGTCGAGGTGCTGCCCGCGCACCGGCTGGAATCGCCGCTGGCCTACTGGCTGATCGTGGGCCCGCGCAGCGCCGCGCGTCCCGAGGTGGCCGCCTTCTGCCGGTGGCTGCAGGAGCAGGCCGAGGTCACGCGCGAAACCGTCGAATCGCCCCCGGCATGAAAAATGCCCCCACGCTCCCCCGAGAGGGCCGTTTTCATCTTGGGGCGGCCCGGCGATGAAAAAAAGGACGCGGGCATGCCGGCGTCCTTCATTCCTGTGCAGCCGGGCGCATGGCCCGGCGCGGGCATCAGCCCAGCGTCACGCGCGCAAACTTGCGCTTGCCCACCTGCACCACATAGGTGCCGGCTTCGAGCTTGAGGCCCCGGTCGCTGATGGCCGTGCCGTCCACGCGCACGCCGCCGCCGTCGATCAGGCGGTTGGCCTCGCTGGTCGAGGGCGCCAGGTTGGCCTGCTTGAGCAGGGCACCGATGCCCAGCGGCGCGCCCGACAGGCTGACCTCGTCGATCTGGTCGGGAATGCCGCCCTTGCTGCGGTTGTTGAAATCCTGCTCGGCCGCATCGGCCAGCGCCGCGCTGTGAAAGCGCGCCGTGATTTCCTTGGCCAGCAGCACCTTGGCGTCCTTGGGATTGCGCCCGCCTTCCACCTCGGCCTTGAGCGCGGCGATCTCGGCCAGGCTCTTGAACGACAGCAGGGTGTACCAGTTCCACATCAGCGTGTCCGAGATGCTCAGCACCTTGGCGAACATGGTGTTGGCGTCCTCGGTAATGCCGATGTAGTTGTTCTTGGACTTGGACATCTTGTGCTCGCCGTCCAGGCCCACCAGCAGCGGCATGGTGAGCACGCACTGCGTGTCCTGCCCGTATTCCTGCTGCAGATGGCGGCCCATGAGCAGGTTGAACTTCTGGTCCGTGCCGCCCATCTCCAGGTCGGCGCGCAGCGCCACCGAGTCATAGCCCTGCAGCAGCGGGTAGAGGAACTCGTGCAGGCTGATGGAGCTGCCGTCGGTGAAGCGCTGGTGGAAGTCGTTGCGCTCCATCATGCGGGCCACCGTGTACTTGGCCGACAGCTCGATCATGCCGCGCGCGCCCAGCTTGTCGCACCACTCGCTGTTGTAGCGCACCTCGGTGCGGGCGGGGTCCAGCACCTTGGCGGCCTGGGTGTAGTAGGTCTCGGCGTTGACCTTGATCTGCTCGGCCGTCAGCGGCGGGCGCGTGCTGTTGCGGCCCGAAGGGTCGCCGATCAGGGTGGTGAAGTCGCCGATCAGGAAGATCACCTGGTGGCCCAGGTCCTGCAGCTGGCGCATCTTGTTGAGCACCACGGTGTGGCCCAGATGGATGTCGGGCGCCGTCGGGTCCAGGCCCAGCTTGATGCGCAGCGGCACGCCGGTGGCCTCGGAACGGGCCAGCTTTTGCACCCAGTCCGCCTGGGGCAGCAGCTCATCCACGCCGCGCAGGGTGGTTTCAAGCGCTTGGCTTACACCGTCGGTGACCGGGTATGTTGTAACAGCAGATTGATTCATAAGGGTTTTTCGCCAGGCCGCGTAGGACTGCGTCGGTATACTCCGGGGATTTTCCCGCTGCGGCGAATTCTAGACGCCCGCCTATCCGCACCGCAGAGCGCGGACTTGTTGCCCGTCTGGAGAGCGTATCCCGCCGCTGCGATGCTGTCCGGCCCCCGCAGGGCCGGATGCGCGCAACCCAAGGATCTGATGTTGTGAAATATGGCTTGAACCATGCCAGCGGTGCTCTTGTTGCGCGGCTGACCTCCGTGATCCAGCAACACCCCAAGCGTGTCACCGCAGCACTGGCAGCCATCTTGCTCACGGGCGGCGGCGGCGCCTTCGCCGTGGCCAACCTGGGACCCGATCCTGCCGACCTGCCGGTGCGCATGCTCTCCACGCCCGTGGAATCGCTGGCCGAAGGCCAGACCCTGGCCGAGCTGACCGACAGCGTGCAGGGCATGTCCCTGTACCGTTCCGAATACACGCGCGGCAGCGACACGGCCGAAACCCTGCTCCAGCGCCTGGGCGTGGCCGATCCGGCCGCCGCCGCCTTCATGCGCGGCAACGACCAGGTTCGCCAGCATGTGCTGGGCCGCGCCGGCCGCCTGGTGACGGCCGAGACCACGCCCGACCACCAGCTGTCGCAGCTGACCGTGCGCTGGGCGCCCGACGAGGACGGCAGCTTCCGCCGCCTTGTGGTCGAGCGCAAGAACAATGAACTGAGCACCCGCATCGAGACGGGCAAGCTGACGGCCTCGCCCCGCCTGGCCGGCGGCATCATCCGCAGCTCGCTGTTCGCCGCCACCGACGCGGCCTCCATCCCCGATGCCGTGGCCATGCAGATGGCCGACATCTTCCAGGGCGACGTGGACTTCCGCCGCAGCCTGCGCAAGGGCGACCGCTTCTCCGTGGTCTACGAATCGCTGGAAGCCGATGGCGAGCCGCTGCGCGCCGGCCGCGTGCTCAGCGCCGAATTCCACAACAACGGCAAGGTCGTGCAGGCGCTGTGGTTCCAGGACGAAGGCAAGGCCAAGGGCGACTACTACACCATGGACGGCAAGAGCCGCCGCCAGGCCTACCTGACCTCGCCCGTGGAGTTCTCGCGCATCAGCAGCGGCTTTGCCATGCGCATGCACCCCATCCACAAGACCTGGCGCGCCCACCTGGGCACGGACTTCGCCGCTGCCACGGGCACCAAGGTGCGTACCGTGGGCGACGGCACCGTCTCCTTCGCGGGTGTGCAGAACGGCTATGGCAACGTGATCTTCGTGGACCACGCCAACAACCACACCACGGTCTACGCCCACCTGAGCCACATCGGCGTCACGCGCGGCCAGCGCGTGGAACAGGGCGACATCATCGGCAACGTGGGCTCCACGGGCTGGGCCACCGGCCCGCACCTGCACTTCGAGTTCCGCGTCAACGGCGAGCACCGCGATCCCATGACCATCGTCCAGGCCACCGATGCCGCCCGCCCCGTCTCCAAGGCCGGCCGCGCCGCCTTCGACAAGATGGCCGCGCAGATGCGCATCGAGCTGCAGGCATCGAACGAAGCACTGGCCCTGGCCAGCGAACGCTGAGCCATCGCTGCGATCACGCAAAGGCTGCCCTGGCAGCCTTTGTTGTTTCAGGCGCATCCTTTTGTGATCGCGGCTCCCAGGCCGCAGGGCTACCATTGCCGGCATGAACCAGCCCACCCCCACCCCCTCCCCCATCGCCCACCGCTACTGCATAGGCCTGATGTCCGGCACCTCGCTTGACGGGGTGGACGGCGTGCTTGTGGACTTTGCCGAAGGCACGCAGGTGCTGTGGCATGCCAGCCGGGGGTTCGACGCCGCGCTGCGCGCCGAGCTGCTGGCGCTGAACACCCCCGATGGCCGCGACGAGCTGCACCGCGCGGCGCTGGCGGCCAATGCGCTGGCGCGCAGCTATGCCGAGGTGGTGCGGGAGTTGCTGCAGGCCACGGGCCTGGCGCCCGCGCAGATCGCCGCCATTAGCGCCCACGGCCAGACCGTGCGCCACCGGCCCCAGATGTTCGACGGCACGGGCTACACCTTGCAGCTCAACAGCCCGGCCCTGCTGGCCGAGCTCAGCGGCGTTGCCGTGGTGGCCGACCTGCGCAGCCGCGACGTGGCCGCTGGCGGCCAGGGCGCGCCGCTGGTGCCCGCCTTCCACCAGGGCGTGTTCGGCCGGCCCGGCGAGACGGTGCTGGTGCTCAACATCGGCGGCATTGCCAATCTCAGCGTGCTGGCTGGCGATGGCACGGTGCTGGGCTTCGACTGCGGCCCCGGCAATGCGCTGATGGACGGCTGGTGCCAGGCGCACACGGGCCAGCCCTATGACGACGGCGGCCAATGGGCGGCCACGGGCCAGGTGCTGCCCGCCCTGCTCGACCGCCTGCTGGCCGAGCCTTTCCTGCAGCAGCCGCCGCCCAAGAGCACGGGGCGCGACCTGTTCCACGCGGACTGGCTGGCCGGCCATCTTTCCGCCAGTGCGACCAGCGCCGCCGATGCCCGCCCTGCCGACGTGCAGGCCACGCTCACCGAATTCACGGCCCGCGCCTGCGCCGGTGCCGTGCAGCGCTTCGGGCGTGGCGGCGGCGAGCTTCTGGTCTGCGGCGGAGGCGCCTTCAACACGCAACTGATGCAGCGCATCGCCGCCTTGCTGCCCGGCGTGGCCGTGGACACCACGGCCGCGCGCGGCCTGCCGCCTCAGCAGGTGGAAGCCGCCGCCTTCGCCTGGCTGGCACGCCAGGCCCTGCTGGGTTTGCCGGGCAACCTGCCCGCCGTGACGGGCGCACGCGGACCACGCATCCTGGGCGCCATCCACCCCGCATGAGTACCGCGGAAAAGCAGCGCCAGCAAAAAGGCCCGCGCAAGGCATTGCTGCCAGGCGCGGGCCCCCCACCAAAAACAGTGCGCTACGTCAGCCGCCGATATAGACGAACTTGAAGAGGAAGACGCCGCCGATCAGCCACACCATCCAGTGCACTTCCTTGGCGCGCCCCGTGAACAGCTTGAGCACGGCATAGGTGATGAAGCCGAAGGCCAGGCCATTGGCCACCGAGTAGGTGAAAGGCATGAGCAGGGCCGTGACGGCGGCGGGGATGGCCTCGGTGGTCTCGCCCCATTCGATCTCGGTCAGCTCCTTGAGCATCAGGCAGGCCACGAAGAACAGCGCGGGCGCCGTGGCGTAGCCGGGCACCACGCCGGCCAGCGGCGACAGGAACAGGCAGCACAGGAAGAGCACGGCCACGGTCAGCGCCGTCAGGCCCGTGCGGCCGCCCGCTTGCACGCCGGCCGCGCTTTCCACATAGGCCGTGGTGCTGGAGGTGCCCAGCAGCGAGCCCGCGAAGATGGCGCCGCTGTCGGCCAGCAGCGAACGGTTGAAGCGGCCCATGCGGCTGGGCACCAGCAGGCCGGCGCGCTTGGCCACGCCCATCAGCGTGCCCGTGGCATCGAACAGCTCGACCAGGAAGAACACCAGCACCACGTTGAGGATGCCGCCCGTCAGCGCGGACTTGATGTCCAGCTGCAGGAAGGTGGGCGCAATGGAGGGCGGCGCCGAGAACACGCCGTGGAACTCGTTGCCTGCGAAGAAGAACGAGGCCACGGTGACCGCGACGATGCCGATCAGGATGGCGCCCGGCACCTTCAGGCGGTCCAGCACCACGATGATCAGAAAGCCCAGCGAGGCCAGGATGACTTCGGGCTTGTGCAGGTCGCCCAGGGTCACGAAGGTGGCCGGCGATGCGGCGACGATGCCCGCGCTCTTGAGCGCGATCAGCGCCAGGAACAGGCCGATGCCCACGGTGATCGCTATGCGTATGGACTGCGGTATGCCCTTGATGATCAGCTCCCGCAGGCCGAACAGCGTCACCAGCAGGAACAGGCAGCCCGAGACGAAGACCGCGCCCAGCGCGGCCTGCCAGGTGAAGCCCATGTGCAGCACCACCACGTAGGCGAAATAGGCGTTCAGGCCCATGCCCGGCGCCAGTGCGATGGGATAGTTGGCGTACAGCGCCATGATGGTCGTTCCCAGCGCCGCGATCAGGCAGGTGGCCACGAAGACGGCCCCCTTGGGCATCCCCGCATCCCCCAGGATCGAGGGATTGACGAAGATGATGTAGGCCATCGTCAGAAAGGTCGTCAGGCCCGCGACCAGCTCGGTTCTTACATTGGTGCCGTGCTCACTGAGCTTGAACACCCGTTCCATCCAGTTCATCGCATTGTCTCCGTGTTGTTTTCGCATGCGGGGCGCAACGGTTGTGAAAGCGCCCAGGGTTGAGCACCGGCTGTCCAGGCCGGCACAAGGCATGGCACCCTGCCGGGCGGCCATGGACCTGGTGGCGCGCATCGCTGCGCGCGGATTCAAGGAATGAGGGGGCGGCGCCGGTCCGCTCAGCTCCCGGCGGCCTGCACGGCCTCGATGGCGCGCAGGATGGATTCCGGCGTGGCCGGCGATTGCAGCGGCGGGTTGCTGCGGTGCCCGCCCGCGGCCGAGACGGCGTCGCGGATGGCGAAGAACACCGAGAACGGCAGCAGCAGCGGCGGCTCGCCCACGGCCTTGCTGCGGTGGATGGAGTCCTCGAAGTTGTCGCCCTCGAACAGCCGCACGTTGAACACGGGCGGGCAGTCATTGGCCGTCGGGATCTTGTAGGTGCTGGGCGCGTGCGTGGTGAGCTTGCCGCTTTGCGGGTGCCAGACCAGCTCTTCCGTGGTCAGCCAGCCCATGCCCTGGATGAAGGCGCCCTCGACCTGGCCCACGTCCACGGCCGGGTTCAGCGAGCGGCCCACGTCGTGCAGCACGTCGGCGCGCAGCAGCTTGAACTCGCCGGTCAGCGTGTCCACCACCACCTCGCTCACGGCCGCGCCGTAGGCGTAGTAGTAGAAGGGCCGGCCCTGCATGGTGTCCTTGTTCCACGACAGGCCGGGCGTGGCATAGAAGCCGTCGGACCACAGCTGCACGCGCTCGATGTAGGCCTCGCCCACCACGGCCTTGAAATCCAGCACCTTGCCGTTGACGTGGACCTGGTCGTTGGCAAAGCGCACGTCCTCCGCGCGGCCGCCATGGCGCTCGGCGGCGCAGGCGGCCAGGCGTTCGCGGATCTGGCGCGCCGCGTCCTGCGCGGCCTTGCCGTTGAGGTCGGCCCCCGTCGATGCCGCCGTGGCCGAGGTATTGGCCACCTTGGTGGTGTCGGTGGCCGTGACGCGCACGCGCCAGAAGCCCACGCCCAGCTCATGCGCCACGACCTGGGCCACCTTGGTGTTCAGGCCCTGGCCCATCTCGGTGCCGCCGTGGTTCACGAGGATGGAGCCGTCGTTGTAGACATGGACCAGGGCGCCGGCCTGGTTGAAGTGCTTGACGTTGAAGGAGATGCCGAACTTGAGCGGCGTCAGCGACAGGCCGCGCTTGAGCACGGGGCTGGCCGCGTTGAACTCGGCGATGGCATCGCGGCGCGCGCGGTAGTCGCTGCAGGTCTCCAGCTCGGCCACCAGCTCGTGGATCACGTTGTCGGTCACGACCTGGCTGTAGGGCGTGACATTGCGCTCGGTCTTGCCGTAGAAGTTGACGCGGCGCACATCGAGCGCATCGCGCCCCAGCTCGCGCGCCACCGTCTCCATGATGTTCTCGATGGCGATCGCGCCCTGCGGGCCGCCGAAGCCGCGGAACGCCGTATTGCTCTGCGTATTGGTCTTGCCCGAGTAGCCGTGCATGGACACATCGGGCAGCCAGTACGTGTTGTCGAAGTGGCACAGCGCGCGCGTCATCACGGGGCCGGACAGGTCGGCCGAGTGGCCAGCGCGCGAGACCATGGAGATCTCGGCGCCGAGGATGCGGCCCTCGTCGTCGTAGCCCACCTCGTACTCGTACCAGAAGCAGTGGCGGCGGCCCGTGATCATGAAGTCGTCATCGCGGTCCAGGCGCAGCTTGACGGGGCGGCGCAGCCGCGTCGCGGCCACCGAGGCCACGCAGGCGAACAGGGCCGACTGCGACTCCTTGCCGCCGAAGCCGCCGCCCATGCGGCGGCACTCCACATGCACGGCGTGCGAGGCCACGCCCAGCGCATGCGCCACCAGGTGTTGCATCTCGCTGGGGTGCTGGGTGGAGCAGTACAGGTGGACGGCGCCGTCCTCCTTGGGAATGGCGTAGCTGATCTGGCCTTCCAGGTAGAACTGCTCCTGGCCGCCCACGTAGAACGATGACTTCAGGCGGTGCGGCGCCTCGTCCATGGCGCGGCGCGCGCCGCCTTCATTCGTGCTGCGCGCCAGGTGCATGGGCGGCAGCACGTACTGGCCCAACTCATGCGCCTGCTGGGGCGTGAGCACGGGCGGCTCGGCCGTGATGTCGGCCGCCGCCTTGGCCTGGGCCGCAGCCAGGCGCGCAGCCTCGCGGCTTTCGGCGATCACGGCGAACAGCGGCTGGCCCAGGTAGCGGATCTCGCCGCTGCACAGGATGGGGTCGTCGTGGATGATGGAGCCACAGTCGTTGACGCCGGGAATGTCCTCGCCCGTGAGCACGGCCACCACGCCGGGCATGGCGCGGATGGCGTCGAGCCTGAGCGCATTGAGCCGGCCATTGGCCACGGGCGACAGGCCCAGCGCACAGTGCAGCGTGCCGTCCAGCTCGGGCAGGTCGTCGATGTAGGCGGCCTCGCCGGCCACATGCAGATGGGCCGACTCATGCGGGCGGCTGATGCCCACGCGCTGGCCCTGGGTGTGGGCACCGGCCTCGGCACGCTCGTCCACGCGGAAGGCGGTGTTCTTCAGGTAATGCGCAAAGGCCTCGGACGAGTGCAGCAGGGAGGGATCGATGGGGCGGTTCATTTCAGGCTCCTTGGTGCACTGCGTGGGGCATCACGCTCCAGACGCTGGTGGCCTGCAGCGGCAGCGGCTGCTGCGGACGTGTCTCCAGCCACAGGCGCTGCAGCAGGTTCTGCGCCACCTTGAGCCGGTAGTCGGCGCTGGCGCGCATGTCGGACATGGGCTTGAAGTCCTGGGCCAGCGCGGCCTGGGCGGCCTTCACTGCGGCCTGGTCCCAGGGCTGGCCCACGATGGCCGCCTCCGCCAGGGCCGCACGCTTGACCACGGCGGCCATGCCGCCAAAGGCCAGGCGGGCGGACTTCACCACCTCGCCATCGAGCTCGATGGCCAGCCCCGCGCACAGCGCCGAGATGTCGCAGTCAAAGCGCTTGCTGATCTTGTAGGCACGGGTCTGGCGCCGTGCAGCGTCCAGCGGCACGGCCAGTGCCTGCACGAACTCGCCCGGTTCCAGCTGGTTCTTCATGTAGTCCAGATAGAAGTCATGCAGCGGCATGCGGCGCACGCGTGCGCCCTTGCGCAGCTCGATCTGCGCGTCCAGCGCCATCAGCACGGGCGGGGAGTCGCCAATGGGCGAGCCATTGGCCACGTTGCCGCCCATGGTGCCCGCATGGCGGATGGGCACGGAGGCAAAGCGCAGCCACACGTCGGTCAGCCCCTCGAAGCGCTGCGACAGAGCCGACCAGGCCGATTCCAGCGAGGCACCGGCGCCGATGTACAACTCGCCGCCGTCCAGGCTGCCCGCGCCGCGGCGCTCCTCGACGCGCTTCATCTCGGCCACGTCGCCCACATAGACGATGTCGCCCAGGTCGCGGAACTGCTTGGTCACCCACAGCCCCACATCGGTGGAGCCTGCCAGCAGGCGCGCGCGGGGCTTGGCCTCGCACACGGCGGCCAGCTCGTCCAGCGTGCGCGGAGCGTGGAAGCTGTCCACACGGCCGCCCTGGGCGGCGTTGGGAGCGGCGTAGTCCAAGCCGGCATCCTGCGCGCGCAGGCCCTGCAGTGCCTGCACCACGGGTTCGGTGGCCATGCGCGTGGCGGGCAGGTCGAACATGCGCTGGCCTGCATCCAGGATGGGACGGTAGCCCGTGCAGCGGCACAGATTGCCCGACAGCTCGTCGGCCAGCTGCTGGCGCGAGGGGCGCGTGCCGGCCTGCTGGTGGTGCTCGTAGGCCGACCACAGCGACATCACGAAGCCCGGCGTGCAAAAGCCGCACTGCGAGCCGTGACAGTCCACCAGCGCCTGCTGCACGGGGTGCAGCTCGGCACCGCCTGCGGGCTTGCCCGTGGCACAGCCCTGCTTGCCGGCGCACTGGCCCTTGACGTCCTCCACCGTGAACAGCGCCTTGCCATGCAGCGTGGGCAGGAACTGGATGCAGGCATTGACCGTCTGCAGCTGCAGGCCGCCCACGGCGTCGGGCGCGCCGTCTTCGGCCAGCTCGGCGATGACCACGGTGCAGGCGCCGCAGTCACCTTCGTTGCAGCCCTCCTTGGTGCCGGTGCAGCGCGCGTCGCCGCGCAGCCAGTCGAGCACCGAGCGCGTGGGATGCGGCCCCTGTACCTCGACGATCTGGCCGCGGTGATAGAAGCGGATGGGTTGGGAACTGGGGCTCTGGCTCATGCTCGTGGGGGCAACTGCTGGTGCGTGGACTGTTCGGATCACGACTTACGCAAATTCCGAGGAAGAAAGCCGCTGGCCCTGTGGCGATGGCGTGTTTGCGTTCTTGCTTGCGTAAGTCCTGCGGATGTACCCGAGATTAAGTCCAGCCCCGCCCAAACGCATAAGACGGCCTCGATATTTCCTATGCGGGCTGCCATATATCCTTGCCAAAAACAAGGGTAAACCCGCAACAAAAGTGTGGATTGCAGCGGTTCAGGGTTCAAAAGCTATGCACAGCCCTCACTCGTGCTCGGCCGGCTCCAGAGGCTTGGGCCGCACATCCTCATCGTCGCCGAGCTGCGAGAAGATCATGGTCGAGGCCAGCGTCACCGCGCCCATGCAGACAAAGGTGGCGCGGAAGGCATTGAGGGTGTGCTGCGGCGTGTCGCCGCCGAACCATTCGCTGAAACCGGCCAGCACCGCACCTGCGGCGGCCACGCCCATGCCCATGGCCAGCATCTGCACCATGGACAGCAGGCTGTTGCCGCTGCTGGCGTTGCCGGCATCGAGGTCCTTGAGCGTGACGGTGTTCATGGCCGTGAACTGCATGGAGTTGGTGGCGCCGAAGATCAGCAGCTGGACGATGACCACCCACAGCGGCAGCGCCGTGGAGACCGTACCGAAGCTGGCGATCATCAGCGACAGCACCAGGGTGTTGCCCATGAGCACGCGGCGGTAGCCGATGCGCTGGATCAGCGTGGTGGTCTGGCGCTTCATGGCCATGCTGGCCAGCACCGTGGGCAGCATCATCATGCCGGCCTGCAGCGGCGAAAAGCCCAGGCAGACCTGCAGCACCAGCGGGATCAGGAAGGGCATGCAGGAGCTGCCCAGGCGCGAGAACAGGTTGCCCAGCAGGCCCACGCGCAGGCTGCGCACGGCGAACAGCTCGGGGGCGAACAGCGGGTCGGGCCGGCGCAGCGCATGCAGCCAGTAGGCGGCCAGGCTGGCCAGGCCGAAGATCAGCAGCACGAAGACCATGGCGCCATGGATGCCCTTGCCCGACATGCTGTCCAGCGCCAGCGACACGGCCACCATGCCAAAGGCCAGCAGCGCATAGCCCACGCCGTCGAAGCGCTTGACGGCAAAGCGGTCACCCACGGGCATGAAGCGCAGCGTGGCGGCCAGGCCGATCAGGCCCACGGGCACGTTGACCAGGAAGATCCAGTGCCAGCTCACGTACTCCACCATCCAGCCGCCCAGCGTAGGGCCGATCAGCGGCCCGACCAGGCCGGGGATGGCCACGAAGCTCATGGCCTTGAGGAACTGCTCGCGCGGAAAGGCGCGCAGCACGGCCAGCCGCCCCACCGGCATGAGCAGTGCCCCGCCCATGCCCTGCAGCACGCGCGCGGCCACCATCAGCTGCAGGTTGGGCGCAATCGCGCACATCACCGAGCCCAGCACGAACAGCGCAATCGCCCACAGGTAGACGCGCCGCGTGCCGAAGCGGTCGGCCATCCAGCCCGAGGCCGGGATCAGCATGGCCATGGTCAGCGAGTAGGCGACGATGACCGACTGCATGCGCAGCGGGCTCTCGCCCAGGGCCTCGGCCATGGTGGGCAGCGCGGTGTTGACGATGGTGCCGTCCAGCGTCTGCATGAAAAAGCCGATGGCCACAAGCCATAGCAGCACCGAACGCGAGGAGGATGTGGAGGAGGCGGAAGCGCTTTTGTCTTCAGGAATCATGGCAAGGCAGGAAGGGCGCAGGCGTTAAAAAACCGCCTGCGCATTGCTGCGCGGCGGTTGGTGGCGTGTTGTGCGGCGGGCTGCTGCGGGCTTCACTGCAGCGCGGCCGACAAGGCTTACACCGAGAAGCTCGATCCGCAGCCGCAGGTGGTGGAGGCGTTGGGGTTCTTGATCACGAACTGCGCGCCCTGCAGGTCTTCCTTGTAGTCGATCTCGGCACCCACCAGGTACTGGTAGCTCATGGCGTCGATCAGCAGCGACACGCCATTCTTGGTCATGGTCGTGTCGTCGTCGTTGGTGATCTCGTCGAAGGTGAAGCCGTACTGGAAGCCCGAGCAGCCGCCACCCTGCACGAACACGCGCAGCTTCAGGTCAGGGTTGCCTTCCTCGGCGATCAGATCGGCCACCTTGGCAGCTGCGCTGTCGGTGAAGACGATCGGGGTGGGCATTTCGGCGGTGGTGGTTTCGGTGATTTCTGCGACGGCGCTCATGGGGATACTCCGAAGTTCTCAATTGGCCCGAATGGTACAGCAAAGGGCTCGGGAATTCCCGGGGCCGCCGGCTTGACGACAGTGCAAGTGGGGGCATTGGCCACCGACGGCGAAGGTGAATGCGAAGGGTTTGCATCGCCCAGAAAAAAACCGCCGGCAAAGGCGGTTTTTTTCTGGGGAAAGCCCCGGGGGACTTTCCTGCAGTGCCAGCGGATTAACGCTTGGAGAACTGCTTGGCGCGGCGTGCGGAGCGCAGGCCGACCTTCTTACGTTCGACTTCACGAGCGTCACGCGTCACGAAGCCGGCTTGGCTCAGGACGGGCTTGAGCGCTGCGTCATAGTCGATCAGGGCGCGGGTGATGCCGTGGCGGGTAGCGCCGGCCTGGCCGGATTCACCACCACCGTGGACGTTCACTTGAATGTCGAAAGCTTCCAGGTTGCTCGTCAGAGCCAGGGGCTGCTTTGCGATCATGATCGAGGTTTCGCGGCCGAAATATTCCTGAATGTCCTTGCCATTCACGGTAATCTTGCCGGAGCCCTTCTTCAGGAACACGCGTGCGACGCTGGATTTGCGACGGCCGGTGCCATTGTTCCAATCACCAATCATCTAGGTCTCCTTAGATTTCCAGAGCCTTGGGCTGCTGGGCGGTGTGGGGATGCTCAGCACCGCCGTACACCTTGAGCTTCTTGATCATTGCGTAGCCCAGGGGACCCTTGGGCAGCATGCCCTTGACGGCCTTTTCCAGAGCGCGGCCGGGGAACTTGGCCTGCATGTCGCGGAAGTTGGTGGCAGTGATGCCGCCGGGGAAACCAGAGTGGCGGTAGTACACCTTGTCCAGGTTCTTGGTGCCGGTGACCTTGAGCTTGGAGGCGTTGATGATGACGATGAAGTCGCCGGTGTCAACGTGAGGTGTGTAAATGGCTTTGTGCTTGCCGCGCAGACGGAGTGCCACTTCGCTGGCGACACGTCCGAGCACCTTATCGGTGGCGTCAATCACAAACCACTCGTGTTGCACCTCAGCGGGCTTTGCGCTGAATGTAGACATGAGTTTTCTCTTTCAAGAAAGGTTTGGCGGGTCCTTTTCCGCGGTCGGCGCTTCTTCAAAAAGGAAGCCTCTTAGGCGGGGATGTAAACTTCGCCGCGGGACCCTAAAATCGCTGCGAAGCCCTCCATTATACAAAAACGGCAGGCCTTCGCCATCCCCCCTTGCGCCGCACTGGCTTCAGCGCCGGCCCCCATCCTTCAGCCGCCACGGGCAACCACCCGGCAGCGCGGCTGGTTACCATACGCCTATGTTCAGTTACCGCCACGCCTTCCATGCAGGCAACCATGCCGATGTGCTCAAGCACACCGTGCTGATCGCCACCCTGCAATACCTCCTCCAGAAGGATGCCGCCCTCACGGTGCTGGACACGCACGCCGGCGCCGGCCTGTACCGACTGGACGGCGACTACGCCAACAAGAGCGGCGAGTCCGCCGACGGCATCATGCGCCTGGCCCAGGCCAAGGAGGCCGAGCTGGCCCCGGTGCTGCAGGCCTACCTGGCCACGGTGCGCTCCTTCAACCAGGGCGCGCAGTTGCGCAACTACCCGGGCTCCCCCTTCATCATCCAGTCCCTGCTGCGCGTGCAGGAGCGCGACAAGCTCAAGGTCTTCGAGCTGCATCCCACCGACATGCGCTCGCTGGCGGGCAACATTGCCCAGCTCGAAGCGGGCCGCCAGGTGGCCGTGCTGCACGAGGACGGCTTCGAGGGCATCAAGAAATTCCTGCCGCCACCGTCACGCCGCGCCCTGGTGCTGTGCGACCCCAGCTACGAGCTCAAGAGCGACTACGCCAAGGTGCTGGACATGGCGGCCGACAGCCTCAAGCGCTTTGCCACAGGCACGTATGCGGTCTGGTATCCGATCATCCCGCGCCCCGAGGCGCACGATCTGCCGCGCCGCCTGAAGACCATGACCACCAAGGCCGGCAAGAGCTGGCTGCACGTGGAGCTCACGGTCAAGAGCAACAAGACGTCGGAGCGCGGCGGCCTGCCGGCCAGCGGCATGTTCCTGATCAATCCGCCGTTCAATCTCAAGGAACAGCTCAAGCCGGCCATGCCGCAGCTGGTCAAGCTGCTCGGTCAGGACGAGAACGCGGCCTTCACGCTCGAATCCGGCGGCTGAACACGGTTCAGCGCGAGCTCGACGCCGCAGAGGCCACTGCCGTGGCCGAGGCTGCGGCGGGCGCTGCGGCCTTCGCCACCGGCCTGGCGGCAGGGGCGGCACGGCTGGCCACGGCCGTGCGTGCATTGGGCCTGGATGCGGGCGCCTTGGCCTGCACACGCGGCCGGACCGGAGCCTTTGCCTGAATCTGGGTCCGCGCCTGCGTTTGTGTTTGTGTCTGTGCCCTGGCCTGCTGCGTCTTCTTGAGGGACTCTGCCTTCCTGGCCGTGACCAGGGTTTCGGGGCATTCTTCCTCGCCTTCATCGAGCTGCCACAGCTCCACGGGCTTGATGCCCAGGCCGACCATGCCCAGCTCCTGCGCAGCGGCCTGGCTCAGGTCGATCACGCGGCCGGGCGCAAACGGCCCCCGGTCATTGATGCGCACCACCACCGTCCTGCCTGTCGCGGCGCTGCGCACGCAGACACGGCTGCCGAAGGCGAAGCTGCGGTGCGCAGCCGTCAGCTCTTCCTTGTCGAAACGCTCGCCGCTGGCCGTCAGCCGGCCATGCAGGCCCGGGCCATACCAGGAGGCCAGGCCTTGCTGGTCGCTGTCGCGAGATGGAACGAGGGCGAAATCGGGATTGGAGGGAGTGTCGGCACTCTCTTCGGGCGAAGCCGGTTCGGAGGGCCTGGCATCCGCGGACCTGGTGGCGGGCTGCGCGGCCCGCGAGGCGCGGCTGCTGCGCTTGCCTGCGGAGGGAACGGCCGCAGGCGTCTGGCCTTCAGCCATGGCCTCGGCACCTGCCGAACCTGCAGAACCGGCCATCAGGGCGCCGGACTCGGCATCGGTTTCGGCCACGGGAGCCGGTGCGCAGCCAGCCAGGGTGGCGGTGATGGCACACATGGCCAGCCAGCGCCAATGCAGGCGTCGAAAATTACGATCCATGGGCAAAAACCTCCAGGGAACGCCTGACCGTTCCCAAGTTCTAGAGGGCCGCCCGGGGCCGGCGCAGTGGCTGCGCGCTCAAAGGCCCAATCGATCGCAGATTTCCAGCGTGGCGACGCTCTGGTTCATCGTATAGAAGTGCAGCCCGGGAGCGCCCTGGCTGCGCAACTGCTCGCATAGACGGGACACGACATCGAGGCCGAAGGCGCGAATGGACGCCGTGTCATCTCCGTAAGCCTGCAGACGCAGGCGGATCCAGCGCGGGATCTCGGCGCCGCAGGCGTCCGAGAAGCGCATCAGCTGCGTAGAGCTGGTGATGGGCATGATGCCGGGAACAACCGGTGCATCAAGCCCCATGCCGCGCGCCGCATCAACGAAACGGCAGTAGGCGTCGGCATTGTAGAAATATTGGGTGATCGCGGAATCCGCGCCAGCGCGCACTTTAGCCGCAAACGCTTCCAGATCGGAATGTGGGGATTTCGCCTGCGGGTGGACCTCGGGATAGGCTGCCACCTCGATGTGGAACCAGTCGCCGAACTCGCGGCGGATGAATTCCACGAGGTCGCTGGCGTACTGGAATTCACCGCCCAGGCCATAGCCGCTGGGCAGGTCGCCGCGCAGCGCGACGATGCGGCGCACGCCCATGGCCTTGAGCTCCTGCAGCTCGGCACGCACCTTGTCGTGCGTGGCGCCCACGCAGGAGAAATGCGATGCCGCGCTGACGCCTTCGCTCTGGATGTCACGCACCATGTTGAATGTGCCGGCCTGCGTGGAGCCGCCCGCGCCATAGGTGACGGAGCAGAACTGGGGCTTGCGCGCATAGAGGTTCTTGCGCACCTGCACATGCTTGGCCGCGCCTTCGGGCGTCTTGGTCGGGAAAAATTCGAAGCTGATCGGAAAGCTCATGTAAGACTCACTGCTCAGTGTTTCATTCGTTGCGTTTGCGCAGCTTGGCGCGCCCCGGTCCGGGCACGCCGAACTCGGTGCTGGTGTCGATCACACGCTCGTTGCGCTGCTCGCGCAGCACGGTGCGGGACACGCGCTTGGGCGCGGCCTTCACGGCCGAACGGGGCTCGTCGTCGTCCTGCGTTTCAGGCTGTGCAGGCTCCTTCACCACGGCCGCCTGCTGGGCATGCACGAAGAATTCGCGGTTGCCGTCACCGCCTTCGATGGCCGACTCCATCCAGCCCTTGACCTCCAGCCCCAGCTCGCCCAGGCAGGTGCGGATGCGCTGCTCCACCTCGGTGAACAGGGCCGCATCGCGCACGATGCCGCCCTTGCCGACCTGGCCCGGCTGCAGTTCGAACTGCGGCTTGACCAGCATCAGCAGCTGACCATGCGGCTTGAGCAGGCGCGTGACGGCCGGCAGCACCAGGGTCAGCGAGATGAAGGACAGATCGCCCGTGACGAAGTCGAACTGCGGCGTGATGTCCACGTCGGCAAACTCGGCGCGGCGGCGGCGCTGCGTGGCCACCGTGCCTTCTTCCCGGGCCTTGCCCTTGGCCGCGCGCTCGGCCTTGAAGGCCTCGATCTCTTTTTCCTTGGCGTCGTCGCTGTCGTCGTAGTCTTCATCGACCAGACCGCCGTTGCGCATCCAGGCATAGGGCGCCACGGGCTGGGTGTCGTTGTCGTCGGGATCTTCTTCCCAGCGTTCGGACAGCACTTCCTCGCAGGACTCCTGCAGGCCCTCGGCCGTCACCGCGCGGGCATTGACACCCTCGACGCAGATCACACGCACATCCGAGCGCAGCCGGTCATGCAACTGGCCATGGCCCACGTCCACGCCGATGACCTGGGCGGCGCCCGCCTGCAGCAGGCAGTCGGTGAAACCGCCCGTGCTCTGGCCCACGTCCAGGCAGCGCAGGCCCTGCACCGACAGCTTGGTGGCCGCCAGCGCGCCTTCCAGCTTCAGCCCGCCGCGCGAGATGAACCGGGCCTCGGCCCCGTCCAGCAGCTGCAGCTCGGCACCCGCAGGAATCTCGTCGCCGTTCTTGGCAACCTTCTTCCAAGGCGTCAGCGGCGTCATGCGCCATTGCACGCCGCCTGCAATCAGCCGCTGCGCCTGCGAGCGCGTGGCCGCATGGCCGGCTTCCACCAAAAATACATCTGCGCGCATAGCGTCGCTCCAGGAAATCTCAGTTGACTAATGCCCGAAACCGGCGCGACCCAACTCAGGGACGCCAAGCAAGGGCCGCCCCGCAGCGAGGGCGTCGCCCCCCTCCCCCGCGGAGCGGGTAGAGAGGGGGAAGCGGCGCAAGCCGCTCAGGGGGTGCTTAATAGCGATAAGTTTCGGGCTTGTAGGGGCCCTGCTTGCTCACGCCGATATAGGCAGCCTGGCCGTCCGTCAGTTCGGTCAGCATGGCGCCGACCTTCTTCAGGTGCAGGCGGGCGACCTTCTCGTCCAGGATCTTGGGCAGCACGTAGACCTTGCCGACCTCGTAGGCATCGGGCTTGGTGAACAGCTCGATCTGGGCGATGGTCTGGTTGGCGAACGAGGCGCTCATCACGAAGCTGGGGTGGCCGGTGGCGCAACCCAGGTTCACCAGGCGGCCCTTGGCCAGCAGGATGATCTTCTTGCCGTCAGGGAAGGTGATGTGGTCCACCTGGGGCTTGATCTCTTCCCACTGGTACTGCTCGATGGAGGCGACGTCGATCTCGTTGTCGAAGTGGCCGATGTTGCAGACGATGGCTTCGTTCTTCATGGCCACCATGTGCTCGTGGCGGATGATGTCGCGGTTGCCGGTGGTGGTCACGAAGATGTCGGCCTTGTCTGCCGCCCATTCCATGGTCACGACCTTGTAGCCTTCCATGGCCGCCTGCAGGGCGTTGATGGGATCGATCTCGGTGACCCAGACCTGGGCCGACAGCGCGCGCAGCGCCTGGGCGCAGCCCTTGCCCACGTCGCCGTAGCCGGCCACCACGGCAACCTTGCCGGCGATCATCACGTCGGTGGCGCGCTTGATGCCGTCCACCAGCGATTCGCGGCAGCCGTAGAGGTTGTCGAACTTGCTCTTGGTGACGGAGTCGTTGACGTTGATGGCACGGAACTTCAGCGTGCCCTTGGCCGACATCTCGTTGAGGCGGTGCACGCCGGTCGTGGTCTCTTCGGTCACGCCGATGATGTGGGCGCTCTTGCGCGTGTACCAGGTGGGGTCCTGGGCCAGCTTGGCGCGGATGGCGGCGAAGGCGATCTTCTCTTCTTCGGAGGCGGGGTTGTCCAGCACGGACAGGTCCTTTTCGGCGCGCATGCCCAGGTGCAGCAGCATGGTGGCGTCGCCGCCGTCGTCCAGGATCATGTTCGGGCCTTCGCCTTCGGTGCCGGCGGCGCCGAATTCAAAGATGCGGTGGGTGTAGTCCCAGTAGTCGGCCAGCGATTCGCCCTTGATGGCGAACACGGGCGTGCCGGTTTCCGCGATGGCGGCAGCAGCGTGGTCCTGCGTCGAGAAGATGTTGCACGACGCCCAGCGCACTTCGGCGCCCAGGGCCTTGAGCGTCTCGATCAGCACGGCCGTCTGGATGGTCATGTGCAGCGAGCCGGTGATGCGCGCGCCCTTGAGGGGCTGGGCAGCGGCGAATTCCTCGCGCGTGGCCATCAGGCCGGGCATTTCGGTTTCGGCGATCAGGATTTCCTTGCGGCCCCAGGCAGCGAGGGAAATGTCAGCGATGGCCGTGTCGGCGGAAACGGGACGAACAGCAGCGTTCATGGTTTTCTCCAAAAGATGAATGAAAAACCACGTTCTGCGGGAGACGAAAAAAAGCTCACCGCACAGAAAGCGTGGGCGAGCGTCGTTGCAGGTATGACTCCGAGCCTCGCGACCACGCCTGATGTGTGGGGGCCGCTGCAACGCTCCTCGGAGAGGCGCCGATTATACCGATCCCGGGGATGCCTCACCGCCCAGCCCCACAAGCCGGTAGCCCACCTGCAGCTCGGTCACCAGGTGGCGCGGCTGGGCCGGCTCGTCCTCGATCTTCTGGCGCAGATTGGCCATGTGCACGCGCAGGTAGTGGGCGCGGCTCAGGTACTCGGGGCCCCAGACCTGCAGCAGCAGCTGGCGGTGGGTCATCACACGGCCCTGGGCGGCGATCAGGGCCGCCAGCAGGCGGAATTCGATGGGCGTGAGGTGCACCAACTGCCCCGCGCGCCGCACCTCATGCGTGGCCAGGTCCACCTGCACCGGGCCGAAGTGCACCTTGCTGGACGCGGCGGTGCCGCCCGCCCCACCGGCGGCGCCCAGCTGCTGGCGGCGGCGCAGCATCACGCGCAGCCGGGCCAGCAGCTCGGGCACGCCGAAGGGCTTGACCAGGTAGTCGTCGGCGCCGGCATCCAATGCGGCCACCTTCTCGTCCTCACGCTCGCGCGCGGAGAGCACGAGGACGGGCACGGAGGACCACCCGCGCAGCTCGGTCAGGACCTGCTTGCCATCGGCGTCCGGCAGGCCCAGGTCGAGGATGACCAGATCGGGCTGGCGGCTCGCCGCCTCTATCAGGCCACGGCGCGCGCTGTCGGCCTCGAAGACCTGCCAGCCTTCGTCTTCCAGCACCAGGCGCACGAAGCGGCGGATGCCGGGGTCGTCCTCGATCATCAGGATGCGGTTGGCGGGCGTGCTCATGGAGTGCTTTCGTGCATGGCGGGACTCTAATCCAGCGCAGGCTGCTCGGGCACGGGAAAGCGCAGCGTGAAGATGGTGCCCGGGCCGGGCCGTGCGGCGGCAGCCTCGATGCGCCCGCCATGCGCCTCGACAATGCTGCGCACCAGCGCCAGGCCCAGGCCGATGCCCGAGACGGTGGACTCGGCCGTGCCGCGCGTGAAGGGTTCGAACAGCGTCTCCACCGGCAGGTGGGATGGCAGGCCCGGCCCGCCATCGCGCACGGACAGCAGCAGTTCGCCATCCTGCACACACGCACTGATGGCCAGCGGCGTGCCGGCCGGCGTGTACTTGGCGGCGTTGTCCAGAAGGTTGACCAGCACGCGCTCCATGAGCAGGGCATCGAGCTGCAGCAGCGGCAGGCTGGCGGGCACGTCGGTGCTCACGGGATGCTGGCCCAGGCGCGCGCGCATCTGGCGCAGCGCGCTGCCCACCACTTCGTCCAGCGGCAGCCATTCGCGCTGCAGGTGCACGCCGCCTTGCTGCAGGCGCGCCATGTCCAGCAGATTCTCCACCAGGCGCTGCATGGCCTGCGCCTGGATGCGGACCTGCTCCAGCATGTCGGCCGCGCCGCCCGGCGGCACATGGCGCTGCGCGGCCTCGGCCGCGCCCAGGATGGTGGTCAGCGGGGTGCGCAGGTCGTGCGAGACGGCCGACAGCAGGGTGTTGCGCATGCGCTCGCCCTCCATGGCGATCTGGGTCTGCTGGGCCACGGCCACGAAGTGCTGACGCTCCAGCGCCAGCGCCACCTGGCTGGCACAGGCCTCCAGCAGGCGCTGCTCCTCGGGCACCTCCAGGCGCTGCGGCGCGCGCAGCTGCAGCACCAGCACGCCGCGCATGCGCACGGGTGCCGCCAGCGGCACATAGCGGGCCGGTGCGGCCGGCAGCGTGTCCGTGCCCTGGCCGGCCTGCTGGCCATGGTCCATGGCCCAGCGCGCAATGCTGTCATCCATGGGGCAGGGGCCGCCGCCCGCGGGCCGCAGGCGCTCGTCGGCATCGGGCAGCAGCAGCCCGGCCTGGGCGTCGAACACGCCCGAGACCGTGCGCAGCGCGATCTCCACCACCTGCTCCTGCGTGAGCGCGCCCGACAGATCGCGCGCCAGCCGTGCCAGGGCGCCTGCGCGGCGCTCGCGCTCGGCCGCCACGCGCGCCTCATGCCGCAGCCGCGCCATGAGCTGGCCGCAGACCAGGGCCACGCCCAGCATCAGCACGAAGGTGAACAGGTACTGCGTGTCGTTGACATGGAAGGAGCCGCGCGGCGGCACGAAGAAGTAGTCGAAGCACAGTACCGACAGCAGCGCGGCCCAGGCACCGGGGCCCCGCCCCCAGCGCAGCGAGGACAGCACGACGATGAGCAGGAACAGCATGACCACGTTGGCCGGGTCGAAGACGCGCAGCAGCTGCTCGGCCAGCGCCGTGGCGGCCAGGCAGGCCAGGGTGACGCCGGCATAGCCCTTCCACGGCAGCGGTGCGCGCCGCGGCAGCGCGGAAGTCGCGGCAGGAGCGGCCTCGGTCCGGGCCGCGCTGGAGCCGCCGGAGAGCACCAGCACATCGATATCGGGATGCAGGTGCGTGATGCGGTCGGGCAGGCTGCGGCCCCACCAGCGCCAGGGCGACCATGCCGGGCGCGGCGGTTGGGCCAGCACCAGGCGGCTGGCGTTGCGCTCGCGCGCGAAGGCAACCAGGGCCTCGGCCACATCGGCGCCCGGCAGCGTAGCCGTCTCGGCCCCCAGGCGCGCGGCCAGGGCCAGGGTCTTGAGCACGGCGGCCTGCACGCTGCGTGGGCGGTGCTGGCGCTGGGGCGCGTCCACGTAGACCACCATCCAGTCCGCATCGAGCCGGCGCGCCATGCGCGCGACCTGGCGCACCAGGGCGTCGTCGCCCGCGTGTCCTGCCACGGCCACCAGCAGGCGCTCACGCGCAGGCCAGACCGTGCCTATGGAGCGTTCGCGCCGGTAGTCGCGCATGTCCTCGTCCACGCGATCGGCCGTGCGGCGCAGCGCCAGCTCGCGCAGCGCCAGCAGGTTGCCGCGGCGAAAGAAGTTGCGCGAGGCCCGCTCGGCCTGCTCCAGCATGTAGACCTTGCCGTCCTTCAAGCGGCGCAGCAGCTCGTCGGGCGAGATGTCGACGACGATGACCTCGTCGGCATCGTCGAAGATCTGGTCGGGCACGGTCTCGCGCACCGTGATGCCCACGATGCCGCCCACCACGTCGTTCAGGCTTTCCAGGTGCTGCACGTTGATCGTGGTCCAGACATCGATGCCTGCGTCCAGCAGCTCCTGCACGTCCTGCCAGCGCTTGGGATGGCGCGAACCCGGCGCATTGCTGTGCGCCAGTTCATCGAGCAGCAGCACGCGCGGCCGCCGCGCGAGCGCCGCATCCAGGTCGAACTCGCGCAGCGTCCGCCCCTGATGCGGCAGCTCGCGCAGCGGCAGTTGCTCCAGGCCATGCAGTTGCTGCGCCGTTTCCTTGCGGCCATGGGTTTCCACGAGTCCCACCAGAACCTCGCGGCCCCCCTGGCGTTCGCGCTGGGCGGCGGCCAGCATGGCGTAGGTCTTGCCCACGCCTGCATTCGATCCGAAGTAGATGCGCAGCTTGCCCCGTCCCTCCTGCGCCCGCTCATGGCGCAGGCGCGCGACCAGGGCGTCGGGATCGGGGCGCGGCAGACCGGGCGGCGCCGGCTCGGCAGAGGACGAAATGGGCATGGTTCTCAGCCTAGCACCAGAGCGTGCTCCCACACTAGAACGCCGCCGACAGCGACAGCACCCAGCCGCTGCGGCCCAGGCTTTGCATCTGGCCCGCCGCGTTGGCCGCGCGGTAGTAGCGCGTGTCGGCCGAGGTGCCGGCCCAGGCCAGCGTGGCCGTCCACGGTCCCCAGCTGCGGGCCAGCGAGACGCGCCAGTCGGCATACGACAGTTCGCTGTAGTTGCGCACCTGCGTGTGGCCGGCATGCAGGCCCAGCACGGCCCAGTCGCCCAACGGGTGCTGGTAGTTCAGGTCCAGATAGCTGCTGCCGCGTGAGCTGCCGCTGCCGGGAAGCGCCTCGGCAAAGGCCGTGGCCGCCGTGCTGTCGCGCAGCCCGAAGTAAGGCGTGAGCGCCAGCGACCATTTGGCGCTGAAGCCGCCGTTGGTGACGCCCAGATAGGCCTCGGTGGTGTCGTAGCGCACGCCGCCGCTGCCATCCCCGCGGGGCACGCGCGCGCCGGGGTAGTTGTAGTGCAGCAGGCCGATGTCGCCCGTCCAGCCCGGCAGCAGCTCGGTACGCCAGCCGCCGTACAGGTCCAGCTCCAGCGCGCGGCCATCCAGATAGCTGTGGCGCGACACGCTGGAGCCGGACACGCCCAGGTAGGCGCCGCGCGGCAGCGACAGCTCCAGCCCGCCCTGCAGCGCCGGCCCCATCCAGCTTTGCGAGATGCCACGGAAACGGTAGTCGCTGAGCAGCGCCACGCTGCCGGTGAGGGCGTAGGCGGGTGCGGGCGATTCCTGGGCAGCGGCGCTGGCAGCGCTGACGGGGGAGGTCTCGGCCTGCGCATGGCAGGATGCGGCCGCCAGCGACAGCAGTGCGGCCAGGGAGAAATGGGGGACGGCACCAGCGGCCGTCATGGAAGAAACGGATTTCATCTTGGTTTTCTTGAAGAGAAGAGCAAAGCGGGGCCTGCCCGGCCGGGCAGGCGGGCCGCACAGGGTCACGCCAGGTTCAGAGCCACCAGCAGCATGTCGATCAGCTTGATGCCGATGAAGGGAACGACCAGGCCACCCAGGCCGTAGATCAGCAGGTTGCGCCGCAACAGGGCCGAGGCACCGATGGCACGGTAGGGCACGCCGCGCAGGGCCAGCGGGATCAGCACGATGATGATCAGCGCGTTGAAGATCACGGCACTCAGGATGGCCGAGCCCGGGCTGGCCAGCCCCATGACGTTGAGCGCCGACAGCTGCGGATAGGTACCCACGAAGGCGGCCGGGATGATGGCGAAGTACTTGGCCACGTCGTTGGCCACGCTGAAGGTGGTCAGCGCGCCGCGCGTCATCAGCATCTGCTTGCCGGTCTCCACGACCTCGATGAGCTTGGTCGGATTGCTGTCCAGGTCCACCATGTTGCCGGCTTCCTTGGCCGCCTGGGTGCCGCTGTTCATGGCCACGGCCACGTCGGCCTGGGCCAGGGCAGGTGCGTCGTTGGTGCCGTCGCCGGTCATGGCCACAAGCCGGCCGGCGGCCTGATGTTCGCGGATCAGGCGCAGCTTGTCCTCGGGCGTGGCTTCGGCCAGGTAGTCGTCCACGCCGGCCTCGGCCGCAATGGCCGCCGCCGTGAGCGGGTTGTCGCCCGTGATCATCACGGTCTTGATGCCCATGCGGCGCAGCTCGGCAAAGCGTTCGCGTATGCCGTGCTTGACCACGTCCTTGAGCTCGATCACGCCCAGCACGCGGGCACCGTCGGCCACGACCAGCGGCGTGCTGCCGCGCCGTGACACATCCTCCACCACCTTGAGCATGGCGGGCGGGAACTGGCCACCCAGGGATTCAACGTGGCGGCGCACGGCGTCGGCCGCGCCCTTGCGCAGGCTGCGCGTGGCGCCGTCCGGCTGGGGCATGTCCACGCCGCTCATGCGCGTCTGGGCCGTGAAGGGCACGAAGACCGCATGCAGCGTGGCCAGGTCGCGCTCGCGCAGGCCATGCATCTCCTTGGCCAGCACGACCACGCTGCGGCCTTCAGGCGTCTCGTCGGCCAGCGAGGCCAGCTGCGCCGCATCCACCAGTTGCGCGGCCGTCACGCCGGGCGCGGGCAGGAACTCGCTGGCCTGGCGGTTGCCCAGCGTGATGGTGCCGGTCTTGTCCAGCAGCAGCACGTCCACGTCGCCGGCCGCCTCCACGGCGCGGCCCGAGGTGGCGATCACGTTTGCCTGCATCATGCGGCTCATGCCCGCCACGCCAATGGCCGACAGCAGGCCTCCGATGGTGGTCGGGATCAGGCACACCAGCAGCGCCACCAGCACCGTCAGTCCCACGACCTGGCCGCTGCCCGTCAGCTCCACCGCAAAGGACGAATAGGGCCGCAGCGTAACGATGACCAGCAGGAACAGCAGCGTCAGCCCGACCAGCAAAATGGTCAGCGCCAGCTCGTTGGGCGTCTTGTGGCGGCGGGCCGACTCCACCATGGAGATCATGCGGTCGAGGAAGGACTCACCGGGATTGACGGTGATCTGCACCACCAGCCAGTCCGACAGCACGCGCGTGCCGCCGGTGACCGAAGAGAAGTCGCCGCCGGCCTCGCGGATCACGGGGGCCGATTCGCCGGTGATGGCGCTCTCGTCCACCGAGGCCACGCCCTCGATCACGGTGCCGTCCAGCGGCACGGTGTCGCCGGCCTCCACCAGCACCCACATGCCCGAACGCAGTTCTTCGGCACCCACGGGATGCCAGCGGCTCTGGTAGTTGGCCTGCTCCAGCTTCTTGGCGACGGTGCTGCGCTTCATGCTGCGCAGGCTGGCGGCCTGGGCGCGGCTGCGCCCCTCGGCCAGCGCCTCCGCAAAGTTGGCGAACAGCACGGTGAACCACAGCCACAGCGCAATCGCCAGGATGAAGCCCGCAGGCGCCTCGCCTTCGCCCGCCAGGGCCTGGGCCCAGAGCAGGCTGGTGAAGATGGCGCCCAGGTAGACCACGAACATCACCGGGTTGCGCCATTGCGCGCTGGGTGCCAGCTTTCGGACGGAGTCACCCAGCGCCTGGCGCACCAGCGAAGGATCGAACAGGGACAAAGCAGTTTTGCGCGACATGGCTTACTCCTTGGCGGCATGGACTGCCGCAGGCTGCAGCGTCGCGGCCGAAAGATCGTCCAGCGCCAGATTCAGCTGCAGCACGTTCACGCGCGGCTCGCCCAGCAGGCCCAGCACGCGCGGCTCCACCTGCTGGCGCAACAGTTCCTGGACCTTGGCCACGGGCAGTTGGCGCTCGCGGGCCACGCGCGGCAGTTGCAGCTCGGCATTGGCCACCGAGATGTGCGGATCCAGGCCGGAGGCCGAGGCCGTCACGGCATCCACAGGCACCGCAGCATCTGCAGCCAGGCCATTGAGTTCGCGGTAGGCCGCCACGCGCGCCGCCACGGACTCCTTGAGCGCCGCATGGGTCGGCCCCTGGTTGGTGGCGGCCGACAGCGCAGCGTTGTAAGGCGCGGCCACCGTGGCATCGGCCTTGTCGGGATCAGGCGCCGTGGTGGCGCTGGGCCTGCCCTGGAAATAGCGCGGCGAAGCGAACTCCTGCCCGATCAGGGCCGAACCCACGACCGAGCCCTGGCGCATGACCAGGCTGCCATTGGCGGTCTTGGGAAACGCGGCCTGGGCCACGAGCGTGGTGACCAGCGGATAGGCCAGGCCCGTGACCACGGCGACGAACAGTGCCGACCGCAGGCTGGGGCCGAACAGCGAGCGCAGCCCGCCTGGAACGGCCTGCGCTTGGGCCTGCGCATCAGCGCGCAGCACCGGCAAGGGGCCGGAAGTATGTGTTTGAACTTGCATCTCGAAACCTCCGCCGCGCGGCCCTGCCAAGGCAGAACCGGCGACCAAGAAAAAAAGGGCTCAGCTGGCTCAGGGATTCAGGGGTAGACCTGTCCTGACAGCATCTGCAGCTGCTCGACCACGGGCCCCAGGGCCAGCGAAGGCAGGAAGGTCAGCCCGCCGACCACGACCACCACGAAGACCAGCAGCCCCATGAACAGCGGCGTGGCCGTCGGGAAGGTGCCCGGCCCCGCAGGCACGGTGGGCTTGGCCGCCAGGCTGCCGGCCAGGGCCAGCATGGGCAGCAGCGTCAGATACCGGCCCGCCAGCATGGCCAGGCCGATGGTGGTGTTGAAGAACGGCGTGTTCGCATTCAGGCCCGCAAAGGCCGAACCGTTGTTGGCCGTGCCCGAGGCATAGGCATAGAGCACCTCCGAGAAGCCGTGCGGCCCCCGGTTGGTCAGACTGGCCATGGTGTCGGGCCAGACCGCAGCCAACGCCGTGAAGCCCAGGATGGAGATCGGGTGCGCCATCACGGCCAGCATCACCAGCTTGATCTCGCGCGCTTCGATCTTCTTGCCCAGGAACTCGGGCGTGCGGCCGATCATCATGCCGGCCAGGAAGACCGTGAGGATGGCGTACTGCAGCAGGTTGATCAGGCCCACGCCATCACCGCCGAACACGCAGTTGAGCATCATCTGTGCCAGCGGCACCAGCCCGCCCAGCGGCGTCAGCGAGTCATGCATGGCATTGACCGAGCCCGTGGTCGCGGCCGTGGTCGTGGCCACGAACAGCGCCGTGTCGGCGATGCCGAAGCGCAGCTCCTTGCCCTCCATGTTGCCGCCCGGCTGGGTGGCGCTGATCTGCTGGTCGGCACCTGCGGCCGTGAGCAGCGGATTGCCGGCCTGCTCGGCCGTGAACACCAGCGCCAGAAAGCCCACGAACATCACCAGGCAGGCGCCGAACAGCACCCAGCCCTGGCGGCGGCGCAGCAGCATGGAGCCGAAGGCATAGGTCATGGCCGAGGGAATCAGCAGCATGCCCAGGATGTGGATGGCATTGGTCAGCGGCGTGGGGTTTTCGAACGGATGGGCCGCGTTCATGCCGAAGAATCCGCCGCCGTTGGTGCCGATGTGCTTGATGCTCTCCAGGCTGGCCACGGGGCCCAGCAGGATCTGCTGGCGCGCGCCCTCCAGCGTCGTCGCCCAGACCTGGCCGTCCAGCGCCTGCGGCACGCCCTGCCACACATAGACCAGGGCCACCACAAAGCTCAGCGGCAGCATCACGCGCCACAGCACGCGCACATAGTCCACCCAGTAGTTGCCCAGGTCCGACGCACTGGAGCGCGCCAGGCCGCGGATGAAGCCCGCAGCCGCGACCACGCCCGTGATAGCACCCGCAAACATCATGAAGGTGATGGCCACCATCTGCGTGGCGTTGGACAGGCTGCTCTCGCCCGAATACGCCTGCCAGTTGGTGTTGGTCACAAAGGACGCGGCCGTGTTGAAGGCCAGATCCGGCGTCTGTGCCGCATTGCCCAGCGCATTCAGCGGCAGCCAGCCCTGCGCGCGCAGCAGCGCATAGCCCAGCAGCAGCATGGCGCCGTTGGACAGCAGCAGCGCCAGCCCGTAGCGCTGCCAGCCCATGTGCTCGGCCGGGTTCACGCCCAGGGCGCGAAAGCTCAGCCGCTCGATCCAGACATGGTGCTCACTCGTGAAGCAGCGTGCCAGCCACTGCCCCATGGGCACGGCCAGCGCCGTCATCACCAGCAGCACCAGTGCATATTCCATCCAGGTCAACCACATGGCGGTCTCCTTTCAGGCAGTCAAATCCGGCCCAGCGCCGCCACGAAGGCCAGCAGGCCCCCGAAGCAGCCCAGGCTCAGGGCGATAAAGATAAGGTCTTGCATCTGCGCCACCTCAGAACTGCTCGGGCCGCAGCAATGCGTATCCGAGGTAGACAAACAGAGCCAGGGCGCCCAAGGCGCCCAGCCATCCGGTGATTTCGGTCAGGGTCATAGGAATTTCTCCCGCATCGGCACCGCTTTGCGGCACCTGTTGTTGCGATGGGGAAAACTCTAGGGCCGGGGCTGTCAAAAGCGGATTGAGATTGCGGCATGCCGTATCAAGACGGCATCAAGATGTCCACCAATGCCTCTTATCGAACGGTTCAGAACCCCGCCCTTCACGCTCTGCCATCCCACCCTTATGACCCCTGCACTCCCAGTGAAAAACACTTCCACGACAGGCCAGGCAACCGATGGCAGGACTTTCCTTCGTTTCTGGGGTTTGCTCAGCCTCCTGTACCTGGGATGGCTGCTGATCTTCTGGCCCGGCGTGCTGGGCGAGGACAGTGCGGCCGTCCTCATGGAAGTGGACAACCCGGACAAATTCCGCTCCGGCAAAGGGGTGCTGTGGTACTACTTCATCCGTCTCACCTACGGCGCCACCCACTTGGTGGAAGTACCCATCATCGCGTTGATATTGCTGTGTGCCATGTTCTTCGCCCGCATGCTGGGCTGGTACTGGACCTCGCGGCACCGCGCGCTGTGCGTCTTTCTGCTGCTCTTCATCTGCGCGGCGCCGCACATGGTCTATTTCACAGGCACGCTGTACCCGGACGCCATCTTCGCCGTGGCTTCTTGCGCGCTGCTGTTCGAGCTCTGGCTGCTGTGCAGCCGGCGCCAGCACAGTCGGGCATCCCTGGCCGTGATTGCCCTTGCCTTGCCCTTCGCCGTGTTCGTGCGCGCCAACGGGATCGTTTTCCTGGCACCTGCCATGCTGGCCCTGTTTCTCGCCGACCGCCGCAGCCGCTGGTATCTCGGGACCATCATCGCGTTCTGGTGCGCCACGGTCTATGCAGGAACCCAATTGCACAAATCGACCGCGCAAAGCGCCACGGATTCACTGGTCCTCTTCGAGACCGTCAAGCTGCTCCAGCCCAGGGCCATGAACGATCTATGGCAAAAGCAGCCCCTCATGAACGACCCTTGGGTACTGCAGGAGCCCAAGCTTTCCGCGCGCACCCTGGAAATCCTCGACAGCTACCGCCCCCGGGAGCTGTTGCTCACCTACTCGGACCCAGCCTACTGGGACATGCTGGTGTTCCATCCGTCAGGCCCCCAGCTCTTCGGGCTGCCCGAGGACCAGCGCAAGGAACTGGTGCAGGAATTCTTCCGCTACAACCTGTGGCACAACCTGCCGGACGTGGTGGCCAGCCGTGTGAACGTTTTTTTGGCTGCGGCGCTTGCGCAGGGTGGATTTCCTGCGCTCGACTATGCGCAATACGTCCTGAAGCGCACCCAGACACAGTCGCAGATGCGCCGGTTCGGGCTGGACCAGGCAGAACAGGCACTGCGCGCCGTGCACAGATATAGCTACGCTTGGCGGTGGCTGCTGTGGACACCTTGGCTGGGCATGGGCCTGCTGGCCTTGCTGCTGTGGCGCAGTTGCCGCGGCAAGGACCTGCCAGCCCTGCTTGTGACAATTCCCCTGGCGTTTCAACTGGCAGGTATCGCTGCATTCGCTTCGGCAGGCGAATATCGTTACTTACTGCTTTTCTTCACCATGCCGCTGGTACTCATTCCCATAATGATTTCGTCAGCGCACGAAAACAGGTCGTAACAGCCCCCAGGCGGCAGGTCAATGCATGGGCCAATCAGGGACACCGTGTAAAAGCCATCTTTTGCCCACGCTCTGTAAAATGCGCCGATTCGCCACGGGTGCCGGACACCCGTGCGCTCTCGACAGCCCATCTCCTGGATTTCCCCTTGACTTACGCCCTGGAAACCCGGCGCCGCCGGACTTTTGCCATCATTTCCCACCCCGACGCGGGCAAGACCACGCTGACCGAAAAGCTGCTGCTGTTCTCGGGCGCGATCCAGATCGCGGGCGCCGTCAAGGGCCGCAAGGCCAGCCGCCATGCCACCTCCGACTGGATGGAAATCGAAAAGCAGCGCGGCATCTCGGTGGCCAGCTCGGTCATGCAGATGAGCTACCGCGACCACGTGGTCAATCTGCTCGACACCCCTGGACACAAGGACTTTTCGGAAGACACCTACCGCGTGCTCACGGCCGTGGACTCGGCGCTGATGGTCATCGACGCCGCCAACGGCGTGGAATCGCAGACCCGCCGCCTGATCGAGGTCTGCCGCCAGCGCGACACGCCCATCATCACCTTCGTCAACAAGATGGACCGCGAAGTGCGCGATCCGCTGGACATCCTCGACGAAGTCGAGCGCGAACTGGGCATGCCCTGCTGCCCCGTCACCTGGCCCGTGGGCCAGGGCCGGCAGTTCGGCGGCATCATCAACCTGCTCACCCAGACCATGACGGTGTTCCAGCCCGGCAGCGAACGCCGCCCGCAGGATTTCGAGGCCATCCCCCTGGCCGAGGCCGACAAGCTGCGCGCGCGCTTCGGCCAGTCCTTCGACGATGCGCTGGAAAGCATGGAACTGGCCCAGGGCGCCTCGGCCCCCTGGGACCACGAGGCCTTCCTGGCAGGCAAGCTCACGCCGGTCTTCTTCGGCTCCGGCGTGAACAACTTCGGTGTCATGGAAGTGCTGGATGCCGTGGTGGACATGTCGCCCCCGCCCGGCCCCCGCAAAAGCTCGCTGCTGGTCAACAAGCAGCCTGTGGAAAAGATCATCCAGCCCGAGGACGAAGGCTTCTCCGGCGTGGTCTTCAAGGTCCAGGCCAACATGGATGCCAACCACCGCGACCGCATCGCCTTCGTGCGCGTGGCCTCGGGCAAGTACACGCCCGGCATGAAGATGAAGGTCCAGCGCACTGCCAAGGAGCTGCGCCCCACATCGGTCGTGACCTTCATGAGCCAGCGCCGCGAAGCCGTGGAGGAAGCCTATGCGGGCGACATCATCGGCTTCACCACGCACGGCGGCGTTCAGTTGGGCGACACCATCACCGACGGCACCAACCTCCAATTCACGGGCCTGCCCTTCTTCGCCCCGGAAATGTTCATGACCGTGGTGCTCAAGAATCCGCTGCGCACCAAGCAGCTGCAGCAGGGCCTGATGCAGCTGGGCGAGGAAGGCGCCATCCAGGTCTTCAAGCCCGAGGCCGGCGGCAACATGCTGCTGGGCGCCGTGGGCCAGCTGCAATTCGAAGTCGTCCAGCACCGCCTGAACGCCGAATACGACTGCGACATCCGCCTGGAAGGCTGCCAGTACACCGGCGCCCGCTGGATCACGGCCGACACCCCGGCCGAACTGCGCGAATTCGAGAACGCCTACCCGCTGCGCATGGCGCGCGATGCTGCCGATACGCTGGCCTATCTGTGCACGTCACCCTATGACGTGCGATTGGCGCAGGAGCGGTTTCCGAAGATCCATTTCCATCCGCTGCGCGAGCATGCGGGGTTGGCGTTGCAATCCGGAAACTGACCAAAGACAGACCATACCATAGGCATGACAGCAAGCACCCCCAATCTTCATCGGCCCGTTTCCCACACCAACAATTTCGATGCCATTCGAATCGTTGCGGCACTGGCGGTTCTCGTCAGTCACCACCATGCGCTTACCGGGCAATTCGAACCTTTGGTACTGGGCATACACACCCTGGGCGGTTTTGCAGTGCTTGCGTTCTTCGTATTAAGCGGCTACCTCGTTACCGCAAGCTGGCACAATGACCCGCATCTATTGCGCTTCAGCTTACGCCGTGCTTTACGTTTATGGCCAGCACTCATAGCTGTCATTCTTCTCACGACCTATGTCATGGGAACGTCGCTCACGACACTGCCGCCAAGCGAGTATCTGCGCTCTCCATTGACGCGTGAATATCTGTCCAACATCTGGCTGGAAAACAAGGGCTGGCTACCCGGAGTTTTTGAGAAAAACATCTACCCGAGAGCAATCAATGGATCTCTGTGGACCATATCTTTTGAGGTGCAGTGCTACGTGATTCTTGCTTGCGCCGGTGTTCTGGGTGCCTTGCGCTCGCGGGCTTTCTGGGTACTGGCAGTCTTGGCAACATTCATTTGGTACCAGTCCAAATATGGACCTGATTTTCATGCGGACTGGAAGGTCAAGCGCGAAATGATGGTCTACTTCTTGCTGGGCTCAGCGATGTTTATGCTGCAGCCACTCTGGAGCAAGCGGCCACTAATGACTGCCATCATCTTGGTGTGCGTTGGCATGGCGATATGGAAATTCGGCTATCGCTATCTTGGATTCACGATTGCTGTTCCATACCTTCTCATCTACCTCGGCTCGCTGTCTACGCCCGTGATAAGGTCCTTTGGCCGTTGGGGCGATCCCTCTTATGGGATCTATCTGATTGCTTTTCCAACGCAACAAGCTGTTCTGCAATGGTTATGGCCAACTGGGGGGTTGATGGGTACCATGCTATTGTCCATCGCCATCACTACCAGTTTGGCTTACCTTTCGTGGCATACCGTGGAAAAAGGCGCGATGAACTTCAAACCTCGAAAGCCATGACGTTTTTCCATTCCAGAAATTCTGGCAGATATTCTTGCGTCTTATATACCCCATTTTGCACCAACGCACACCCCGTATACAATGGAGTTGCACCCATGAAGGCCATAACTATGCGGTAGCCGGAACAATGGTCTTCTATGGCACCTACCGTAACACCTTCAAACGAGAAGACTTTGGGTGCGCCACATATGCGGTGCACTGTTCTGGGAAAATTTTCCTTGGGCGGCGACATCGGCACTCGGGAAAACAGTACTGAATTTGAAATGCAACAAATCCTGAACCAGCCATCTCAGATGCCTCCCGCGCAACAGCGCAATACCGATATGCGCTGGTTATTGATTGGTTTGGTTCTTCCATTGATGATTTATGTGGCACGGGCCACCCCTATCGTGGCAGACGGCTTTCTTTGGTTTGATACCGAGTACACCTATCTGCCGCTGGCCCGTAGACTGTTGCAGGATTCCACGTCCTTTTGGAACAGCCCCGATATTTTGGCAGCCGCTCCTGGTATTTTTGTCTACATGGCACTGGCACATGCAGATGTGGTAACCATCCAGACTTTCAATTTAACTCTGGCTTTAACCTCGGTAATTCTGCTCTTCGATGCAACCCGACGCAGCTTCGGCTTCGTGGCCGCATCTGTGGCAGCTTGGCTCTGTGCCTGTTCACCAGTTCTGGTCTTAATCAGCATTTGGCTGATGGCAGAGCCTCCATACCTGTTTCTGGTGGCACTATGGCTTTGGGCCAGCGCCTGCTGTATGGATCGACATGCAGGCAAAGTGCTCGCATGGATTTCCCCCATGCTGGCCGGCCTTGCTCTGGGAATGGCGACCTTGACGCGAGCCACCTACATGTATTGGATTCCCTCGGCCATTGTGGCCCTGTGCATCCTAGCTATTTCGGCACGATGGCGTCACCTTCTACCCTGGAAAAAGCTGTTGCTCGCGCACGTAATAGCGCTGATTTGCATTGGCGCCTACATGGCGGCCAATGCTCAGAAATTTCACAAACTGACTATCGCAAATGGGGCAGGAGCAGCACTCTTTTTCGGAATCAATCCCATGCTGCGAGGGCAAGAACCGCCCTATTTTGGTCTTGCGCATAGCAGCCCCACACAAATGAGTCACTTATCCATTGAAGGCGACTCCATTCTGACGCAGGCCCATAGAAAAATTGCTTCATCATTGCCACTCGCCTCATTGTTCAAAACACACCTTGACAAGGCAGCTACTTTTCTATTTTTTAGCAAAAGTCATTTACGCAATTACTCGGAGAGAGCATGGCGGATCTTTCTGTTGGTGCTGGCAATCTGCGGTGCCTGGCTCGGCCGCCACAAGCCTATGACTTGGCTACTGGCAGGCGTGCTTATCTATCAATGGGCTGTCCACATCCCCGTTCTCTACAATCAGCGATACAGCGTCAGTGCGCTCGACACAGGATTAACCTTGCTTGCCGCAGCAGGTGCAGGCATGCTCTGGAGCTTACCTCGTCGGAAACTTTTCATTTCATGCACAGCCGCGATCATTGTGGCAAGTGTCCTGGGCGGTGCCTGGCACCAACGCTATAGCCCCCCCGCACTGCCCCAGGTGAACGACGCGCCTCAACAGCTTATGAGATCCGCAGCCTTGGATGAAATCATGGTCGATGGCTTGCAAGGCAATCCATTTCAGGAAACTGCGGCTATTGCCTCGGGCAACGTGTTTTCCGTGACATGGCGCGCACAGTTCTCGGCCCTCGACGGCAGCAAGCTAGTCCGTCTGCGTGTTCAGGAAATGCACGGTCGCTGCTCACAGGCATGGCTGACCCACACCAGCCAGCAAGGCGAAGAAAAGACGACGCATATTCGGTTGCGAGGCTGGCGTGGCGAACCCGATTTCGCGTGGGGCCTCAACAACATGCAGCATGCAACCCCCAGCACACAGCTGCGTATTAAATTCGAATGCAGTACAGACACGAGCGTGCGCTTTTCTGCCATGGAACTGCATGAAGCCAGCTTGGGGCAATGGCTGAACTCCCTGTCAGCACACACTGAGCAATGACTTTCACCGCACATAACAAAGAACGTACGGTTCGGCTTTTCACGGCTGCCTGGCTGGCCTGGATTCTGCATGCAGCAACCAAACAGCTGATCCGCTACTTTCCTTCAGCAGATGCCGAAATCAACGGCGACGCCTACTGGACCTACCTTCCCAACGCCCGCAAGCTGCTTGCAGACCCCTGGACCTTCCTGACCACCGACCCCGCCAGCTACTACGTCGCCCCGCTGGGCTACATCTGGGCCGCCGTATGGGGCGCCGACCATGCGCGCGTCGAACTGGCCAACTGCGTACTCTTTCTTGCCTGCGTTCTGATGATGTGGCGCTGCGCCACGCGGCTGGGCGGACTGTGGGCCGGGGTGATCGCGACCAGCCTGCTGGTCAGCTACCCGGCACTGGCTTCGTTCATTCCGCAGGTACTGACCGAATCGATCTATCTCTTCGGCCTGATGCTGTGCATGACAGCGGGCATTGAATACGCACTGGGAGGGCGGCGGCCTCGCCTGCTGCTAGGCCTGTTCGCCATCGGCCTGACCATCACCCTGCTGTCGCGCCCTGTTCTGCAGGTCTTCACACTGGCGGCCCTGATCGCTGCGCTGGTGCTGACGGCATACGCTGCCTGGCGCGGCCCGGCGCTTGGCCGCACTCTGCGCTGCCTTTCGCGCATCATTGATCGCCGCCTCTGCGTGGCACTGCTGGCCGCCATCCTGCTGCCCGCCGCAGTTGTAGTGAAGAACGGCACCTGCTTCGGTGTCTGGGGATTGGGCACGGGAGCAGGCTCGGGCCTGCTCTATGGCCTGAGCCCCTCCAAGATGGGATTGGAGCCCGTCTACTCGGGCTTTGGCTACGACGCATCGCTCGTCCCGCAGACGGCCTCCGACATGACCACGACCAACCCCCTTGCCCACGAGTCGGACCGCATCAATGCCCGTGTGGGCCTGGAAATCGTCAAGAACACCCTGCTAATGGACAACGCCGTGTTCTTCGCCCACAAAATCAAGGCTTGGCTGATCTACAGCACGCCCGAACTGCAGTTCCTGCGCAAACTGCGCGCTTTGCGGGTCTTCGAGTGGCTTGCCATCGGCTTTGCCGCCATCTCGCTCGCTCTCCAGGCGCGGCGACGCCCCAAGGGCGAACGCCTGCGGCTGCCCGGCCCTCCAGGGCGCGAGCCGGAGCGGCTCACCATCCTGCTGACACTGCTCATTCTGGTGCTGGCCATGGCGGCGCAACTGGCGCCTGTGCTCTACAACACGCGCTACAACCTCTTTTTCCTGGAGCCCTGGCTGATGCTGCTGTGCGGCGTGGCATGCGCCATCCTGCTGCAAAAACCTGCCGCGCTGGCCACATCCTCCGGCTCTGCGGCCAGGGGTCTGCGCCAGCTGGCGCAATGGCTGCCGCGCAAGGTGGCCATCGTGCTGGTGCTCGCACTGCTGCCGCCTGCGCTCGCACGCTACACGGCCCGTCACGAAACCTGGGGCATGGACCCGTATCGGCCCGGCCCTGTGGAGATGGCACTGGACCGCACCGCCATGGGCGCCCTTCAGTCCCAGGATGCCACGGACCTCGGCGAGGGCCGGTGGAAGCTGACCACCAGCCCGGCCGCCCTGGTCATACCGCTGGAAATCAAGGAGCCCGGCATCCTTTCCCCGCATCGCACCATGGATGCCATCTGGCGAGCGCGCTTCGCCATCGAGCTGCAGGGAGAAGAAGCCCGCACCTGCCGCAAAGCCGCCGTACAGGTCTCCAACGCCTATCAGTCGAACGACTGGTATGAGCCCGATACCGCCCTGCGGCTGCGCCCCGATGGGAAAGCCCACACCTACGCCCTCCACGGAAACGACCATCTTCGCCCGGCAGGACCAGGCAAGCTGATCATTACCTTCCACTGCCCCAAGGACACCGTCATCACCTGGTCTGGGGCGGAGCTGCTAAGGTCCACGCTTCCCGAGGCGGCACGGGCCCTGGTTCAGCACGGCGTGCCCATCGACCCCTATTACCGCAACGAACCTCGCTGACGCCCTCTTCGAATCCACGACATGACTCCGTTTCTCACCAGCATCACCATCCTGTGCGTCCTGGGCATCTCGCTCGGACAGATGCTTTTCAAGAAAGCCGCGCTGTCCATACCCGAGGCTGCCACCTGGCAGCACTGGGTCTTCAACGGCTGGCTCATTACCGCTCTGGCCCTCTACGGCATTACCACCCTGGTATGGATCTGGGTGCTGCGGCACGCGCCGCTGCATCTGGCCTACCCCTTCATGGGACTGGCCTTCGTGATCGTTCCCTGCCTGGGGTGGCTGTTCCTGAACGAACCCATCCGCATTCCCACGCTGGTGGGCGGCGCCCTCATCCTTGCCGGAATCACCATTACCGCCCACGCATCCTGAGACCCATGTCCACTCCCATGCGCATCGCCGTCGCCATCCCCTGCTACAAGGTCACCCAGCATGTGCTCGGTGTCATCAACGCCATCGGCCCCGAAGTCGAGGCCATCTATGCCGTGGACGATGCCTGCCCTGCCGGCAGCGGACGCTTCATCGAGGAGAACAACACGGACCCACGCGTGCGCGTGCTCTACAACCCCGAGAACCGGGGCGTGGGCGGCGCCATCGTCACGGCCTACAAGGCGGCGATTGCCGACGGCATGGACATCGTGGTGAAGATCGACGGCGACGGCCAGATGGACCCCTCGCTGCTGCCGCTGTTCGTGCGTCCCCTGCTGCGCCACCAGGCCGATTACACCAAAGGCAACCGCTTCTACCGGCCTGAGTCGGTACAGGACATGCCTCCGGTACGCCTGTTCGGCAATGCCGTGCTGTCCTTCATGACCAAGCTCAGCTGCGGCTACTGGAACGTGATGGACCCCACCAATGGCTACACCGCCGTGCGCACTTGCGTGCTGGCCGAGCTGCCGCTGGACAAGCTGGAAAGCCGGTATTTCTTCGAGACTGACATGCTGTTCCGCCTGAACACCGTGCGCGCCGTCGTCAAGGACGTGCCCATGGATTCGGTCTATGCCGATGAGGAGTCCAACCTCAAGATCGGCAAGGTGCTGCCCGAATTCCTGCGCAAGCACGCCTCGCGCCTGTGGCGACGCTATGTCTACAACTACCTGGTGCGAGACTTCAACGTGGGCACGCTCTACAGCCTGAGCGGTGTCATGCTTGTGCTGCTGGGCACCTTCTTCGGCCTCTGGCGCTGGATCGTCAGCAACAGCACCAGCCATCCCGCCACCAGCGGAACCGTCATGCTGGCGGCGCTGCCCATCATCATCGGCATCCAGTGCCTGATCGCCTTTCTGCACTACGACGTGAGCAGCGTGCCCACCGAGCCGGTCAGCCTGTCCCTCGAAGACGAAGCCGTCGCCTGACCGCGCCGTCTTCGCGGCCTGCCACATCCAGTCCTGTCCACCAGCCCATCCATGCCCCACCTGCCTCGCACCTTCCACCCTCCATACGCATCCACGCTGATCGCCGCAGGCCTTGCCCTGGCATCCATGGCAGCCCATGCACAGACAGGTTCTGGTGCCACGCGCAGCCAGCCCCTGGTCATCGCGCCCACGGTGGAAGGCATGCTCCTGTGCGATGAAGCCGTTGCAGACACCAGGATCAAGTCCATGGACGAGGCCTATGCCTTCTGCCAGCAGCGCAAGCTGGACGGCTCCGCTGCCGTCAACCGCCTGCTGGACACGCTGGAGCCAGGCGGCCCCAAGGGCAACGTGCAGATCGGCTACACCGCCACACTGCAATTGCTGGGGCTGTACCAGCGCACGGCCAAGGGCTGGGAAATCGACGAAGCCAAGGTGGACAGCTTCCTGAACGTCATCCGCAAGGTGCAGCGTCCGGTCGTGCTGTATTTCTCGGCAGACCATTTCGACTCGGTCGGCCCCATTGCCGCCGAGCTGGCCAAGGACCCCGTCAACCTGATGCAGCTACGCGACGGCAAGCCTCTGGAACTGGGCTATTTCGGCTACCGCATCCTGCCCTACACGCTCTCGACGGATGCTTCGGTTCCCGTCAACCACTACCGCTTCAAGGCCCTTGAATACATGGCCAGGAAGATCCGGGAGCTGCCCAAGCCCGTACAGGACCGCATCATTGCCTATACCCTGCCCGGTGAACTGCACCACATGTTCCCGGACTTCGAGAACGGCATGGGTGCCTATCAGGACATCCGTGTCACCGACTACAGCCCGGGCTCGGTCGCAGGCTTTCGCCAATGGCTTCGCACCAAATACAAGGACATTGCCCAGTTCAAGGCGCAGACCGGGCTGGACTACGCGTCGTTCGACGTCATTCCGGCCCCCTCCAAGGACATACGCAAGGAAAAGCTCAACGGCTTCGGTGAACACTACGACGCATTCGCCGACGGCACACTTCCCGTGGGCGGCTGGCTGTGGGACCCAAAGCAGGCAATCGAGCGCCTGGATCTCTATCTGGACGGCAAGCTGGTAGGGCCCATGGCCCGCGGCCTCAACCGGCTGGACGTCTACCGCGCCGTGGACAACATCACCAGCCCCAACACCGGGTTCCGCTACAACCTCGACTTCAGCAACCTGTCCGCTGGACAGCACATCGTCCAGGTCGTGGCCGAGTCCAAGGGCCGCAAATACCAGTTGGCCAATGCCAACTTCGTTGTCGTTCCGCGCAATCAGGGCAAGATCGTCAACATGTACCCCCGGCGGCTCGGCTGGATGCCGCCCACGTCCATACTGGAAAAGCAGGGCGTGCGGTCGTGGCTCGACATGCCGGCGCAACTGCAGGACGTCTACTACAACCCCTTGGCCCGCGACTGGAACCACTACCGCGAATCGCAGGTGTACGCACAGCTTGCGGTGTTCCACGAACGCGCCATTGCTGCCGGCCTGCCCGCCGCCAAGCTCTACTCCCACCAAATCATTCCCGATGTGAACCCCTCGTGGAATCCGCAGCTGTTCGCCTCCACCCAGACCCTGGATGGCAAGGCACCTTGGAAGCAGGGCCTGAACATGTACGGCGGCGCCACAAACAGCGACTGGCTGCGCGGTTTCATGAAGCAGCACCAGATCGGCAGCGGCTACGGCGCGCCCGAGTTCAATCCGCAGCAATGGAAACTTGACGGAACGCACCTGGCCGCGCTGAAGGCCCACTATGACGCAGGCGCCACCTTCATCAGCCCCTACTACTTCTCGGTGATCAACCAGCGCTTCAAGGGCGCGGCCGAACACGGCGTCAACCGCATGGAGCTGTCCCCCGACAACCCCAAGGACGGCTCCGACAAGTTCTACAAGGCCATCGTCGAATTCGCCAGGCAGTAGGATGGAGCCCTTGCGCGCACGGTCCGTGCGCGCAAACGCTGCCCTTTTACAAGCCGCCCCGGGCGGCTTTTTGCATTTTGACGACCGTGCCTACAACCCTCCAGCCGCTGTCCCTCTGGACACCTCCCGCATCGCCGCTCGGCATCCTCACCGACATCGACGACACCCTGACCACCGAGGGCGTGGTGCCGGACCATGTCGTCGATGCCATCGCCCGGCTCAAGCAGTCCGGCCTGCGCGTGGTGCCGATCACGGGCAGGCCCGTGGGCTGGAGCGAGCCTTTTGCCCAGGCCTGGCCCGTGGATGCCATCGTGGCCGAGAACGGCGCCGTGGCCCTGCGGCGCAATGCGCAGGGCGGGCTGGACAAGCTCTACCAGCAGGACGAGGCCACGCGCACCGCCAACTACGCGCGCATGCAGCAGGTGCTGGCCGAGATCGAGGCCACCGTGCCCGGGGCGCTGCGCGCCACCGACTCGGCGGGCCGCGAATGCGATATTGCCGTGGACCACAGCGAATTCACCCAGATGCCCCAGCAGGACATTGACCGCTGCGTGGCCATCATGAAGGCGGCGGGCATGAACGCCACCGTCAGCTCCATCCACATCAACGGCTGGTTCGGTGCGCACAACAAGCTCGAAGGCGCGCGATGGATCCTGCGCACCCTGTTCGACATCGACCTCGACGCCACGCTGGACCGCTGGATCTACATCGGCGACTCCACCAACGACCAGCTCATGTTCGAGCACATGCCCCACAGCCTGGGCGTGGCCAACATCGCGCGCTTCGTGCCCCAGCTCAAGCACCTGCCTCGCCACGTCACCCAGGCCGAGCGTGGAGACGGCTTTGCCGAAATGGCGCAGTACCTGCTGACCCAGCGCCCCTGATCCACAGGGCCGAGGGTCGGTGCAGCCCTTGCGGGCCTTCGCCCTCGACCACCCCCATCGGCCCCTCCTGATCTGCGCGACCCGCGCTCCCCCCGCAGACACCATCACCCTCAGCACAGCCAACCGCCCGGCGCAGGCGGGCTGTGCACCCTCTTTCCCCCATTCGACAGAGCAAATCTAGGACTATTCCTAGATCAAGCATCAATTATCAGAATGCGCCCTATTTCATATAGCGGCGGTGCACACCTAGAATCCATCACATACCCAAAGAACAGGTTTTTGTTTCGCCTTTTTCTTTGACAGATTCTCTCCTGCATCCCATCCGCGCCATTGGGCACTGGTGTATTTGAAAAATTCAACTTCAAACATGCCAGAGAAACAAACCTCGCCCATCCCTCGCCAACGCTCCCTCATCCGAACAATTTCTCCATGTCAGCGCCACCACCTATTCCAGCATGATCGCAACCCCTGCAAATCCTTGACCATGCTGACAGTTACCAACCATTGGATTGATGAGGTGAACATGGAACACTGATGATTTATTAACCACTCAAACATTCACACAGTCTCTTATTCCACCAGCGCATTCATCGCTGCTGGAATTTCATTTATCTCTTCAACTCGAGGGAATACCCATGAAAAAGATCGCATTGCTGACATCGGTTGCCGGCCTGGTCATGATGGCCACGAACACCGCTCAAGCAGCAGACGGCACCATCAACTTCACGGGCGAGGTGGTCACCACCACCTGCAAGGTGGACACCACGGTCGCCGGCGCCGCCAAGGACGGCGTGAAGCTGCCCAACGTGGCGAACAACCAGCTGGCCACCGTGGGCGCCACCGTCGGCCGCCAGGCGTTCTCGCTGGAACTCAGTGGCTGTGAGCTGGCCTCCAGCGCCACCGCCACGACGCCGGTCTCCAAGGTCGCCGTGTTCTTCGAAGCCGGACCCAACGTGGACCTGGTCACCGGCATGCTCAAGCCCGCAGCTGCCAGCGGTACTGGTGCGCCCACCGTGGCCTCCGGTGTCCAGATCGCCATCGTGGATCCCAGCAACAACGAGCGCCTGAAGATCGGTTCCGCCCAGTCGCGCTTTGTGGACATCGACAACAAGGTCGGTGGCACGGGCCGGGCCGTCATGCGTTTCGCCTCCGAATACGTGGCCACCGGCCCCGTGACGGCCGGACGTACCGACACCTCGGTGACCTACTCGCTGGTCTATCAGTAATCACTGACTTTCAGGCATATCGGCTGCCTTGCGGTGGTCGATATGCCGTGTCTTCTGCTTTTCTGACATGGGCCCGGCCCCATTCTTTCGCTCAAAACCCAGAGAGTTCTCCGATGCTGACGATCAAACGTTCATATGGGCTTGCTGCCATCCTGTTGTCCCTTCTTCTTGGAACGGCGGCACAGGCCAGCGTGACATTGACGGGCACGCGCATCATCTTCCCCAGTGGCGAGAAGGAAGCCACCATCCAGCTCACCAACGAAGGCAGCAAACCTGCCCTGGTGCAGGCCTGGCTGGACAAGGGCAACAACCAGGAATCGCCTGAGAACATCGACGTTCCCTTCGTCATCACGCCCACCATCATGCGCATCGAGGCGGGCAAGACCCAGACGTTGCGCATCATCTATTCGGGCGAAGCACTGCCTGCTGACAAGGAATCCCTGTTCTGGCTCAACGTGCTGGACGTCCCGCCCAAGGCGAAAATGGAAGGCGACTCCAACAATCTCCAGTTCGCCTTTCGCACTCGTGTCAAGCTCATGTACCGGCCCAGCAATCTGCCCGGCAATGCCCAGGAGGCTCCTGCCCTGCTTCAATGGTCGGCAGGCGTTGACGCCAAAAACCAGCCTGTGTTGAACGCACGCAATCCCAGCGCCTTTGTGGTCAATGTGGCTGGCGTTGAAGTGCAGCTCAACGGTAAATCCTTCGAGGCAGGTGTCGGGCCTGTTCTTCCCGGCCAGGTGGCCACCTTCCCAATCAAGGAACCTGCGGGTGCCAATATGGCTGGTGCGACCGGTGCCACGGTGATGTTCAGCAGCATCAATGATTGGGGCGCCAGTCTCAACCACGAAGCCATAATTGGCAATTCCGCCCAATAAACAGGGCAATGCGAGCAAAGCCACGCGAATCCCCCGTCCTCTCCGGTCTGATTATCTAACGCCACTGCATTTTCAGCCCGGCCAGCACACCGATACACAGCGTTAATACCCAGCAAAACTGCATCGGTCTCTTTACCGGGACTGGCACATCGGCCTTGGCCGTTCGCTTTGCATCGGGCGCACAGCATTAGGAGATAAGCAAATGATCAGGCCAGTCTTTCCAGATTCAGAAAAGGGAATCAAAAGCCGGCATACAAGGCAAGGAAAAGGAACAATGCCGGGGCCAGGCCAAGGCCCTGCCGGATATTTCCAACTGAAGCCCGGCCATGCGCTGCTGCTCTCCGTGCTGGTGTGCTGGCAGTCCGAAGCCCAGCAGGGCCAGCAGGTCAAGGAAGTCACGACCTCCACGTCCACCGGCCAGTGGCAGCCCACGCCGGCTGCCGTCGACTTCGACCCCAGCTTTCTGAACACCGGCAAGCAGACCATTGACGTCTCGCGCTACTCGCGCGCCAACGTGGTCACGGCAGGCAGCTACAACCCAGACATCTACATCAACGGCAACTGGGTTGGCCGCAGCGAAGTGCAGTTCAAGGCACTGGCCGGTTCGCAGGACGCGCTGCCCTGCCTGGACAAAGCACTGCTGGAGAAGGTGGGCATCGACCTCTCGCGCCTGCCGCCCGAGGCCGCCTTGAAGCTGGTGGCCGACGGTGGCTGCAACCGTCTGGACCAGATCATCGCGGGCGCCTTCACCAGTTTCGACTTCAGCAAGCAGCGACTGGACCTGAGCGTGCCCCAGGCCTCGCTGCGCCGCTCGGTGCGCGGCTATGTCAGCCCCGACCAATGGAGCGCCGGCGTGCCTGTCGGCCTGCTCGGCTACCAGTTCAACACCTACCACGGGCGCTCCAGCAACGCAGAAAACACCACTCAGAGCTATCTGGGCCTGAACGGCGGCGTCAACATCGACCGCTGGCATTTCCGGCACAACGGCTCCTTCAGCTGGGCGGACACTGGACGGGGCAACTACCAGAACATCTCCACCTACGCACAGCGCGACATTGCCGACTGGTCTTCCCAGCTCATACTGGGCGACACCTACACGGGTGGCGACCTGATGGACTCCACCTCGTTTCGCGGCATACGCTTGAACAGTGACGACCGCATGCTGCCCGACTCCCAGCGCGGCTACGCGCCCGTGGTGCGCGGCGTGGCCAACACCAATGCCCGAGTCACCATCACGCAGAACGGCATCAAGCTCTACGAAACCACGGTGGCGCCCGGCGCCTTCGTCATCAACGACCTCTATCCCACGGGCTACGGTGGCGACCTGCAAGTCAGCATCACCGAGGCCAATGGCGCCGTGCGCAGCTTTGCCGTGCCCTACGCGGCCGTGCCGCTGTCGCTGCGCGAGGGGCAGGACCGCTACAGCCTCACGGCGGGCGTGGTGCGCCACCTGCCCAATACCTCGCCGCTGTTCTCGCAGGCGACCTGGCAGCACGGCTTCACCAACATGCTGACCGGCTACGGCGGTGTGTCCGTGGCCAAGGGCCATATCTCGCCCATGATTGGCGCGGCGCTCACCACGCCCTGGGGTGCCTTTGGTGCAGACATCACGCACGCCTCCACCAGCATTCCCAATGACGGCTCCTTTTCCGGACAGAGCTTGCGTGCCAGCTACGCCAAGTCCTTTGCGCAGACCGGCACCCACGTGGCCATTGCCGCCTATCGCTACTCCACCAACGGATTCTTCGGCCTCAACGACGCCATGCGCGCACGGGATCAGGCCAATCTGCTACGGCCCTCCACGGACCTGTACCGGCCTCGCAACCGCGCCTCCCTGGTCATGGGCCAGCAGTTTGGCCCCGGGGGAGGCAGTCTCAGCCTCACGGCGTCCACTGCCAAGTACTGGAACCGCCAGGGCTCCAACGTCGACTACGCCATTGGCTACAGCAACTCGTTCCGCAACATCTCCTACAACCTCTCCGCGGCGCGCCAGCGCGATGCCTGGGGACAGTCCAACACGTTCCTGCACGTGGGCCTGTCGATTCCGCTGAGCATGGAGCGCGGCATGATGCTCTCCACCAATACCAACCGCGACTCGCGCGGCCGCGTGCAGGCCCAGGCCAACCTGTCCGGGCTGCTGGGCGACGACAACGCCATCTCCTACGGCCTCAGCGCCAACCACAACACCGGTGGCATGAATGGCAGCAGCACCAGTGCCAGCGCCAACGCCACCTACCGCGCATCGCAGACCGAACTCAGCGGCAGCGTCAGCGCCAGCAGCGGCTACCAGCAGTTCTCGGTAGGCGCGCGTGGCGCCATCGTGGCCCACCCGGGCGGCGTGACGCTGTCGCAATCGGTATCTGACACCTTTGCCATCGTGGAGGCCAAGAACGCGGAAGGCGCGCGCATCAACAACGCGCCCGGAGTGAAGGTGGACAGCCGGGGCTATGCCGTCGTCCCGTATCTGACGCCGTTCTCGATGAACGAGGTCTCCATCGATCCCAAGGGCCTGTCGACGGACGTGGAACTCAAGGAGACTAGCCAGCACGTCGCGCCGCTGGCCGGCGCCGTGCCACTGCTGGTGTTCAAGACAGCCTATGGCCGCTCGGCCGTGATCCGCGCGCGGCAGGCAGGCAACATGCCTGTGCCCTTTGGCGCCAGCGTGCTGGACATGGACGGCAAGGAACTAGGCGTGATCGGCCAGGCCGGCAAGCTGCTGGCGCGCGGGCTGTCAGACCAGGGCGAGCTGCAGGTGCAGTGGAAGACCGACACCGGCATGGTGGGCTGCAACCTCTCCTATACCCTGCCTGAAAGAAAGCGCAGCACCACCTACCAGCCGCCGCAAAGCCTGGAACTGCCCTGCGTGGCCAGCAACAAGCTGCTGCCTGCGGCCACCGACGTGGCATCGGCCAAGCCGGGCAAGACCGCGGCAACCTCAACCGCAACCACCAATGCCAAGACAGCCGTGGCAGACGCCCCGGCCTCCAACGCTGCGTCGGCCGTGGCTCTGGCCGGCATGACCCAGGAACGTACGGCAGCAACGGCACCGGCCACGGTAGTCGCCAGCGCCCCGGCAGTCACTACGGCGGCAGTGCTGCCCGCTCGTGCCACACAGCCGAGCGACAGCCAGCAGGCACTGAAGCTGGAGCGCAACCTGGACGGCCTGCGCATGAGCGTCAAGATCAGCGCCTTGCCCACCACGGTGCCAGTCACCAGCAACACGGGCAGAACTCCCGTGGCGGCAGGGCACGACGCAGGCACCGGCAAGCACAAGCCGCCGCAGCAAACCCTGCGGGCTGACCGTCCGCTGGCCATCCTGCAGCCCAGCCTGAAGATCAGCGCCTTGAAGGCGGCTGACAAGACCTGAATCTGAGGCGAACCCTCTTCCCAAAAGAGGGTTCGCGCTAGCCCAGGAAACGCCACATGGTGCGGCAACCGACAAGCATTTCGATAGTGCCCTTTTACGCGCCAGCGGCACGCAGCACTGCGCGGCCGTACCGTACACAACGCACTCTTGCAGTCATTGGCTCGTGTTGCCACGCCTGCTTGCCGTTTGACGGCTGCAACCGGCGGCTCGGCTGCGCAGCAGATTGAAAAAATGAGCGGTTCAATATGCAATACCGTGCCGGCAGCAATTCTGGCCAACTCTTGGTCTATTTTCAAATAAGCACCCCATTAAGAATTACCCCTCAGGTATCCGCCCCCTATCAATCTTCTTTTGGGAAATGTGCATTTTTCGTCTTCCACGCCCGTGGGCACCACTTCGCAGAGCCGTAGGCAATACCAACCAGTGGTTTGCAGGCAGCGCCGTATTCTGGCAAGGCAAACTGGATATTCCCTTGAGGCCCGCCATCTGAACACCGCTCCCCAGGTGACGCCGGGCAAGGCCAATGGTGCGCGGCCACATTCACGATGAGCTATCAGTAGCACGGTCTGATACTTCTGAGCCTTTGGGGAACCAACGTTCATGCGTGCATTGGGCAGACCTTACCCGATGCTCGAAAGGAAACTCCGTGAAAAATGCACTTCGCATCCTCAAAAGTTCATTTATTCCATTGACTTGGGCCTTGACTACCCCTTCAACATGGGCCTTGTGCAAATTGAACACCAGCGACGGCTTGCCGTACTTCACGGCCGAGCTTGCAGGCATGACGGTTCCTGATTTCGCACCTGGTGACTACGACATTGGAAGCACCATCTTCAAATACAGCGGCCTATTGAAACTCACCAATAAAATCCTAAACTCCGAGAAGCCACAATTTCAATGCAAATCTGAAACAAATGGAACACCTGAAACAACTGGAATGAGAGACTACCTTACAGGCATCGGCCCCCAAGAAAATGGACTTTATGCGGCCCCTGGAACCATCAAGAACATCAAGATAAGATTAAGCGCCTTCACAATACCTTTCCCTTTCCTAGTCTACTCAAAAGACCCAAAGATATCTGGAAACTGGAATGAAGCAAGCTTTTACTATGATATCGAATTGATAAAAACGGGCCCTATCACCAGTGGTGGAATCTTATCTGGCTCATTCGCTCAATCCCGTGCCAATGATGCGGCCGGACAATTGCTGGTCGATTTTCGTTTCGCGGCCCCGGTCGTCATTCGTCCCCGCGTTCCTACCTGCAAGGTCAGGATGAAAGAAATAAGGTTCGACATGGGCGCCGTGCTCATAAGGTCGTCCGGTGGCGTGGGAGCCACCAGCGCCAGCAGCGAGGAACAGAACATTCAGCTGGACTGCTCGGGCGGCGATACAGGGACCGCAACGCAGGTGTACGTGACACTGACCGATGTGACCGACCGCAACAACACGTCCTCCAACCTCACGCTGAACAGGACCTCCACGGCACGAGGCATTGCCGCGCAAATCCTCAGCAACGGCAAGCCGGTGCGGTTCGGCGCAGAGGCGGACGACACCAGCCGATGGTTGGCGGGCGACGTTCCCCAAGGGCAGACGGCGTTCTCGATTCCGCTGCAGGGACGCTACGTGCAGACGGAAGACCGGGTTGTACCCGGCAGCGCCAACGCTTCCGCAGAGTTCACCATCCATTACCAGTAAGCGCAGGCGCTGGAGCCATCCGCAGGACGACCCGGGAAGCCGTGAGAGCGGCCCGCCTGGACGGGCTCCATGGGACCCAGCTTGCCTGAGTAAATATAAAGGGTTTACCCCCTATCAAAAAAGGTGCAACCCATGTGAAATCACGCCGAATCCGGTTGCACCCCAGTCATCGAAAAAGCTCTTTCCCTTTCCAATCCATTATGTCCACCACCGTAGGCATCAAAGTCGACGACGCCTTGCGCGAGCGCATCCGCGTCGCAGCCCAGCAGATGGGTCGCACACCGCACTGGCTGATCAAACAGGCCGTCGTTCAGTACGTCGATGCGCTGGAGCGCGGCGCAACCACCATCCGGCTTGCAGGCGCAGGCGACAGCCCTGGCGATGTCGCGATCGAAGAGGCGCAACCCAACGCTGGCCAAGAGGTACAACCTTTTCTGGAATTCGCCCAGTCCATCCTGCCGCAGACGCCGTTGCGCGCTGCCATCACGGCCGCCTGGCACCGACCCGAGCCCGAGTGCCTGCCGGTGCTGCTGCCGCTGGCACGCGCTCAGGATGCCCAGCAGGCCGACAAGGTGCGCGAGCTGGCGACCCGGCTGGTGCAGGGCCTGCGCGATGCGCCGGCCGGCAGCGGCGTGGCGGCGCTGGTACAGGAGTTCTCGCTGTCCAGCCAGGAAGGCGTGGCGCTGATGTGCCTGGCCGAGGCGCTGCTGCGCATTCCCGACCGTGCCACGCGCGATGCGCTGATCCGCGACAAGATCAGCAAGGGCGACTGGCGCGCCCATGTGGGCCGCTCGCCCTCGCTGTTCGTGAACGCGGCGGCCTGGGGCCTGGTGCTGACGGGCAAGCTCACGTCCACCAGCAGCGAGAAGAACCTGTCGTCGGCGCTGACGCGCGTGATCGGCAAGGGCGGCGAGCCGCTGATCCGCCAGGGCGTGCACCGCGCCATGAAGCTGATGGGCGAGCAGTTCGTGACGGGCCAGGACATTGCCGAGGCGCTGGCCAATAGCCGCGCCTATGAAAAACAGGGCTTTCGCTACAGCTACGACATGCTGGGCGAGGCGGCCGCCACCGATTCCGACGCACAGCGCTACCTGCAGGCCTACGAGCAGGCCATCCACGCGATTGGCGCGGCCTCCAACGGGCGCGGCATCTTCGAGGGGCCTGGCATCTCCATCAAGCTGTCGGCCCTGCACCCGCGCTATAGCCGCGCGCAGTACGAGCGCGTGATGGCCGAGCTGCTGCCGCGCGTGCTGCAGCTGGCCGAGCTGGCCAAGCAGTACGACATCGGCATGAACATCGATGCCGAAGAGGCCGACCGGCTGGAGCTGTCGCTGGACCTGCTGGAGGCCTTGTGTGCCGCGCCCTCGCTCAAGGGCTGGAACGGCATAGGCTTTGTGGTCCAGGCCTACCAGAAGCGCTGCCCGCAGGTGCTGGATTACCTGGTGGACCTGGCCCGCCGCAGCCGCCGCCGCCTGATGGTGCGCCTGGTCAAGGGCGCCTACTGGGACAGCGAGATCAAGCGCGCCCAGGAAGGCGGCCAGGCCGGCTACCCGGTCTATACGCGCAAGGTCTATACCGATGTGAGCTACCTGGCCTGCGCGCGCAAGCTGCTGGATGCGCCCGATGCCATCTATCCCCAGTTCGCCACGCACAACGCACAGACCCTGGCCAGCATCTACCACCTGGCCCAGGCCGTGGGCGGCAGCTACTACAGCGGCCAGTACGAGTTCCAGTGCCTGCACGGCATGGGCGAGCCGCTGTACGCACAGGTGACGGGCCCGGCCTCCGAAGGCAAGCTGGCCCGCCCCTGCCGCATCTATGCGCCCGTGGGCAGCCATGAGACGCTGCTGGCCTATCTGGTGCGCCGCCTGCTGGAGAACGGTGCCAATACCTCGTTCGTGAACCGCATCGGCGATGCCTCCGTGCCGGTCTCCGACCTGGTGGCCGACCCGGTGGACGAGGTGATGAAGATCGCGCGCAACGAAGGCCGGCTGGGCGCCCCCCACCCGCGCATTGCGCTGCCGGCCGATCTGTTCGCGCAGCAGGGAGACAAGCCAGGGCAGGCCCGCGCCAATTCCCAGGGCCTGAACCTGGCGCACGAGCAGCAACTGGCATCGCTGGCCGCCGCGCTGCTGCACAGCACGCGCCAGACCTATCTGGCCGCCCCCGCGGATGCCGACCTGCCTGCCGACCCGGCGCGTACCGAAGGCTGGCAGCCCATGCGCAACCCTGCCGAGCTGTCCGACATCGTGGGCTGGGTGCGCGAGGCCACGGCGGCCGAGGCCGAAGCCGCCGCCGCGCGCGCCGCGCAGGCCGCGCCCATTTGGGCCGGCACACCGCCCGCCGCCCGTGCCGACGCGCTGGCCCGCGCCGCCGACCTGCTGGAGCAACGCAGCCAGCCGCTGATGGGCCTGATCATGCGGGAGGCGGGCAAGACCCTTTCCAACGCCGTGGCTGAGGTCCGCGAGGCCGTGGACTTCCTGCGCTACTACGGCGCCCAGGCGGCCGCGCATTTCGACAACGCCGCGCAGCGCCCTCTGGGCGTGGTGCTGGCCATCAGTCCCTGGAACTTCCCGCTGGCCATCTTCTGCGGACAGGTGGCTGCGGCCCTGGCCGCCGGCAACACGGTGCTGGCCAAGCCTGCCGAGCAGACACCGCTGACGGCCGCCGCCATGGTGGCCCTGCTGCACGAGGCTGGCGTGCCGCGCGACGCGCTGCAACTGGTGCCGGGCACGGGCGAGACCGTGGGCGCAGCCCTGGTGGCCCATGCCCAGGTGGCGGGCGTGATGTTCACGGGTTCCACCGAGGTAGCGCGCCTGATTGCACGCCAGCTGTCCCGCCGCCTGTCGCCTGCAGGCCGCACCATTCCGCTGATTGCCGAGACCGGCGGCCAGAACGCCATGGTGGTGGACTCCTCGGCCCTGGCCGAGCAGGTGGTGGCCGATGTGCTGGCCTCGGCCTTCGATTCGGCCGGCCAGCGCTGCTCTGCCCTGCGCCTGCTGTGCCTGCAGGACGAGGTGGCCGACCGCACGCTGACCATGCTGCGCGATGCGCTGCAGGAGTGGAAGCTGGGCAACCCCGACCGCCTGAGCACCGATGTGGGCCCCGTGATCGACGATGCGGCGCGCCGCCAGATCGAGCAGCACATAGAGCAGATGGCCGCAGCGGGCCAGAAGGTCACCCGCGTGGAACGCAAGGACGGCGTGCTCAATGGCCACTACGTGGCCCCGGCCCTCATCGAGATCGACAGCACCACGCGCCTGCAGCGCGAGGTCTTCGGCCCCGTGCTGCATGTGATCCGCTTCAAGCGCGAGCAGCTGGACGCGCTGGTCGATGGCATCAACGCCACCGGCTACGGCCTGACCTTCGGCGTGCACAGCCGCATCGACGAGACCATTGCCCACCTCACCCAGCGCGTGCATGCGGGCAACATCTATGTGAACCGCAATGTGATCGGCGCCATGGTGGGCGTGCAGCCCTTTGGCGGCATGGGCCTGTCCGGCACCGGCCCCAAGGCCGGCGGCCCGCTGTACCTGCACCGACTGGCGCAGGGGCCGGCCAGCGCGGCGCTGTCCGTCTTTGCGCGGGCCGAGTCGTCCGCCCAGGCACCGCTGCAATTGCTGGGCCTGCTGCGCGAGACGCTGTCCAAGGCCCCGCCCCAGGACATGTCCGCCGATGAGCAGGTGCAGGCCCTGGCCGCCTGCGACGAGGCCCTGGCCGCCTCGCGCCTTGACGCCGCCATGCTGCTGCCCGGCCCCACGGGCGAATCCAACCGTTACCGCCTGCTGCCGCGCGGCCCCGTCTGGGCATTGCCGCGCACGCCGCTGGGCCTGGTGGCCCAGGTGGCAGCAGCCCTGGCCAGCGGCAACGCCTGCCATGCCGTGCTGCCCGACAACGGAGCAGGCGCCGACAGCGGCTGCGCCGCCACCTGGCAGGTGCTGCGCGCCGCTGCGGGCGATGCCGGTGTGCCATGGCTGCACAGCGCCAGCGCCGACTCCCTGGCCGATTCGGCAGCGCCCATGGCGGCCTTGCTGTTCGAGGGCGACGGCGACGCCCTGCTGCAGGTCTGCGCCCAGGTCGCCGCGCGCGACGGTGCCCTGGTGCGCGTGGAAAGCCGCAACAGCGACGAGCTGCATGCGGGCCGCGGCTATGACCTGGCCGCGCTGTTCCACGAGCAATCCATCAGCACCAATACCGCCGCCGCAGGCGGCAATGCACAGCTCATGACCATGGCTTGAACCGCCGGGGCCGGCACAACCGGCCCCTGGCAAGCGCCCCGCACCACCCGAAAAAACACGACCAACGCAGGACACTTCAATGCAATTCAACTGGAACGACCCGACGGCGATCATGTTCGCCATCTACCTGGTCGCCATGCTCGGCATCGGCGCCATCGGCTACTTCAGCACCAAGAATCTTTCCGACTACATCCTGGGCGGCCGCAGCCTGGGCAGCTTCGTGACGGCGCTGTCGGCCGGCGCCTCGGACATGAGCGGCTGGCTGCTGATGGGCCTGCCCGGCGCCATCTACCTGTCCGGCCTGTCGGAAGCCTGGATCGCCATCGGCCTGATCCTGGGCGCCTACCTGAACTGGCGCCTGGTGGCGGCGCGGCTGCGCCTGTACACAGAGCGTGCAGGCAATGCGCTGACCCTGCCCGACTACCTGGCCAACCGCTTCGAGGACCACTCCAACGTGCTGCGCATCGTGACGGCCGTGGTGATTCTGGTGTTCTTCACGCTGTACTGCGCCTCGGGCGTAGTGGCGGGCGCGCGCCTGTTCGAAAACATGTTCGGCATGCCCTACAGCACGGCCCTGTGGGTGGGCGCGCTGTGCACCATCGCCTATGTGTTCATCGGCGGCTTCCTGGCCGTGAGCTGGACGGACACCATCCAGGCCTCGATGATGATCACGGCGCTGATCCTGGCGCCCGTGATCGCCTGGCTGGCCGTGCAGGGCCATCTGCAGCCGGGCCAGGACCTGCACGCCATCGTGGCGGCAGAGAAGTTCGACCTGTTCCGTGGCGCCAGCTTCGTGGGCGTGGTCTCGCTGCTGGCCTGGGGCCTGGGCTACTTCGGCCAGCCGCACATCCTGGTGCGCTTCATGGCGGCATCGTCGGTGCAGACCATTCCCTCGGCCCGCCGCATCAGCATGACCTGGATGATCCTGTGCCTGGCCGGTGCCGTGGCCGTGGGCTTCATCGGCATCCCCTACTTCGCGGCCAACCCCGGTGGCGCCGCTGCCGTGAACGCCAATGCCGAGACGGTGTTCATGGAGATCACCAAGCAGCTGTTCAACCCCTGGATCTCGGGCGCGCTACTGGCGGCCATCCTGGCGGCCGTGATGAGCACGCTGTCGTGCCAGTTGCTGGTGTGCTCCAGCGCCCTGACCGAGGACATCTACCGCACCTTCCTGCGCAAGAACGCCAGCCAGATCGAACTGGTCTGGATCGGCCGCGCCATGGTGCTGCTGGTGGCCTTGATCGCCATCGCCATCGCCAGCAACCCCGACTCCAAGGTGCTGGGCATGGTCAGCTACGCCTGGGCCGGCTTCGGCGCCGCCTTCGGCCCGGTGATCATCCTGTCGCTGTTCTGGAGCCGCATGACGCGCGGCGGCGCGCTGGCCGGCATCATCACCGGCGCCGTAACCGTGCTGGTGTGGAAGCAGTTCGGCTGGCTGGGCCTGTACGAGATCATCCCCGGCTTCATCCTGGCCTGGCTGGCCACGGTGGTCGTCAGCCGCATGGGCCCTGCGCCTTCGCAAAGCATCCTGAAAGCGCATGCGGCGGTGGAGAGCGAGTTCGAGCAGATCGGGGCACGCTGAGCCGTGCGCACGAAGACGGCACCCCTGCCATGACGCAAAACGCCCGATGCCTGCGCCTCGGGCGTTTTTGCTTTGATGCACGCAATCAATAGACCATACAGCCGCTTTACGCCTTCGGCATGCCTGTATAAAATTTTATACAAGGATATTCCATGGAGCAGGACAAAGACATCCGCTGGGTCGGATCCTCATACGACGACCTGCGGGACTTTCCCGCAGGCCCCAGGCGAGATGCGGGCTTTCAGTTGAGCAAGGTTCAGGCAGGCCAGGAACCGGAGGACTGGAAACCCTTCGACGACGTGGGCGCCGGGACACGGGAGATCCGCGTGAGGGACGCCAGCGGAGCGTTCCGGGTGATGTATGTGGCCAAGTTCGAGGAAGCGGTCTATGTCTTGCACTGCTTCCAGAAGAAATCACAGGTGACAAGCCGGCACGACAAGGACATCGCATCGGCGCGCTACAGTGCCGTGGTCCACATGAGAAAGGCCAACAAATGAAGATCGATACAGAAATCCGCCATGTGACCAAGGCGAAGGCAAACCTCTTTCTGGAGCTGGGCTTTCCTGAAGACGAGGCATTGAAGCTGCAAGCTGCATCGCGCCAGCAGATCAACGACACCCATCTTCTCAAGGAGCAACTGATGGCGGAGCTGGCGCAATGGATTGCACAGCATCACCTGAAGCAGTCAGACGCGGCAGAGATCCTGATGGTGTCCCGCCCGCGCATCTCGGATGTGGTGAACAGAAAGACTGCAAAGTTCACCATTGACGCCCTGGTTGAAATGTTGAGCCGCGTGGGAAAGCCGGTGCGTCTGTCCATTGGTTGATATGCCGATCGCTGCCCACGACATCGCCAAATCAGATGCACCTCAACGCACATGACGAGCGCTTTGTACGTGGTCGCCACAAGGGGAGTGGTCACTACAATCCATGGGCTCTTTTTTTCATCGCCGGGCCGCCCCAGGATGAAAAGCGGCCCCCTGCGGGGGACCGCGGACCTTGCCCTGCAAGGGGAGCGTGGGGGCCATTTTTCAACACACAACAAGTGAGACTGCCGCTATGCAAATGATCCGCCGCACCCTTCTTTCGACCTGCGTGGCCGCCATGGCGGCTGCCTCGGCTGGCGCCGTACTGGCCCAGACCAAGGAGGTCAAGGTGGGCTACGCCCTGGCCGTGAATTCGCACTACGGCGCGGCCGCCCAGGCCTGGGCCGATGCGGTGGAAAAGGGCACGAACGGCGCCTACAAGTTCAAGCAGTTCCCCGCGTCCGCCCTGGGCGGCGAACGCGAGCTGATCGAGGGCCTGCAGCTGGGCACGGTGGAGGCGGCCATCGTCTCCACGGGCGCCATCAGCAACTTCGTGCCCGATGTGGGCGTGGTGGACATTCCCTTCCTGTTCCGCGACACGCAGCATGCGCGCGCCGTGCTGGACGGCGCCTTCGGCCAGGAGCTGCTGGCCAAGTTCAGCAAGCGCGGCCTGGTCGCGCTGGCCTGGGGCGAGCAGGGCTTTCGCCACCTGTCCAACAACAAGCACGCCGTCAACGGCGTGGCCGATCTCAAGGGCCTGAAGATCCGCGTGACCGAGAACCCCGTGCACATCACGGCCTTCCGCACGCTGGGCGCATCGCCCACGCCCATGTCCTGGCCCGAGGTGATCGGTGCGCTGCAGCAGGGCACGATCGACGGCCAGGAGAACCCGATCTCGGTGCTGGCCTCGGCCAAGCTGTGGCAGGTGCAAAAGCACCTGACGCTGACGGCCCATGTGTACGCGCCCATGGCCCTGCTGGTGTCGCCCTCGTTCTGGGGCACGCTGAACGACAGCCAGAAGGCGGCCTTCACGCAGGGCGCCAAGTCGGGTGCCATCGCTTCGCGCGTGTTCGTGGACACGGTGGAGAAGAAGGGAGTGGAAGAGGCCAAGAGCCACGGCATGCAGGTGGTGGAGAAGGTGGACCAGGCCGCCTTCCGCACCGCGCTGGAGCCGGCCTACAAGGAATACGCGAAAAAGTTCGGCCAGAAGACGCTGGATACCATCGCCAACGCCAAGTAATCCCCTGACGCATTGCGGGCTGCGGCCCGCAATGCAGGGCGCCCCGCTGCGGGCAACACCTGTGGCCCCGCACGGCGCCTGCGCCGATGATCTGACATCCGGCGGCAGCCCGGCCCTTGCGCCACTCCCCTCCTGCCCTCGCCCACTCCTATGCTCAACCGAATCGAACGCGCCCTTGTGGCCTGCAACCGCTGGCTGCTGATCGTGCTGTTGCTGGCCATGGCCTGCATCGTGTTTGCCAATGTGGTGCTGCGCTACACCACGGGCGACTCCATTGTCTGGGCCGAGGAAGTGGCCCGGCACATGATGATCTGGGTCACCTTCCTGGGCGCGGGGCTGGTGCTGCGCTTCGGCGGCCATGTGGCCATCGACAACCTGCACCGCTCGGTGGGCACGCGCAAGGCGCAATGGCTTCGCCGCCTCGTGGTGCTGGGCGTGGGCCTGTTCTGCGCGGTGATGGCGGTGGCCTCGTCGCAGTACGTCTGGGCCACGCGCTTCCAGACCACGGCGGCCACGGACATTCCGATCTCCTTCGTCTACGCGGCCATGCCCGTGGGCTTCGTGCTGATGCTGGTGCATCTGCTGTTCATTGCGCGCGGGTATATCGCAGACGGCTCGTTCGCGGAGTCGGATGAGATGGATGCCGACGCAGCCGCATCCATATGACCCCCCTGAGTCGCTGCGCGCCTTCCCCCAGGGGACGACACCCTCGCTGCGGGGCGGCCCTTGCTTGGTGTCTCCTGCCTTGGAGCGTGTCAGTTCCATCGCTCTGCCATGAATAACTGATTCGAACGCACATCATGGGTATCACGCTTTTCATCGCCATCATCGTCCTGCTCACGCTGGGGTTTCCGGTGGCCTTCGCGCTGGCGATCTCCGCTGCGCTGGCCGTCTTCGTGGGGGGGCGCTATCCGCAGCTCATCGTGTTCAAGGAGATGTTCACGGGCATAGACAGCTTTCCGCTGATGGCCGTGCCCTTCTTCATCCTGGCAGCCGAGCTGATGTCGGGCGGGGCGCTCACGCATGTGCTGCTGCGCTTTGCCGCGCAGTTCGTGGGCCATCTGCGCGGCGGCCTGGGCTATGCCAATGTGCTGTCGCTGACGCTGTTCTCGGGCATTTCGGGCTCGGCCCTGGCCGATGCGGCCGGCCCCGGCTCGATGATGGTCAAGATGATGGACAAGGCCGGCTATGCACGCTCCTACGCGGCGGCGCTGACGGCCAGCACGGCCATCGTGGGGCCCATCATTCCGCCGTCGGTGAGCATGATCATCTACGCGCTGCAGGATGAGAACGTGTCGGTGGGCGGGCTGTTCATGGCCGGCTTCATTCCCGGCATCCTGATCGCGCTGGCCATGGCCGCCGTGAACTGGTGGGTGTGCAGGAAGCGCGACTACCGCTCCACCGAGCCGCGCCCCGACGGCCGCACGATGTGGATCAACAGCTTCAAGGCGATTCCCGCGCTGATGCTGATCGTGCTCATCGTGGTGGGCATCCGCTTCGGCATCTTCACGCCCACCGAGGCGTCGGTGGTGGCCGTGTTCTACGCCCTGGTCTGCGGCAAGTGGGTGTACCGCACGCTGCAGTGGTCGGCGCTGCCGGGCATTGCGGCGCGCTCGGCCATGCTGACGGCCTCGGTGCTGCTGGTGATGGCGACTTCGGCCGCCTTTGCCTGGGTGCTGACAGTGGAGGGCATTCCGCAGTACCTGTCCGAGCTGATCGTGAGCTGGGAGCTGTCGCCCACCCTGTTCCTGATCGCGGTGAACATCCTGCTGCTGGTGTTCGGCATCTTCATGGAGCCGCTGCCCGGCGTGATGATCCTGGTGCCCATCCTGGCGCCCATTGCGTTCAGCCTGGGCATCGATCCCACGCACTTCGCCATGGTGGTGATCGTGAACCTGACGCTGGGCATGATCACGCCGCCCGTGGGCGGGCTGCTGTTCGTGACCTCGGTGGCCACGCGCGTGTCCATCACCGATCTCACGCGCGAGATGCCGCTGTTCCTGCTGGCCCACTTCGTGGTGCTGTGCCTGCTGACCTTCATCCCCGCGCTGTCCACCTGGTTGCCGCATACGCTGGGCTTCCAGTGACGACAAGGGCCTCCGAGTGAGGCCCTTTTTTTTGCCGCCGGGCCGCCCCAAGGCAAAAAGCGCCCCCCTGGGGGGCAGCGGACCTTGCGCAGCAAGGGTAGCGTGGGGGCCTTTTTTCTGGGGTGCCCAGCGCCTCAGAAGAGCAGGCCGGCCATGCGCTGGGCCGTTTCCTTCAGGTGCGGCAGGCCCTCCAGCGCCTGCGCCAGCGGCATGCGCGCCTCGGGCGCATGCACGGCCAGCGTGGCGCGGCACTGGCCCTTGGCATCGCGCACGGGCACGGCCACGGCGATCATGCCGCGCATGAATTCCTCGCGGTCGCAGGAGTGGCCTTCGCGCACGATGCGCGCGCACTCCTGCGCCAGCGCCTCGGGCGTGGTCAGCGTGTTGGCCGTGCAGGCGGTGAGTTCCACGCTGTCCAGAATGGCGGCGCGCCGGGCCGCAGGCATATGGGCCAGGAACAGCTTGCCGCTGGCCGTGGCGTGGATGGGCACCATCGATCCGGCCTCCAGCTGGATGCGCAGCGGCCAGTGGGTCTCGACACGGTCCAGGTAGCGCACGCGCGTGCCGTCCAGCACGGTGAGGTTGCAGGTCTCGCCCAGCCGCGCGACCAGTTGGGACAGCAGCTCATGGCGCAGGGCCTGGCGCGGGTCGGCTTGCAGGGCGCGCACGGCCAGGCTCAGCAGCTTGGGGCCCGGGGAGAAGCTGCGGTCACCCTCATGGCGCAACAGCCATTGCCGCGCCTCCAGGTGGGAGCACAGGCGCGAGGCCGTGGCCTTGGGCAGGTTGAGCGCGGCTGCGATGTCCATGAGGCCCGGCGGGGCCTCGGCCTGGGTCACGAAATCGAGCACGGCCAGGGAGCGATCGGAGACCGAGTTCGCTTCGTCCTGCCGTGCAGGGGTGGGGTCCGGGGCAGCGCTGGCAAGGGATGGCGGCATGGGGCGGTGTCGTGTCGTGTGGAAGGCCGGAAACGCTTTCGATCATGCCTGATCGCCAGGAGGCGGCAAGGGTTTGCGCGGGGTTGCAGTCCACGGCGGCAACGAATAAGTTTCATCCAAAGGAACAAATAGTTCCTTCAAAAGAAACTCAAAAGGAGCCACCGCATGCCGGACCCCATCGACAGCTATGACTACGTGATCGTGGGAGCAGGCTCTGCCGGCTGCGTGCTGGCCGCGCGCCTGTCCGAGGACCCGGCCACGCGGGTGTTGCTGCTGGAGGCCGGACCGCCGGACCGCTCGCCCTGGATCCACCTGCCCATCGGCTACGGCAAGACCATGTGGAGCCCCGTCTACAACTGGAAGTTCGAGACCGACCCGGACCCCAACATGAACGGCCGGCGCATCTACTGGCCGCGCGGCCGCACGCTGGGCGGCAGCAGTTCGATCAACGGCCTGATCTACGTGCGCGGCCAGCGCGAGGACTACGACCACTGGGCGGCGCTGGGCAACGCAGGCTGGTCGTATGAGGAGGTGCTGCCCTACTTTGTGAAGTCCGAAGGCAATGCGCGCGGCGCCTTCCCGGGCCATGGCGCGGACGGGCCGCTCAAGGTCTCGGACATCGGCGCACAGCATCCGCTGATCGAGGCCTTCATTGCCGGTGCAGGCCAGGTCGGCGTGCCCCGCACCGAGGACTTCAACGGCCGCGACCAGGAGGGCGCTGGCTACTACCAGCTCACCACCCACAAGGGCCTGCGCTGCAGCACGGCCAAGGCCTATCTGGGCGAGGCCCGGCGCCGCCCCAATCTGCGCATTGAAACCGACGCCATGGCCACGCAGCTGGTAGTGCATGGCCGGCGCGCCACCGGCATCCGCTACCGGCAAGGCGGGCAGGAGCGCCAGGCCCAGGCGCGGGCCGAGGTGATTCTGTCGGCAGGCGCCATCCAGTCGCCGCAGCTGCTGCAACTGTCGGGCATAGGCTCGGCCGCGCTGTCGCAGTCCCTGGGAATTCCCGTGGTGCACGATCTGCCGGGCGTGGGCGAGAACCTGCAGGACCATCTTCAGATCCGCCTGGGCTACAAATGCAGCCAGCCCATCACCACCAATGACCAGCTCAATTCCTGGGTGGGCAGGACAAAGCTGGGGCTGGAGTGGCTGCTGTTCCGCTCGGGCGCGCTGGCCGTGGGCATCAACTAGGGCGGCTGCTTCATGCGTGCGCTCAGGGACGCACAGGGCCGGCCCGTGGCGGCCACGCCCGACATTCAGTTCCACGTCTCCACGCTGTCGGCCGACATGGCAGGCGGCCAGGTCCATCCGTACTCGGGCTTCACCATGTCGGTCTGCCAGCTGCGGCCCGAGTCACGCGGGCAGTTGCGCATCCGCTCGCGCGATGCCTTCGAGCCGCCTTCCATCCAGCCCAACTACCTGGCCACCGATCTGGACCGCCGCACCAACGTGGCGGCCGTGCGCGCGGCACGCGCCATTGCCGACACGCCGGCCATGCGCCCCTTCGTGAAGCGGGAGGTCAAGCCCGGCCCCGATGCACACAGCGATGCGGAGCTGCTGGAGTTCTGCCGCAACCACGGCGCCACCATCTTCCACCCCAGCGGCACCTGCCGCATGGGCAGCGACGCCCTGGCCGTGGTCGATGCGCGGCTGCGCGTGCACGGCATGGCCGGTCTGCGCGTGGTCGATTGCTCGGTCATGCCCACCCTGGTCTCGGGCAACACCAACGCGCCCGTGGTGATGATGGCCGAGAAGGCCGCCGACATGGTTCGCGAAGACAGGCACGGAGAGACAGGGCAGCTCAAGGTCGCATGACTGCCCGTTCCTGCATCCCGGCAATGCGACAGACAACCAGGAGACAGCATGACGACGGCAACCGATCCCAGGGTCATCCGCAAGGTGGTGACCTCCGCGCTCATCGGCGCAACCATCGAGTGGTATGACTTCTTTCTCTACGGCGTGGTCGCCGGCATCGTGTTCAGCAAGCTGTACTTTCCCAGCGACGATCCGCTGATCTCCACCCTGCTGGCCTACACCACCTTTGCCGTGGGCTTCGTCACACGGCCGCTGGGCGGGGTGATCTTCGGGCACTTCGGCGACCGCGTGGGGCGCAAGAGCATCCTGGTGGTCACGCTGATGATCATGGGCGTGTCCACCTTCCTGATCGGCCTGCTGCCCACGCATGCGCAGATCGGCGTGGCCGCCCCCATCCTGCTGCTGCTGTTGCGCGTGGCCCAGGGCATAGGCCTGGGCGGTGAATGGGGCGGTGCCGTGCTCATGGCCTACGAATACGCGCCCAAGGAAAAGCGGGGCTTCTACGCCTCCCTGCCCCAGGTGGGCCTGGCCATCGGCCTGTTCATGGCCTCGGGCGTGGTGGCCCTGCTGTCATGGCTGTGCACCGAGGAGCAATTCATGGCCTGGGGCTGGCGCGTCGCGTTCCTGATCTCGGGCCTGATGGTGGCCGTGGGCATGTACATCCGCCTGCATGTGAAGGAGACGCCCGAATTCGCGGCCGTCAAGGCACGCAATGCCGAGACCGCGATTCCCTTCATGGACATGATGCGGCGCTACCCCGGCAATGTGCTCAAGGGCATGGGCGCACGCTATATCGACGGCGTTTTCTTCAACGTCTTCGGCGTGTTCTCGATCAGCTACCTGACCTCCACCCTGCAGATCAGCCGCACCGACGCATTGATCGGCGTGATGGTCGCCGCCGTGGTGATGTGCTTCACGATTCCGCTTTTCGGCCGCCTGTCCGACCGCCTGGGCCGCAGCCGCGTGTATCTGTGGGGATCGCTGATCACCGCGGTCTCGGCCTTCCCGGCCTTCTGGCTCATGGCCCACAGCGGAGGCAATGTGCTGCTGATATGGATCGCCATCGTCGTGCCCTTCGGCATTCTCTACGCGGCGGTCTACGGTCCCGAGGCGGCCCTCTTCTGCGACCTGTTCGACGCCAAGGTGCGCTACACGGGCATTTCCTTCGTCTACCAGTTCTCGGGCATTTTCGCGTCCGGCATCACGCCCATCATTGCGACGGCGCTGGTCAAGACGGCCGGTGGCAGCCCGTGGCTGGTGTGCCTGTATGTGGTGTTTGCGGGAGCGGTATCGGCCTGGTGTGCCTGGGCGATCGGGCGGGATGGAAGCAGGCAGGACAGCTTTGCCAACATGAACCCCTTGGCCAGATAGCCAGACGCTCTTGCGCCGATTCATACGGTACCGTGGCCCAGAAGACCAAGAGCAAAGCTGCCCAACAGGCAGCTTTCTGCATTGGCCAGCGGATTGCAGCCACCGGCTCGCCGCAGAGCCGTCTTGGTTTAGGATGGCGCCCGCATGGCAGAAGATTTCTGCAGATTCACACCCCCATATCGCAACCGCATGTCAGTCAGGCATGCACTTTCAGGCATCACCTTGGCTGCATGATCTATAAAAACATACAAATACTGCGATTCATTGCCGCCTTTCTCGTGGTTCTGCACCATACGCTTCCGCCCAATGTGCATCCGGCCCACTACGCGAACATCCCGGCCTGGATCACCGAGATTTCCGTCTACGGCTTCGCCGGTGTCGATATTTTCTTCGTCATCAGCGGCTTCATCATGGCCGAGACCACGCGCTCCATGCAGCCCGGAGCCAGCACGGCATCCGGCTTTGTCTTCCGACGCTTCCTGAGAATCTACAGCGGTTACTGGCCAGCCTTCCTGCTGGTGCTTTTTCTCAGCATCTGGCTTGGTATTTTCAACGGACCAGAAATCAGCCGCTGGAAGTCATTTCTGCTGCTGCCCCAGGAGTTCTACCTGCTCAATGTCTCCTGGACACTGACCTATGAGCTGTATTTCTATCTGCTGATTGGTGCCATGCTCTGCTTCACACGAAAGCAGGCCGTTCCGGTGTTTCTTGCGTTGCTGGCGTCATTTGTGGTGATCGTTGCCGTGCAATTCAATATGGGGGTTTATCGATCGGCAATTCCCAGGGAAAACAATTTCCTCTTGAATGTTTTTCTGACATCTCCGCTGATCATTGAATTCATTGCTGGCTTTCTGCTGAGCGAGTGGATTCAAAGAAAACCCAGGCAGTCTATTGCAGCATGGTCCATATTCACCGCCATTGCTTTGAGTGCGAGCATCTGGGCACAGAAATACGGCGGTCTCCAGGGTGTTGGCATGGCCGCATTTCTCTACTACCCGGAACGGGTGATGCTGTTTGGCAGCGCGTCCGTGGGTCTGGTGGCGCTGGCCGCATTGCTGCCCTCGTCCGGCAGCCAGTTGAGCCGCTTCTTCTGCAGGCTGGGCGATGCCTCCTATGCGCTGTACCTGCTGCATATTCCCTTGATGGTGATTCTCTACGGCCTGCTTTTCCCCAAGATTCCGGGTCTGCTGTGGATAGGGGGCGGAAAGCTATCGCTGCTGGTGTATCTGGTGTCAGTCGTGGCCTGCTCATTGCTCTACTTCAAACTCATCGAGAATCCGTTGCATAAAATCTCAAGAAAAGCGTCTGACAGGCTGCTGCTCAACGCTGGATCCTCCAAGACATGCACCGTTTGAGGTACTCCTCCATCTGGATCCATCGAGCGGGTACTCCAGAAATGTATCCATACCCCGCGATCTCTCAAGAGATCTTCCGAAACTGGTGGATTTAGTTGAAAATCCATTTCCGGCGGAATCATTCAAAGACTTCGTCGTTCATCAATAGAGAGGGACCCATGTTCAAAAAAATACTGGCTGCGGCCACCTTGCTGGGCTGCGGCTTGGCGCACGCGTTCATGCCCAGCAACGGCACCTGGGTAGTGACGTCGGAACTCAATGGCAAACCGGGCCGCGGGCTGGCCATCGATGCACAGAACGGCACGCTGGTCATGCAGATGTATGCCTACGAGCCCAGCGGCCAGCCCACCTTCTACATGACCTCGGGCGCGCTGACCAATAACCGCTTTGCCGCTCCGCTGATCCGCTATAAGGGCGGCCGCTATCTGGGCAGCGGCCCGATGTCGGGCTCCGAAGACCGGAACATGGGCCAGGTCAGCATGCGCTTCACCAGCGGCGTTTCGGGTTTCATCACGCTGCCCGGCGAGCAGGAAGTGGCGATTTCGCGTTTCAACTTCGGTTATCCCGCCGTGGCATCCAGCCTGAGGGGACTCTGGGCGCTGACTTCGTTCGGTAGCGAAGGCGTTGCTTCCGAAGTCGTGAATATGCAGCTGCAAACGCCTGCCACCGCAAACGGCAATGGCCTGATGGAAACGGCGGATAGGCTGTTTGGCTGCGAACACCAGATCCGGGGCAATCTGGCGGGCGGCGTCCTGTGCGTCAAGGTCAACAACTACGGCCAGTTGCTGCGCTCCTACTACTTCGTCTACAGCGTGAACGAAGGTGAAGGCAGCTCCCGCACCAATGGCACCCGCCCCGAACAGGTGATGGTTGTCAAGCGCCTGCTTGACCCGAAGGGCGTGGGCACAGGCATCGTCTACGCGGCCGATGCACCCGTGGACCCAATGCCCACCGTGCTGCACGACATCATCGAAAACCTGTCCTTCAACGCCGCACCTCTGCCAGCCGAGCAGGAGTGACGCCCCGCTGCCGGCTACCCCTCAGGGCAGCGCCGGCAGTTGCTCCGCATGCCGCAGGTCCACATGCTGCTGCAGGAAGTCGAGCACGGCGCGCGTGCGCGGGGGCAGGCGGTCGGGCTTGCCCAGGTAGACGGCGTGGATGGGTTCCAGGTCGCCCGTGTTGAATTCCTCCAGCACGGGCACCAGCCGGCCGGCGAGCACGTCGGCCCAGGCGTGGTACAGCGACAGGCGGGCCAGGCCCGTGCCGTGCAGCGCCAGCTCGCGCATCACATCGCCGTCGTTGACGCGCACCACCTCCCCGATATCGACGGCCACGCGCTGGCCGTCCACCAGAAATGGCCAGTGCGGTATGGCGCGCTGGTAGCTCCAGCCCAGGCGCACATGGTGGCCCAGTTCGTCTGGATGCAGGGGCCTGCCCATGCGGGCCAGATACTCCGGTGAGGCCAGGATGACCTGCCGCGTGTGGCCCAGCAGCCGCGCCACCATGTCCGAGGGCGGAAGCTGACCCCAGCGCACGGCGATGTCCGTGCCGGCCTCGACCAGGTCCACGATCTGGTCCGTAAAGCTCAGTTCCAGGCTCAGCCCGGGATGGCGCTGCAGCAATTGCGGCACCAGCGGGACGAGCAGCATTTTTCCGGTCGATGAGCTGGTGTTGATGCGCACCAGGCCGCGCGGTTCGCTGCGCACGGCCACGCAGGCCTCCAGTTCCTCCAGGTCGGCCAGCACGCGCTTGCCGCGCTCGAACAGCTGGCAGCCTTCGGGCGTGAGGTGCAGGCGGCGCGTGCTGCGCTGGAGCAGCTGCACGCCCAGGCGCGCCTCCAGCCGCGACATGCTCTTGCTGACGGCCGAGGGCGAGATGCCCAGGTGGCGCGCAGCGGCCGAGAGGCTGCCGCGCTCGGCCACCAGGATCAGCATCTCCAGCTCGGCAAAGCGGTTGGCATCGGCGTTGCCTGTATCTGTGGCCGTGGGTGGGGCAAGTGCGGGCATGGCGTCTCCTGAAAGAGGTCATCTATTCCACACAGGAACAGATCCGTTTCCATTATTCCATCTACACAAAGGTATGTTGCAGTGCGACATTAATGGACATCACACCAAGGATCACAAGGAATCCGTCCATGCCTCTTTCCCTACTCGCCCTGGCGGCCGGTGCCTTTGGCATCGGCACCACGGAATTCATCATCATGGGCCTGCTGACACAGGTCAGCCAGGATCTTCACATCAGCATTCCCACGGCGGGCTCGCTGATTTCGGGCTACGCCATCGGCGTGGCCGTGGGCGCGCCCGTGCTCACGCTGCTGACGCGCCAATGGCCGCGCAAGCGCCTGCTGCTGGCGCTGATGCTGATCTTCATCGCCGGCAACCTGGCCGCCGCGTTCGCGCCCAGCTATGAATGGCTGATGTCGGCGCGCGTGCTGACCTCGCTGACCCACGGCACCTTCTTCGGCGTGGGCGCCGTGGTGGCCACGGGCCTGGTGCCAGTGGACAAGAAGGCGTCGGCGATTGCGCTGATGTTCTCGGGCCTGACCCTGGCCACCCTGCTGGGCGTGCCTGCCGGAGCCTGGATCGGCCAGATGTTCGGCTGGCGCAGCGCTTTCCTGGCCGTGGCCGCGATCGGCGTGCTGGCCTTTGCCATCCTGGCCGCCTTCGTGCCGCGCGACCAGGGCCGCCCCGAGGTCACGCCGCTGGCGCAGGAGCTTGCCGTGCTGGCCAACGGCCAGGTCTGGCTGGGCCTGGGCATCACGGCCTTCGGCTTTGCAGGCGTGTTTGCGCTCTACACCTATGTGGAGCCGCTGCTGACCCAGGTGACCCGCATGGGCGACAGCCTGGTGGCACTGACCCTGCTGCTGTTTGGCGCGGGCCTGGCCGCAGGCAATCTGCTGGGCGGCAAGCTGGCAGACCGGGGCGTGATGCGCGCCCTGGTGTGGAGCATTGCGGCGCTGATGGTGGTGCTGGCGGCAGGCCGCTGGGCCTTCGGGAACCAGGCCGTGGCCATGGCCTATGTGATCGTGCTGGGCATCGTGGCCTTCGCCACGGTGGCTCCCATGCAGATGCGCGTGCTGGACCAGGCCGGCCCCCAGGGCGCCAACCTGGTCTCCAGCCTGAACATTGCGGCCTTCAACCTGGGCAATGCCCTGGGTGCCTGGGTCGGCGGCCTGGCCCTGGCCGGTGGCCTGGGCCTGGTCAACCTGGGCTGGGCCGCCGCCGCGCTGACGGCCGTGGGCCTGGTGCTGGTCTTCTGGAGCAGCCGCCTGTCCGCAGGCTCCGCACGCAGCGCAGGCGTGGCCTGCGCCTGAGGCTCAACGGGCCAGCACGGGCTTGAGCGCCTTGCCCGTGTGCGTGCCCGCAGCCACCAGATCCTCGGGCGTGCCGGCCGCAATGATGCGGCCGCCGTCCTTTCCGCCTTCGGGGCCGAGGTCGATGATCCAGTCGGCCTCGGCGATCACGTCCAGGTCATGCTCGATGACGACCACGCTGTGGCCCGCATCCACCAGGCGGTGCAGCACGCGGATGAGCTTGTCCACATCGGCCATGTGCAGGCCCACCGTGGGTTCGTCCAGCACATAGAGCGTGTGCGGCGCCTTGTTGCCGCGCCGGGTCACGTCGTCGCGCACCTTGGTCAGCTCGGTGACGAGCTTGATGCGCTGGGCCTCGCCGCCCGACAGCGTGGGCGAGGGCTGGCCCAGCGTGAGATAGCCCAGTCCCACGTCCTTGAGCAGCTGCAGCGGGTGGGCGATGCTGGGCATGCTGGCGAAGAACTCGACGGCCTCGTCCACCTCCATCTGCAGCACGTCGCCAATGCTCTTGCCGCGCCAGGAGACGGCCAGGGTCTCGGGGTTGAAGCGCGCGCCGTGGCAGACCTCGCAGGGCACCTTCACGTCGGGCAGGAAGCTCATCTCGATGGTGCGCATGCCCTGACCCTCGCAGGCCGGACAGCGGCCTTCGCCGGTGTTGAACGAGAAGCGGCCAGCCGCGTAGCCGCGGGCCTTGGCCTCCAGCGTTTCGGCATAGAGCTTGCGGATGGTGTCCCAGAAGCCGATGTAGGTGGCCGGGCAGCTGCGCGGGGTCTTGCCGATGGGGGTCTGGTCGACCTCGAGCACGCGGTCAATGCCCTCGAAGCCCTGCAGGCCCTTGCAGCCGGACAGCGGCGGCGCCTTGCCGGCGTCCATGGCATCGCGCCCGGCCTTGGTGGCGCGCTGGCCCACCCAGGCGGCCACATTGGCCAGCATCACGTCGCGCGCCAGCGTGGACTTGCCCGAACCGCTGACGCCCGTGACGGCCACCAGGCGCTTGAGCGGCACGCGCGCATCCACGTTCTGCAGGTTGTGCAAGTGGGCGCCGCGCACGGTCAGCCAGCCCAGTGCGTCGGACGCGGGTTCGGCTTCGACAACGACAGGCGCGGCCTTCTTTTTGGATTTGGATACCTTGACAGGCGCGGGTTCCGGCACCGGTTCGGCCACTGCGGCAAGCTCGGCGGCCGCCTGCGGCGGCTGGCCTTCGCCCACCCAGCGGCGCGGCTGGAACGGGTGGCGCATGGCGTGCAGCAGGTAGCGGCCCGTGATGGAGTCCTCGGCCGCCATGATGTCGGCCGCCGTGCCCTGGGCCACGAGGCGGCCGCCGCGTATGCCGGCGCTGGGGCCGATGTCGATGATGTGGTCGGCGCGGCGGATGGTGTCTTCGTCATGCTCGACCACGACCAGGGTGTTGCCCTTGTCGCCCAGCTTGTGCAGGGCGTTCAGCAGGATCTGGTTGTCGCGTGCATGCAGGCCGATGGTGGGTTCGTCCAGCACATAGCACACGCCCTGCAGGTTGCTGCCCAGTTGCGCGGCCAGGCGGATGCGCTGGGCCTCGCCGCCCGACAGCGTGGGCGCGCCACGGTCCAGCGTCAGGTAGCCCAGGCCCACTTCCTCCAGGAATTCGAGGCGGCTCTGGATCTCGGGGATGAGGTCGCGCGCAATGTCGGACTCGCGTCCGGACAGGGCCAGCGCCTGCACCCATTGCCGCACGTCGTTGACCGACAGCTGGGCGATCTCGGCAATGCCCACGCCATGGAAGCGCACGGCGCGCGCCGTGGCGTTCAGGCGTGTGCCCTGGCAGGTGGGGCAGGTCACTTCGGCCAGGTCTTCGATTTCCTGGCCTTCGAACTTGACCTCCCGGCCCCGGTTGTCCTCGACCAGCAGGGTGTCGTCATAGACCTTGCGCTGGTCCTTGGTGAGCTTGACGCCCGTGCCCACGCAGTCGGGGCACCAGCCGTGCTTGCTGTTGTAGGAAAACAGGCGCGGGTCCAGCTCGGCATAGCTGGTGGCGCAGACCGGGCAGGCGCGCTGGGTGGAGAATACCTGCAGGCTGCCGATGCCGGCCGTGCTCCGGCCGCCGGCCATGGCATCGGCCAGGTTGTCCAGGCCGGACAGCACATGCAGCACGCCCTTGCCTGTTTCCAGCGCCTGCGCCAGGTGGCCGCGCAGTTCGCGCTCGTTGGCCGCCGTGACGGTGACGCTGGCCACGGGCAGTTCGATGGTGTGCTCCTTGAAGCGGTCGATGCGCGGGAATCCCGTGGTGGGCAGGAATTCGCCGTCCACGCGCAGATGCGTGTAGCCGCGCGGCCGTGCCCAGTCGGCCAGCTCGGTGTAGACGCCCTTGCGGTTGACCACCAGCGGCGCCAGCAGGCCGATGGTCTGGCCCCTGAACTGCGTGAGCAATTGGGCCGCGATGCTTTCCGCCGTCTGCGGCTGCACGGCGGCGCCGTCGTGGATGCAGTGCTGCGTGCCCAGCTTGACGTAGAGCAGGCGCAGGAAGTGCCAGACCTCGGTGGTCGTGCCCACGGTGGACTTGCGCCCGCCGCGCGACAGGCGCTGCTCGATGGCCACGGTGGGCGGAATGCCGTAGACCGCGTCCACCTCGGGCCGGCCCGCAGGCTGGACGATGGAGCGCGCATAGGCGTTGAGCGACTCCAGGTAGCGGCGCTGGCCTTCGTTGAACAGGATGTCGAAGGCCAGCGTGGACTTGCCCGAGCCCGAGACGCCCGTCACCACGTTGAACTTGCCGCGCGGGATCTCCACCGACAGCTGCTTGAGGTTGTGCTCCTTGGCGTTGACGATCTCGATGGCATTCCTGGCCGCGGCGCCCGAGATGGCATGCGCCTTGCGCTGGCTCTTGTAGAGCATGGGGGCGACCTCGCGCACCGCCTCGCCGCCCACGCCCATGGCCAGGTCGTACTCGCGCAGCGCCTGGGCCGTGTGCGAGCCGGGAATCTGGCGCACTTCCTCGGGCGTGCCCTGGGCCACGATGGCGCCGCCGCCGTCGCCGCCTTCGGGGCCGAGGTCGATCAGCCAGTCGCTGGCGCGGATCACGTCGAGGTTGTGCTCGATGACGATCAGCGAGTGCCCGGCCTCCAGCAGCTTGCGCAGCGCGCGCATGAGCTTGGCGATGTCGTCGAAGTGCAGGCCCGTGGTGGGCTCGTCGAACAGGAACAATGTGCCCTTCTTGGCCAGCGCCTGCTTCGACTTGGCCTGGGACTTGGCCGCTTCGGCCAGGAAGCCCGCGAGCTTGAGGCGCTGGGCCTCGCCGCCCGACAGCGTGGGCACGGGCTGGCCCAGCTTCACGTATTCCAGGCCCACGTCGACGATGGGCTGCAGGGCGCGGATGACCTCGCGGTCCTGGGCAAACAGCAGGGCCGCCTCGGCCACGGTGAGCTCCAGCACATCGGCCACGTTGAGCTTGCGCGGCTGCAGCTCGCCGGCCGCGTGGCGCTCGATCGTGACTTCCAGGATCTCGGGGCGGTAGCGCGTGCCGTTGCAGTCGGGGCAGCGCAGGTAGACGTCGGAGAGGAACTGCATCTCCACATGCTCGAAGCCCGAGCCACCGCAGGTGGGGCAACGGCCGTCGCCGCTGTTGAAGCTGAACTTGGCGGCCGTGTAGCCGCGCTGGCGCGACAGCGGCGCAATGGCGAACAGCTCGCGGATGGAGTCCCAGGCGCCCACGTAGCTGGCCGGGTTGGAGCGCGCCGTCTTGCCGATGGGCGACTGGTCCACGAACATCACGTCGCTCAGGTGGTCAGCGCCCAGCAGGCGCTCGAAGGCGCCGGCCGCATCCGTGGGCTTGCCGAAGTGGCGCATCAGCGCGGGCACCAGCACGTCCTGGATCAGCGTGGACTTGCCCGAGCCGCTGACGCCGGTGATGGTGACCAGGCGCTGCAGCGGAAAGTCCACGTCGATGCTGCGCAGGTTGTGCTCGCGCGCGCCTTCGAGGATGAGGCGCGGCGTGGACTCGGTCACCATGCGCTTGAGGCCGAAGCCCACCTGCTTGCGGCCGCCCAGGTAGGCGCCGGTCAGCGTGTCGGCATGGCGCAGGTCCTCGGGCGTGCCGTCGAACACGATCTGGCCGCCGCGCGCGCCGGGGCCGGGGCCCATGTCGATCATGCGGTCGGCCGCGAACATCACGGCCGGGTCGTGCTCGACCACGACCAGGGTGTTGCCCGCATCGCGCAGGCGCTGCATGGCCTCGGTGATGCGTTCCATGTCGCGCGGGTGCAGGCCGATGCTGGGCTCGTCGAGCACGAACAGGGTGTTGACCAGCGAGGTGCCCAGGGCCGTGGTCAGGTTGATGCGCTGCACCTCGCCGCCCGACAGCGTGCGGCTCTGGCGGTCCAGCGTGAGGTAGCCGATGCCCACGTCGCACAGGTACTGCACGCGCGCCATGATTTCGGCGTGCAGCATCTTGAGCGCCTGGGCCTCGCCGTCATGCAATGGGGCGTCGGCAGCCGGCGCCAGCTGCTGGAAGAAGTCGCGCAGCCGCACCAGGGGCAGCTGCATCAGGTCGTGCAGACACAGGCCCGGCAGCGCGTCCAGCTGCTCACGGCTCCAGGCCACGCCCTTCGGCATGAAGCGGCGGTAGCGGCCTTCGTCGCCGGGCGGCAGCACGGCATCGGCGGCCTGCTTGCCGCCCAGGCGCCACAGCAGGCTTTCGGTCTTCAGGCGCGCGCCGCCGCAGGTGGGGCATTCGGTATAGCTGCGGTACTTGGACAGCAGCACCCGGATGTGCATCTTGTAGGCCTTGCTCTCCAGGTATTCGAAGAAGCGCTTGATGCCGTACCAGGTCTGGGTCCACTTGCCGTTCCAGTTGGGCGAGCCGTCCAGCACCCAGCTCTTTTGCGCGTCGGTGAGCTTGGCCCAGGCCGTGTCGCGCGGAATGCCTTCGGCCTCGGCGTGGCGCATCAGGTCGTCCTGGATCTCCTTCCAGGCCGGTGTCTGCACGGGCTTGATGGCGCCCGTGCGCAGGGTGAGTTTGTCGTTGGGGATGACCAGCCCCCAGTCCACGCCGATCACGCGGCCAAAGCCACGGCAGGCCTCGCAGGCGCCCACGGCGGAGTTGAAGGAGAACAGCGAGGGAATCGGCTCCTGGTAGCTCAGGCCGCTTTCGGGGCAGTGCAGGCCCAGCGAGAACTTCCACAGCTGGGGCTCGGTGGGCTGGGCACCTGCGGCTTCCACGGCGGATTCAGGCAGCACATAGACCGTCATGTGGCCGCTGCCGCGCTTGAGTGCCACCTCGATGGCCTCGTAGACCCGGGCCCGCTCCACATTGCCCAGGCGGAAGCGGTCGGCCACCACGTCCAGCATCTTGACCTTGAGCGGCGCCGCCGCCTTGGCCTTCTTGCCCTTGGCGTCGGCGTCGGCGGAAGGCTCCACGGCGCCGGCCTTCTCGGCCTCGCGCTCGGCCTGGACCTTGGTGAAGCCGCTGGCCGACAGCCATTGCTCCACCTCGGCGGCCGTGGTGTTGGCGGGCAGCTCGACGGGGAAGGTGATGGCGATGCGCGGATCACCGGCCTGCCGGCAACGCTCGGCCAGCTCCTCCAGCACGCTGTCGGGCGTGTCGTGGCGCACGGGCACGGCGGTGTCGCGGTCGAACAGCTGGGCTGCGCGCGCGAACAGCAGCTTCAGGTGATCGTTGAGCTCGGTCATCGTGCCCACGGTGGAGCGCGAGTTGCGGACGGGATTGGTCTGGTCGATGGCGATGGCCGGCGGCACCCCCTCCACACGGTCCACGGCCGGCTTGTCCATGCGGTCCAGGAACTGGCGCGCATAGGCCGAGAAGGTCTCGACATAGCGGCGCTGGCCTTCGGCATACAGGGTATCGAACACCAGGCTGGACTTGCCCGAGCCGCTGGGCCCCGTGACCACGGTCAGCTCGCCGGTACGGATGTCGAGATCCAGGTTCTGGAGATTGTGCTGGCGTGCGCCGCGAATTCGAATCAGACCGTGCGTCATGGGTGTTCTGTGGTCAGTGGGAGCCAAACATTCTAGGCAGTCCATGCGTCAGGCATCAGACGCTTCTCAATACCTGTATTTTCATACAGGTTAAACAAAAAGATACCCCCTCGACGCATCCGCGCGACCATAAAAAAACCCCGGAACCAGTCCGGGGCTCGTGCCTCTTGCCGAGGGCTTACTTGGCCATCTGCACGGAGGCAGGCATGGCCTGCCCGTCCGGCACACCCTTCACCTGGGTAACGGCCAGCAGCGAGACGACGACAAAGGCCAGGCAACCGGCCGCGATGATCCTCATGGTTTTTTCCTTGATCAGGCTTTGAAAAGACGGGCCCAGACAAAAAGGCCCCGCACCTTTCGGTACGAGGCCTGATGGCAGGCAGGTGCTGATTGGAACAGACCTGCTTTGCTCGCGGCTTACGCCGCGCGGCGATCAGAATGCGTGGCGCACGCCGACGGCGAAGGACGAGAAGTCCGCGCCCTTCACGCCGGTCATGTAGTTGGCGCCGGCCTTGTTGTCCACCTTGGTGTAGTAGCCGTAGACCTTGGTGCGCTTGCTCAGGTTGTAGTTGTAGCCCAGGGTCCACTGGTTGGCGCCGGAGTCGGCAATGTTGCTCCACTTGTTGGCGTGGCCCAGGTTCACGTGGAACTCGGAAGCGCCCAGGGTGTACATGCCCGACAGACGGAAGTTGTTGCGCGTGCCGCGGATTTCTTCGTCGTTGCGCTGGTAATAGCCGCCCAGCACGAACTGGCCGAGAGTGTAGGCAGCGCGGAAGGCCAGCTGCTTGTCTTCGTCGAACTGGCTGTAGCCGGCGCCCAGGGCCAGGGGGCCCACGTTGTAGTTGGCGGCCAGGTCGTAGCCGTTCTTCTTCTTGGCCAGGGCGGTGGCCTTCTCGTGCATGGAGACCGAGCCTTCCACCGTCAGGCCGCCGAAGTTGGGCGTGGTGTAGGAGATCTTGTTGGCGGTGCCCAGGCCGCTGGCGAACCAGACGGGATCGAAGTACAGCGCGTCGGAGGACGAACCCGTGTCATGGTTGTGCATGCTCACGTAGTCGGCCGTGGCGAAGTACGAGCCGGGGAAGAAGTTGCCCAGGCGCAGCATACCGAAGTTGCCCGACAGGTTCACTTCGCTCTGGCGGCCGAAGGTCAGCGCGCCGGTGGAGGAGGAGCCCATGCCGGTGTCGGAAGCGAAACCGCTTTCCAGCACGAAGCCGGCCTTCAGGCCGCCGCCCAGATCTTCGACACCGCGCATGCCCCAACGCGAGGAGTTGTTCTCCATCTTGCTGACGCTTTCGTCACCGATCTTCTGGCGCTCGATCGTGGTGTTGATACGGCCATAGATCGTGACGCTGCTTTGCGCCATCACGGTGGTGGAACCCAGCACGGCCAGCACGGCCAGGGCAACGCGGTTCATCTTGATCATCTCGGCATCTCCTTGGGATTGTTGAGTGGGTATTCTTGAAATCTCAGGGCCGACTCCGGCTCTAGATCAGTGCCATTTGCGGCTGCTGCGGATTCTAGGTGCGGGCATGTCAAAAAATGTATGCCCGCCTCTGAAAATGCGCCATCTGATGCTTTGCTGCCACAGGCATGACATGGAAAACCATTAGAAGCACCCAAAGAAAAAGCCCACGGCAAACCGCCATGGGCTTTCATCAATGCAGAGCAAAATTTTGTGCTCTGTGACCACAGTGCATGCATCGAACACTGCGCGCAAATCAGGCACACCCTAACTCAGGGACACCGAGGAAGGGCCTAGGCCGGCCGCGCCGCCCCGCACCGAGGGTGTCGTCCCCCTCCCGCGAAGCGAGAGAGGGGAAGGCGCGTAAGCGCCTCAGGGGGTGCCTTCAATCAATCATTAGCGTAGATATCCACATCCTTGGTCTCACGCAGGAACAGCGTGCCGATGATGGCCGTGGCGCCTGCAATGACGATGGGATACCAGAGGCCGCTGTACATATTGCCGGTCTGGGCCACGATGGCGAAGGACATGGTGGGCAGCAGGCCGCCGAACCATCCATTGCCGATGTGATACGGCAGGCTCATGGAGGTATAGCGGATGCGCGTGGGGAACAGTTCCACCAGCATGGCGGCGATGGGCCCGTAGACCATGGTCACGAGGATGACCAGGTAGGTCAGTATGGCGACCATCATCACCTTGTTCATCTTCGCGGGGTCGGCCTTGGTGGGATAGCCGTCCTCGGCCAGCACCCTGGCCACGGTCTTCTTGAACTCGGCGTCCTTGGCCTTGGCTTCCTCGGGGCTCAGGCCCTTGATGGAGAACGAGGGGATCTCGGTGCTGCCGATGCGGATGAAGGCCGTCTTGCCGGGTGCTGCGTCCTCGGAGTCATAGCTGACCGAGCCGGCGGCCAGCAACTGCTTGGCCACGTCGCAGGAGCTGGTGAACTTGGAGGTGCCCGTGGGATTGAACTGGAACGAGCATTCCTTGGGATCGGCGACGATCACCACCTTGCTCTTGGCCTGTGCCGCAGCCAGGTCGGGGTTGGCCGCTTCGGTCAGCGCCTTGAACACGGGGAAGTAGGTCACCACGGCCAGCACGCAGCCCAGCATGATGATGGGCTTGCGGCCTATCTTGTCGGACAGCGAACCGAAGATCACGAAGAACGGCGTGCCGATGATCAGCGCCGCCGCGATCAGCAGATTGGCCGTCACCGCATCGACCTTGAGCTGCTGCGTCAGGAAGAACAGCGCATAGAACTGGCCCGTGTACCAGACGACAGCCTGGCCGGCGGTCAGGCCGATCAGCGCCAGGATCACGATCTTGAGGTTGCGCCATTGGCCGAAGGACTCGGTCAGCGGGGACTTGGAGACCTTGCCCTCGGCCTTCATCTTCTGGAAGGCCGGCGACTCGGACAGCGTCATGCGGATCCACACCGAGATGCCCAGCAGCACGATGGACAGCAGGAAGGGAATGCGCCAGCCCCAGTCCGCAAAGGCCTGCTCGCCGATGGAGGTGCGCACGCCCAGGATCACCAGCAGCGACAGGAACAGGCCCAGCGTTGCCGTGGTCTGGATCCACGAGGTGTAGGCGCCGCGCTTGCCGTGCGGCGCATGCTCGGCCACGTAGGTGGCCGCACCGCCGTACTCGCCGCCCAGGGCCAGGCCCTGCAGCATGCGCAGGCCGATGAGGATCACCGGCGCCGCCACGCCGATGCTGGCGTAGGTGGGCAGGATGCCGACGATGAAGGTCGACAGGCCCATGATCAGGATGGTCACGAGGAAGGTGTACTTGCGCCCGATCATGTCGCCCAGCCGCCCGAACACCAGTGCGCCGAAGGGCCGCACGATGAAGCCGGCCGCGAAGGCCAGCAGCGCGAAGATGAAGGCCGATCCCGCATCGAGCCCGCTGAAGAATTGCTTGGCGATGATGGCCGCCAGCGATCCGTAGAGATAGAAGTCGTACCACTCGAAAACCGTGCCTAGCGACGAGGCAAAGATCACCTTGCGTTCTTCCGGAGTCATGGGCCGCGGGGTCGCCTTGACCCCCGCGCCTTGCGATGCGTTGATAGCCATGTCTGTCTCCTTGATTTATTGAATTTGCAGCGGGTTTGACATTGGCCCGCCAATTCACTATCCGCCTGCCTGCTGACGCGAATCTGACTCACCTCTTACAGAAATTGACGGCGAACTGAACGATTTCTTACTAACTCAGCAGCAACCCTGATGCCGTCTTTTTCCATGTGAAAAGCACCGTAAAAACCCTGCCAAACCATGCTGCACTGCGTAAGCACTCGGTCAGAAGCGCTTTCCAGAATGCGCCGCAAGGCTGCAGATCCATGGGGCTGCCGCCGCGATTCCAACTTCAGGAGACAAACCATGACCGATCCGGTGGTAGACAAAATACAGCGCCATCCCAAATACCAGGAGTTGCGATCCAGACGCAATCGCCTGGGCCTTTTTCTGACGCTGCTGATGCTGGTCGTTTATTACGGCTATATCGCGCTGATTGCCTTCGACAAATCATTTCTGGCCCAGCCCATTGGCGCGGGCGTGACCTCGCTGGGCATCCCGATCGCCATGGGCGTGATCGTCTTCTCGGTGATCATCACCGGCCTATACGTGCGCCGCGCCAATGGCGAGTACGACAAGCTCACCCAGGACATCCTGAAGGACGCCACGAAATGAAGAATTCCGCACAACGCATGCTGCTGGCGCCCGCCGTGGCGCTGGCCCTGACGGGGCCCGTGCTGGCCGCCGGCGGAGATGTCGGCGTGGCCGCCAAGCAGGCCACCAACTGGACTGCCATCATTCTCTTCACGGCCTTCGTCGTGGCCACGCTGTGGATCACCAAGTGGGCCGCGGGCCGCACCAAGTCGGCCGCCGACTTCTATACGGCCGGTGGCGGCATCACGGGCTTTCAGAACGGCCTGGCGATTGCGGGCGACTACATGTCGGCCGCCTCCTTCCTGGGCATCTCGGCCTCGGTCATGGCCAGCGGCTATGACGGCCTGATCTACTCCATCGGCTTCCTGGTGGGCTGGCCCATCCTGACCTTCCTGCTGGCCGAGCGCCTGCGCAACCTGGGCAAGTTCACCTTCGCCGACGTGGCAGGCTACCGCTTCTCCCAGACACCGTTCCGCGCCTTCGCGGCCAGCGGCACGCTGGTGGTGGTGGCCTTCTACCTGATCGCGCAGATGGTGGGCGCGGGCCAGCTGATCAAGCTGCTGTTCGGCCTGGACTACTGGATCGCCGTGGTGCTGGTGGGCGGCCTGATGATGATCTACGTGCTGTTCGGCGGCATGACGGCCACGACCTGGGTGCAGATCATCAAGGCCTGCATGCTGCTGGCCGGCGTGACCTTCATGGGCTTCATGGTGCTGGCCAAGTACGGCTTCAGCCCCGAGGCGCTGTTCGCCGAAGGCGTGCGCGTGCGCTCCGAGATCGCTGCCAACAACGGCGCCGACCCCTCGGCCGCGGCCAAGGCGGGCCTGGCCATCATGGGCCCGGGCGGCTTCATCAAGGACCCGATCTCGGCCATCAGCTTCGGCATGGCGCTGATGTTCGGCACGCTGGGCCTGCCCCACATCCTGATGCGCTTCTTCACCGTGCCAGACGCCAAGGAAGCGCGCAAGAGCGTGTTCTGGGCCACGACCTGGATCGGCTACTTCTACGTGCTGATCTTCATCATCGGCTTCGGCGCCATCACCCTGGTGCTGACCAACCCCGAGATGGCCGATACGGTCAAGGGCGTGATCCACGGCGGCGCGGGCACGGCCAACATGGCGGCCGTGCTGGTGGCCAAGAGCGTGGGCGGCGACGTGTTCTACGGCTTCATCTCGGCCGTGGCCTTCGCCACCATCCTGGCCGTGGTCGCGGGCCTGACGCTGTCGGGCGCCTCTGCCGTGTCGCATGACCTGTACGCCACCGTGATCAAGAAGGGCAAGGCCGACAGCGCCGCCGAGCTGCGCGTCTCGCGCATCACCACGCTGACGCTGGGCGCCATCGCCGTGCTGCTGGGCATCGTGTTCGAGAAGCAGAACATCGCCTTCATGGTGTCGCTGGCCTTCGCGGTCGCGGCCTCGGCCAACTTCCCCCCGCTGCTGCTGTCGGTGCTGTGGAAGGACTGCACCACCAAGGGCGCGGTGATCGGCGGCTTCATGGGGCTGATCTCCTCCGTGGGCCTGACCGTGGTCTCGCCCCCGGTGTGGGAGGCCACGCTGGGCAACCCCGCAGGCTCGGCCTGGTTCCCCTACGCCTCACCCGCGCTGTTCTCCATGACCATCGGCTTCGTGGGCGTGTGGCTGTTCTCGGTGCTCGACAAGAGCGCCCAGGCCGCCAAGGAACGCGCCATCTTCCCCGCGCAGCAGGTGCGCTCGGAAACAGGCCTTGGCGCCTCGGGAGCTTCGGGCCACTGAGCCACCGAGCCCCTCAGGCACTCAGGCACCCACCATGCAAAGCCGGGCCCAGCGCCCGGCTTTTTCGTTGGCGCGGCATCAGCCGCCCTCAGATTGATCGGCTGGAGAAGGCGCCTGATCGGATCTGCGATGGCCGGCGCCGTCCAGGCCTCTAGACTTGCGGGGTCTGCGCAGCTTCGCCTGTGCAGCACCGCTTCCCTCTTCAACGCACAGGACAGATCCGACATGCAACTCATCAGCCAAAGCTTCCAGGACGGCCAGGCGATTCCCGGCGAATTCGCGTTCGCGGTGCCCGATGCGGCCTCGCACGTGGCGCTGTCGTCCAACCGCAACCCGCACCTGGCCTGGAGTGACGCGCCTGCGGGCACGCAGTCCTTCGTCGTGGTCTGCCATGACCCCGACGTGCCCAGCCGCGGCGACGATGTGAATCAGGAAGGCCGCGAAGTGCCGGCCAGCCTGCCGCGCGTGGACTTCTTCCACTGGCTGCTGCTGGACATTCCGGCCGCCACCACCGAGATCGCGGCAGGCGCCCAGTCCGACGGCGTCACGCCGCGCGGCAAGAGCGGCCCGGCAGCCCCCGGCGGCCTGCGCCACGGCATCAACGACTACACGGGCTGGTTCGCGGGCGACGAGCAGATGAAGGGCGACTACTTCGGCTACGACGGCCCCTGCCCTCCGTGGAACGACAGCATCGTCCACCACTACGTCTTCACCGTCTATGCGCTGGCCACGCCCACGCTGGCGGTCTCCGGCGAGCTGACCGGCGCCAATGTGCGCGCGGCGCTGCAAGCCGGCCAGGTGCTGGGAAAGGCCAGCATCACCGGCCTGTACAGCCTGAACCCTGCGGTCTCCGCCGCTTGAGCGAACGCCTTTCCGGGCGCCCTACGTCGCGCCGGCCAGCCTGCGCAGCTTGATGAAGGCCAGCGCCGCCATCACGGCGTCGTTGAGCGCGTCGTGGGCCTCGCGCTGCGGCAGGCCCAGGTCGGCCATCAGCGTGGCAAAGCGCAGGTCGATCTCGGGCGCCTGCTGCTGCCAGGGCAGCAGTTGCCGGAAGCGATGGTCGTAATACAGGGCCGAGACCTCGATGCGCTCATTGGGCAGGCCCGTGCCCAGCCAGGGGCGCAGCACGCGCTCGATCATGGCCACGTCGAATTCCAGGTAGTAGCCGACCAGCGGCCGGCTGCCGATGAAGCGCAGCAGCTGCGCCAGCGCGTCCTCGATGGCCAGGCCCCGGGCCAGGTCCCGCTCGCGCAGGCGGTGGATGCGCACGCTGTCGCCGGGCACGCTGCGCGAGGGGCGCACCAGCAGTTCCAGGCGTTCGCTGGACAGGATGCGCTCGCCCACGATGCGCACGGCGCCGATGGAGATGATCTCGTCGCAGCGCACATCCAGGCCCGTGGTCTCGCAGTCCAGCGCCACCCATTCGCCGGGCGGCGGCGCGTCGAAGAGAAAGGCATAGGCGGGGTCCGCCAGCCTGCGCCGCTGCCAGTTGCGCCGCAGGCCCGCCACCCAGCGCTGCAAGGGCGCCGCGCTCATACGGCGTCCAGCCGCAGGCGCTGGCGCAGCAGTTCGCGGAAGCGCCGCACCACGGCCAGCGTGTCCTTGAGCAGGTCGCGCTCCAGGCTGCTCAGGCGAGCCGGGTCCACATGGCCGGTGACGGGGCGGCCCAGGTCGATCTCGGCCAGTCCCGCCTGCAGGCGCAGGCCCATGAGGAAATGCAGGCCCTGGAGCAGCTCCTGGCCCTGGGCGCCGTCGAGCACGCCCTTGTCCACCAGGGCCGCGATGCGCTCGGCCGTGCCGGTGGCGGCGATGCGCTGGGACAGCGCCAGGCTGCGCACGCCATGCACGATGGGGAAGATGCCGGCCTTCTTGAGGTGCACGGGCGCACCCTCGCCGCCGCGGCCCAGCAGCCGCTCCCACCAGCTGCCCGGCTCGTGCGCGAAGGCATCGACGGCCGAGGCGAAGCGCGCCACCTGGGCATCGCTGTCCAGGGCCAGCGCCATCAGGTCGCGCCGCACCGTGGCCAGCAGCGCGGCATCGCCGGCCACGGCATGGGCGTCCAGGAAGATCGCCAGGTGCATGAGGCCCTCGGGGCCGGGCAGGATCAGCCATTCGCGCACCTGCCTGCCGAAGCTGGCCAGCGTGCCGCGCCATTGCGGATTGCTGAGCATGATGCCGCCCGGGCATTCGGGGTAGCCGAAGCGCTGCAGCTGCGCGGAAAAGCGCGCGCAGATGGCATCGAGGTCCTGGGGCGGCGCATAGCCGTCGCGCAGCAGCAGGCCGTTGTCCTGGTCGGTCTTGAGCAACTGCTCGCCGCGCCCCTCGCTGCCCATGACGAAAAGGCAGCTGTGGGCCACCAGGTCCGGCGGCGCCAGCATCTGCCAGGCACGCTCGAACAGGCGCGCATTGAGCTGCTGCACCAGCCGCGCCATCAAGGCCACCCGCGTGCCGCCCCGGTGCAGGGCGGCCACCAGGCGCGTGATCTGGGCGGCGGCCTGCTCCAGCGCCTGCAGGTCGGCGGCCTGCTCGATCTGCACGGTGATGAGGTGGGAGTGGTTGGCCAGAAAGCTGAACAGGTCCAGCGCCTCCAGGATGCCCAGCACCTGGCCCTGTGCATCCAGCACGGCCAGCCGGTGCACGCGGGCGCGCAGCAGCACGACCAGGGCATCGCCCAGCTGGTCGTCGGCGCGCACGGTGAACACGGGCTGGCTGGCGAATTCGCCCACGGCCAGCCGCTCCAGCGGGCGGCCGTCAAGGATGGCGCGCTGCAGCGTGGTGCCCGTGAAGATGCCCAGGCCGCCCTGCGGCAGTCCCGAGACCAGCACGCAGGTTGTGCGCTCTGCATGGAACAGGCGCACCACGGAGACGATGTCGGTGGCCGCATCCACCACATGGGCGGCACGCAGATAGGCCTGGTCCACGCGCGCCAGCGTCAGCGACTGCAATTCGTGCCGGTCGGCGCGCTGGGCCAATGTGCCCAGCTTGTGGCCCAGGTCGGAGAACAGCAGGGCGCCAAAGGCCGTGTTGCGCGCGATCAGCTCGCCCACGGTTTCGCGCGCAAGCTGGTAGGCGATGAGCTCCTCGGCCACGGTGAAGCGGCTGCCCGTACGGCCGGCCACCAGGGCGCGGCCGTCGAAGCTGTCGTCGGGACCGTAGCTGGCCAGCACCTCGTCGCCCTCGGTCTGCACCACATGGCCCTTGATGATGACGAACAGGTGGGTGGGCGCCGAGCCGGCGTCGAGCACCACGGCGCCCTCGGGGAAGTAGGCGATGTCCACGCCATCGCGCACCAGCGCCTGTTCGTCGGGCGTGAGGCAGTCGAAGGGAGAGGCGGCGAAGTTGAAGGCGTTGGGCATGGGGCGGGGCCGTTGTTTCAGCCCCGCCATTCAAACCTTCAGGCCTTGCTCCACGCTTGCAGCCGCGTCCCAGCCGCTGTCGAACCAGCCATCGCCTTCCAGGTAGGCGCGCAGCATGGGCAGGCTGTCCAGGCCCCAGAAGAGGCGGCCGTCGACCTCCCACGCCGGCACGCCGAACAGGCCTTGCGCGGCCGCGGCCTCGGTGTTCTCGCGCAGCAGGCGCTTGGCGTTGTCCGCCGCATCCGTGCGCAGCTGCGGCGCCAGCGTGGCGCGCAGTGCATCGAGCCGCGCGGGGTCCAGCGCGTCGGTGCCGCCCAGCCAGACATGGCGCAGCACGGCGTCCGCCACAAAGCGGTTGATGGTGCCGTCGTCGCTGCACTCCAGCGCCAGGCGCAGCAGCGGCAGCGGGTTGAACGGATGGCGGGCCGGCATGTCCAGCCCCACGCCCGTGGCATGGCCCAGCCAGCTCACATGGCGGTAGGTCCATTCGCGCTTGCCCGCGATGCCGGCCGGTCCCGGGTTGGCGTGGCGCTGCAGCAGCGCGCCCAGCAGCACGGGGCGGTACTGCATGTGGTGGCTAATGCCCTGCAGCGCCTGCGGCAGTTGCGCGAACGCCAGCCAGGCATAGGGCGAGATGAAGTCGAGATGGAAGGTGATCTGCTTCATGGCGGGTTCGTCGTGATGGGGATCTAGGGTGCGGTGGCCGCGATGCCTGCGCGCTCAAGCAGCGCGTTCCAGATCGCCAGGCGCTGCGGCGCATCGGACTTGGACCAGGCGCGGATCTCGTCGATGGTGCGAAAGCACCCTTCGCAATGGCTGCGGTCGGGCGTCATGCGGCAGACCGAGATGCAGGGCGAGAGCACGGGCTCCTCTTCGGCACGCGGAGCGTATGCGGCGCGGGCCTTCTGGGCCAGCATTTCCTTGGGGCCCATCATGCCGCCACCTCCTGCACCACGTCGGCCCAGGGCGCACCGGCCAGCAGTTGCAGCGCGGCCGGCGTGGCCGCGAACACCGCATGCGGATGGCCGGCGGCCGCCCAGACCGTGTCGAAACGCTGCAGTTCCCTGTCCACCAGAGTCACGGGCGTGTTGGCATGGGCCACGGGGCTGACGCCGCCGATGGAAAAGCCCGTCTGCGCCTTGACGAAATCGGCATCGGCACGGCCCACGGGGCCGACCAGGGCGGCGACCTTTTTTTCGTCCACGCGGCGGTCGCCCGAGGCCACGACCAGCACGGCCACGCCGTCGCTGCGGCGGCGGAAGATGATGCTCTTGGCCACCTGGCCCACGAGGATGCCCAGCTGGTCGGCCGCCTCCTGGGCCGTGCGCGCGGCGCCGTCCAGCATGCGCGGTCCGTCGCCGTGGCCGGCCTGCTGCAGGAAGGCCGCCACGCGCTGCACGCCTTCGGGAAGATGGTGGAGTTCAGATCCGCACATGCTCACACCGCCTCGCATGCAGCTGCGCTGGCGCGCTTGGTGAGCAGTGCCTTGGCCACGCGCGATTGCGTGGGGCGGCCCAGGTGGTCGCTGATGAACTGGCCGGCATCAATCAGCTTGTCCAGGTCGATGCCGGTCTCTATGCCCATGCCTTGCAGCATGTAGACCACGTCCTCCGTGGCCACATTGCCCGTGGCGCCCTTGGCGTAGGGGCAGCCGCCCAGGCCCGCCACCGAGGTGTCGAACTGCCACACGCCCAGCGACAGCGCGGCCAGCGTGTTGGACACGGCCTGGCCGTAGGTGTCGTGGAAGTGGCCCGAGACATCGTCGATGGCGAAGTGCTGCAGCGTGGCCTCGATGGCCTTGCGCACCTTGACGGGCGTGCCCACGCCGATGGTGTCGGCCACGCCCACATGCTGCACGCCGATGCCCTTCATGAGGCCGGCCAGGTAGGCCACGCGCTCGGGGGCGATCTCGCCTTCGTAGGGGCAGCCCACGGTGCAGCTCATGGCGCCGCGCACGTAGATGCCCTGGGCGCGTGCGGCCTCGGCCACGGGGGCGAAGCGCTCGATGCTTTCGGCAATGGAGCAGTTGATGTTCTTCTGGCTGAAGGCCTCGCTGGCTGCGCCGAAGACCACGATCTCGTCGGGCCACAGTTCGCGCGGCGCCGACAGCGCGGCCTCCAGGCCCTTCATGTTGGGCGTGAGCACGCTGTAGCGCACGCCGGGGCGGCGGACGATGCCGGCCATGACTTCGGCGTTGTCGGCCATCTGCGGCACCCATTTGGGGCTGACGTAGCTGGTGACCTCGATTTCCTTGAGGCCGGCTTCCTGCAGGCGGTGCACCAGCTCGATCTTGACGGCGGCGGGCACGGGCTGTTTTTCATTCTGCAGGCCGTCGCGGGGGCCTACATCGACGAGTTTGACGCGGGAAGGAATGCTCATGGGGTGTTCTCACCGGGATGACGGGTACGGCCCCTATTGTCCAGGCTTGCAGGCCCGGGCACCACCCCATATCCTGCCGGGCCATGCACAACGGCTGCCAGCGCCCCCTTCAGCCCGGCAGGGCCGCCATTTCCTCGCGCAGCATCTCCACCATGCGCGCGGCAGCCGGCGACAGGCGGCGGCCGCTCAGGCGCACCAGGCCGATGGGGCGGCGCAGCACCGGCCGTGCCAGCGGGCGCGCCATCACCTCCGGGCGCTGCACCACCTGCGCGGCCAGCAGGGGCAGCGCGCTCACGCCCAGATCGGCGGCCACCATGGCCGCGATGGTGGCCAGGTGCTCCACGGCGTACTGGGGCGCAAAGCGTATGCCGTGGGTCAGCAGGGCCTCGTCGGCGTACTGCCGCACGCTGGTGCCGGCCGGCATGGAGATGTGGGGCAGATGGGCCACGTCGGCCCAGCCCAGATCGCCGCGCCCGCGCGCCAGCGCATGGCCGCGGCCCAGCAGCAGCACGAAGCGGTCGGAGGCCAGGGGCAGGTAGTCCAGGTCGGCATAGGCAGGGTTGGCCGCCGTGAGCGCAAAGTCCACGCGGCCCGCGCGCACCATGTCGAAGGCCGGCCCGGCCAGGCTGTCGAACAGCTCCAGGTGCACGCCCGGATGCTCGGCCGCGAAGCGCGCCAGCACGCGGGGCAGCAGGCCCGCGGCCAGCGAAGGCAGGGCCGCCAGCGCCAGCCGGCCCACCTGCACCTGGGCCACCTCCTGCACGCGGCGCACGGTCTCATCCATCTGGTGGCGCAGGATGCGCGCCTGCTCGGCGAAGACCTCGCCGGCCTGGGTCAGTTCCACGGCGCGCGTGGTGCGCTCGAACAGGCGCGCGCCCAGCATCTCTTCCAGCCGCGCCAGCGTGCCCGAGACGGCCGACTGCGACAGGTGCATCTGCAGCGCCGTGCGCCGAAAGCTCAGCGAATCGGCCAGCGCCAGAAAGACATCGACCTCGCGGGCCGACCAATTGATCTTCATGGCCGATCAGTTTATCGAAAAATGCGTCTTTACCGTTCAATGACGGCTGCCTAGACTGCGCCTCAAATCCATGAAATCAGCAGGAGACAGCATGCACAGCAGTTCGCCGCGCAACGCGCGCACGGTGGTCGTCGGGGGAGGCACCATGGGTGCCGATGTGGCCGTGGTCCTGGCCCGGGGCGGCGCCCTGGTGACCGTGGTCGACCCCGGCGCGGCACGGCGCGAGCTGCTGCTGCAGCACATTGCCATCGAGCTGGCCACGGCCGGCTTTGCCCGGTGCGCGCCCCAGGTCTCGGTCTGCGCGGCGCTGGAGGATGTGGCCTGGGACGGCGTCGCCCTGGTGGTGGAATGCATCACCGAGCGGCTCGACGCCAAGCAGGCGCTGTTCGCCGAGCTGCAGGCGCGTGCGCCGGCCGACGCCGTGCTGGCCAGCAACAGCTCGGGCTTTCCCATCAGCGCCATCGCCAGCGGCCTGCCCACGGCGCAGCGCATGCTGGGCCTGCACTTCTTCATGCCCGCCCACCTGGTGCCGCTGGTGGAGGTGGTGCTGGGCGAGCGCAGCGACCCGGCCCTGGGCCAGTGGCTGCACGCCTTCATGCGCGGCTGCGGCAGCGTGCCGGTGCTGGTGAAGAAGGACAAGCCCGGCTTTCTGGCCAACCGCATGCAGCATGCGCTGTCGCGCGAGGCCTTCGCCCTCATCGACGAGGGCATTGCCTCGCCCGAGGATGTGGATGCCGCCGTGCGCTTCGGCTTCGGCTTCCGCTTCCTGGCGGCCGGTCCCGTGCTGCAGCGCGACCATGCGGGCATCGAAGTGCATTGCGCGGCCGCCGCCACCATGTACCCCACGCTGTCCAACACCGATGTGCCGGCCCAGGCCCTGCGCGATCGCGTGGCGCGCGGCGATCTGGGCATGAAGACCGGAAAGGGCTTCTTCGACTGGCCCGAGGACCGCCGCCTGGCCGAGCGTGCCCGCTACGACGCGCTGCTGCGCCAGGGCCTGGCCCTGCTGGCCAGCGAGCTGCCGGTGCCGGAGCAGGCACAGGACACGCCATGAGCACGCCGGTCCCCACGTCAACCACCTCGCAGTGGAGCGACCCGCTGATCGTCACCGTGGCCCCCAACGGCGCCTACAAGCAGCCGGCCGACCACCGAGCCCTGCCGATCACACCGCAGGCGCTGGCCGCCACGGCACGCGCCTGCCTGGATGCCGGCGCGGCCATGATCCACATGCACATCCGCGACGCCCAGGGGCGCCACAGCCTGGATGTGGACGGCTACCGCGAAGCCTGGCGCGTGGTGCGCGAGGCCGTGGGCACGGACATGGTGGTGCAGATCACCAGCGAGGCCGCCGGCGTCTACCGCGCGCCCGAGCAGATCGCCATGGTGCAGGCGCTGCGGCCCGAGGCCGTCTCCATCGGCCTGCGCGAGATCGACCAGCCCGAGATCGGCGATGCGGGACTGGCGCATTTTTTCACGGGACTGGTGCGCGACCAGGTCATGGTGCAGGTCATCCTCTACGACGTGGCCGACCTGCGCCGCTGGCAGGCGCTGCGCGCCCAGGGCGTGGTGCCCGAGGCGCCCTGGTTCCTGCTCTTCGTGCTGGGCCGCTACAGCGCGGGCCAGACCTCGCGGCCGCAGGACCTGCTGCCCTTTCTTGCGGCGCATGACGGCGGCGAGCCCTGGGCCGTGTGCGCCTTCGGCGCCACGGAAAACACCTGCATCGCGGCAGCCGCCGCCTTCGGAGGCCATGCGCGCGTGGGCTTCGAGAACAACCTGCTGACGCGGGACGGCCACACCGCGCCCGACAACGCCGCCCTGGTCCGCCAGGCCGTGGTGTCCGCCCAGGCGCTGGGCCGCCCCCTGGCCACGGCCGACGACATACGCCAGCGCTTCACACCGGGCTGAGCACCAGGCGCCTTACAGGCCCATAAGCCCATAAGCCGATAGGCCCATGAGCCCGCACAAGACGGGCCTTCCATTCCAACCACAGGCAGGAGACACAACCATGCAACAGCCCACCCACGGCACGCGGCGTGACGCCATCGCCAAAATCAAGGCAGCCACCGCATTCACGGCGCTTCCCCTGGCCTTCATGGCCCTGGGCCTGGCGGGCCAGGCCTCGGCCCAGACCCCGTCGCCGGCGTTCCCCAGCAAGACCATCCGCTTCGTCGTGCCCTACCCGCCCGGTGGTCCTACCGACCTGATGGCACGCATGCTGCAGCCCGAGCTGCAGCAGCGCCTGGGCGTGACCGTCATCGTGGAGAACAAGAGCGGCGCGGGCGGCAACCTGGGCAGCGCCGAGGTGGCCCGCCAGGCGCCCGCCGACGGCCACACCCTGCTGCTTGCCGCCAGCGGCCCCATGGCCGTGAATTCCTCGCTGTACAAGAGCATGCCCTTCAACCCGCTCAAGGACCTGGAGCCCGTGGTGCAGCTGTCGGCCTTCCCGCTGGTGCTGGAGGTCCATCCCTCGCTGGGCGTCAAGACCGTGGCCGAGCTGCTGGCCCTGGCCAAAACGGGCAAGACACTGAGCTTTGCCTCGGCCGGCAACGGCACGCCCCAGCACCTGGCGGGCGAGCTGTTCAACTCCATGGAGCAGGTCAAGCTGGGCCATGTGCCCTACCGGGGTGCGGGACCGGCACTCAACGACCTGATCGGCGGCCAGGTGGGCGTGATGTTCGACATCGTGGGCAGCTCGCTGCAGCACATCCAGGGCGGGCGCCTGATCCCGCTGGCCGTCACCTCGGCCGAGCGCACCAAGGTGCTGCCCGATGTGCCCACCATGGCCCAGGCCGGCGTGCCCGGCTACCAGATCACGGGCTGGCATGGCATTGCCGTGCGCGCGGGCACGCCGCCCGCCGCCATCGACAAACTCAATGCCACGGTCAACGCCATCTTCAAGGACCCGGCCTTCCGCACGCGCTGGGAGGCCATCGGCACGCCGGCCGTGGGCGGCACGGCGGCCGAATTCGGCGCCTTGATCAAGAGCGACTCCCAGCGCCTGGGCGCGCTGGTGCGCAGCACCGGCGTGACGCTGGACTGAGCGCTCCCGTCAGTAGCCGCGCCGCAGGTCCACGCGGCCGCTCACGGCCTCGCCCCGGCTCAGCGCCGCGACCTTGCCCACGATCTGCTCCACGCTGTCGCGCGCCAGGGTGCGCGCCGAGGTGTGGGGCGTGAGCGTGATGCGCGGATGCCGCCAGAAGACATGGCCGTCGGGCAGCGGCTCGGAGCGGAACACGTCGAGCAACGCGCCGGACACATGGCCCCCGTCGATGGCGGCGATGAGGTCCTCGTCCGCCACATGGCCGCCGCGTCCCACGTTGATCACATAGGCGCCCGGCTGCAGCAGGGCGAGGCTGCGCGCGTCGATGATGCTGTCGGTCTCGGGCGTCAGCGGCAGCAGGTTGACGAGGATGCGGGTGGCGCGCAGAAAGGCGTCGAAGTCCTGCGGGCCGCAGAAGCCCCGCACGCCGTCGATGGCATGCGGCGTACGGCTCCATCCGTTGACGGGGAAATCGAACACCGTCAGCGCGCGCGCCACGCGCTCGCCCATGCGGCCCAGCCCCATGACGCCCACGGGGAAGTCCACGCGCCGGGGATTGGGCCGGTGCTGCCACAGGCCGGCGGCCATGTCGGCCTCGTAGCCGTCCAGGCCCCGGAAGAAGCGGATCACGGCCTGGCTGACGTATTCGGCCATCTGCACGGCCATGCCGGCGTCCTCCAGTCGGTAGACGGGCAGCCCGGCCGGCAGGCGCAGCGGCAGCAGCGCATCGACGCCGGCGCCGATGTTGAACAGGGCCTTGAGGCCCGGCTGCTCGTCGATGAAGCGCTGGGGTGGCGCCCAGACCAGGGCGTAGTCGGCCTGCGGCGCGCCCGGCGACCAGATGTCCACCTCGGCGCCCGGCAGGGCCGCGCGCAGTCCTTGCAGCCAGGCGTCGGGCCTGGTGTCTTCGCAGCAGAAAGTCACTCGCATAGGGGGCCAAGCCTAACGGCCTGGCGACGCCCACGCGCGACTTTTGCGCAAAACTGTCTTGCCTGCGGGCTCAGCTTTCCAGGCGCAGCAGCTCGGAGCCTTCGGTCACCTGGTCGCCGGGCGCGTACAGCAGCTCGGCCACCACGCCGTCGCCGGGCGCGGCGATGGTGTGCTCCATCTTCATGGCCTCCATCACGGCCAGCGGCTGGCCCTTGCTGACCTTGTCGCCGGCCTTGACGGCAAAGGAGACCACCTTGCCCGGCATGGGCGCCGTCAGGCGGCCGCCTTCGGACTGCACCTCGCCCGCATGGGCCAGCGGATCGGCCAGGCCCAGCACGGCCGCACCCTGGGGAGCGAACACATGGCATTGCTCGCCCAGCACATGGACCTGGGCGCGCAGGCGCTGGCCCGCGAACTGCACGTCGAAGGCGCCGTCCCCGGCCTGTTGCCAGGACAGCAGGCCCTCGGCGAGGGACTCGCCCTCGCCCACGGCCAGTTGCAGCGCGCCGTCATGCAGGTAGCGCAGGCGCGCGGGCACGGCGGCCTCGCCCTGGCGGAAGTCCCAGCGCCGCTCGGCCACGCCGTGCGAGCGCCAGCCGTCGCGGCGGCTGAAGGGGTCGGCGGTTTCCTGCGCGCGCTCGGCCTGCAACACCTGGGCCACGGCGGCGGCCACGGCCTGGGCCTGCGGCAGGCGCTGCTGGTGGAACAGATGCTGCTTCTCGCGCTCGATCAGCGCCGTGTCCAGCTTGGCGGTTGCAAAGGCATCGCTGGCGATGACCAGGCGCAGGAACTGCACATTGGTGGCCAGGCCCACGATGCGTGTCTCGGCCAGGGCGGCATCGAGCCGCGCCAGCGCCTGTTCGCGCGTGTCGCCATGCACGATGAGCTTGGCGATCATGGAGTCGTAGAAGGGGCTGATGGCATCGCCCTCGCGCACGCCGTCGTCCACCCGCACGTCGCCGACATGGAAGCTGGCGCAGTCGGGCTTGCGGTAGACGTGCAGGGTGCCGGTGGCGGGCAGGAAGCCGTTGTCGGGGTTTTCTGCGCAGATGCGCGCCTCGATGGCGTGGCCGGTGATGCGCAGCTCGTCCTGGCGTTTGGGCAGGGGCAGGCCGCTGGCCACGCGCAGCTGCCAGTCCACCAGGTCCTCGCCCGTGATGGCCTCGGTCACCGGGTGCTCGACCTGCAGGCGGGTGTTCATTTCCATGAAGTAGAACTTCATGGCCTCGGGCTGGTCGTAGCCGCCGGGCTGCTCGACGATGAATTCCACCGTGCCCGCGCCCACGTAGTTCACGGCCTGGGCGGCGGCCACGGCGGCCTCGCCCATCTTCTGGCGCAGCGCAGGCGTCATGCCGGGCGCGGGGGACTCCTCCAGCACCTTCTGGTGGCGGCGCTGCACCGAGCAGTCGCGCTCGAACAGGTAGACGCAGTTGCCCTGGGTGTCGCCAAAGACCTGGATCTCGATGTGGCGCGGGCGCAGCACGTATTTCTCGACCAGCACGGCGTCGTCGCCGAAGCTGTTGATGGCCTCGCGCTGGCAGCTGGCCAGGGCGGCGGCAAAGTCCTCGCTGCGCTCGACCAGGCGCATGCCCTTGCCACCGCCGCCAGCGCTGGCCTTGATCAGCACCGGGTAGCCGATGCGGTCGGCCTCGCGCTGCAGCAGCTGCGGGTCCTGGTCGGCCCCGTGGTAGCCGGGCACCAGGGGCACGCCGGCCTTTTCCATGAGCTGCTTGGAGGCCGCCTTCAGGCCCATGGCGCGGATGGCCGAGGGCGGCGGGCCGATGAAGACCAGGCCGGCATCGGCGCAGGCCTGGGCGAATTCCTCGTTCTCGCTGAGAAAGCCGTAGCCGGGGTGGATGGCCTGGGCGCCCGTGGCCTTGGCGGCTTCCAGGATGCGTTCCCAGCGCAGATAGCTGTCCTTGGGGGCGCTGCCGCCGATGTGCACGGCCTCGTCGCAGGCCTGCACATGCTTGGCGCGGGCATCGGCGTCCGAGTACACGGCCACGGTGCGCACGCCCATGCGGCGGGCGGAAGCCGCGACGCGGCAGGCGATTTCACCGCGGTTGGCGATCAGGATCTTCTTGAACATGCGTTATCTCCAGTGTTTTCTCTGCAGCCCCGGTCATTCGGCGACCGGTGGCTATGGTTTTTGATTCATCGCGGGAGACCCGCCCAACAGCGAGCGCAGGCGCTGCACCACGGCCTTGAGAAAGCGCCACAGCGCCCAGGTCAGCAGCCACAGGGCGATGACCACGACCAGCAGCACGGCGGCGAAGGCCAGCGGATGCGTGAGCGCCAGCCAGATCGCGCCCACCGAGGCACCGTCCTCCACCAGGCTCGCGCCCACGTTGGAAAACGGCTCCGGCGAGGTGTTGATGGCCGCGCGCGCCGTGCTCTTGGCCACCTGGCTGGACAGGGCCAGCGAGCCGCCCATCAGGGCCGCCATGGTGGCCATGGTCGCGCTGTCGGCGCCGAAGACGCCGGCCGCCAGCGCCGCACCCGCCGGGATGCGGATCACGCTTTGCAGCAGGTCCCAGACCGAGTCCACGCCGGGGATCTTGTCGGCGAAGAACTCCACGAACAGCAGCGCGCCGCTGGCGAACAGCAGGGCCGGATGCTCCAGCACATGCAGCCCGCCCGGCAGCGCCACCCAGCCCAGCGCCCCCAGCAGCCCGGTCACGAAGACCACGGCGTAGAGCCTAAAGCCGCTGGCCCAGCCCAGTGCGGCGGCCAGCGCCAGCAGGCCGGCCATGTCCATGCCGCTGGTGGCCTGGCCCACGCGCTCGGCCACTTCGCCAGCCGCCTCGCTGACCGTGTGGTGCACGGCCGGGCCCGGGTACAGGCCCACGGACTGCAGCCACTGGACGAGGGAGTCGGTCAGGGTGCTCATGGTGTTGACTCGGCGTTGGCTCGGCGTTGCTCGGTGGTCGCGCGATGAATGGACAGCCCGCGCGTGTCAGGCCAGCCAGGCGGGCTTGCGCTTTTGCAGGAAGGCCTGCACGCCCTCCTTGCCCTCGGCGCTGGCGCGGATGTCGGCGATGCCTTCGACGGTGGCGGCGATCAGTTGCTCGTTGATCTCGCGCTCGGCCACGTCGATCACCAGGCGCTTGCAGGCGCGGGCGGCGGCGGGACCGGCGCTGACCAGGTGCTTGAGCAGGCCGTCCACGGCGTTGTCCAGCTCGTCGGCCGCCACCACGCGGTGCACGAAGCCGATGCGCAGCGCCTCGGCCGCGTCGAAGCGCTCACCGGTCAGGAAGTAGCGGTGGGCAGCGCGCGCGCCCATGGCGCGGATCACGTAGGGGCTGATGGTGGCGGGGATCAGGCCGATCTTCACCTCGGACAGGCAAAAGCCCGCGCCCTCGGCGGCCACGGCCATGTCGCAGGCGGCGACCAGGCCCATGCCGCCCGCATAGACATCGCCCTGCACGCGCGCGATGGTGGGCTGCGGGCATTCGTAGATCACGCGCAGCATTTCGGCCAGCAGGCCGGCGTCCTCGCGGTTCTCGTCGCGCGAGTAGTCGGCCATGCGTCGCATCCAGTTGAGGTTGGCGCCTGCGCAAAAGGCCGGCCCCTCGGCGGCCAGCACCACGGCGCGCACGTCGCTGCGCTTGCCCACGGAGTGGAAGGCCTGGGTGATGTCGGCAATGACCTCGTCGCTGAAGGCATTGCGCACTTCGGGCTGGGTCAGCGTGATGGTGGCCAGGGGGCCCTGGAATTCGAGGGTCAGTGCGGTGGTTTTCATGAAGTACCTCGCTGCAAGGAAAGAGGGGCCGCCGTCACATGCGGAACACGCCGAAGCGCGTGTCCTCTATGGGAGCGTTGCGCGTGGCCGCCAGGCCCAGCGCCAGCACGCGGCGCGTGTCGGCGGGGTCGATGACGCCATCGTCCCACAGGCGCGCCGTCGCGTAATAGGGGTGGCCCTGATCCTCGTACTGCTGGCGGATGGGGGCCTTGAAGGCCTCTTCCTCCTCGGCCGTCCACTGGCCGCCCTTGGCCTCGATGCCGTCGCGCTTGACGGTGGCCAGCACGCTGGCCGCCTGCTCGCCGCCCATGACCGAGATGCGCGCGTTGGGCCACATCCACAGGAAGCGCGGCGAATAGGCGCGGCCGCACATGCCGTAGTTGCCCGCGCCGAAGGAGCCGCCGATGATGATGGTGAACTTCGGCACGGCCGCCGTGGCCACGGCCGTGACCAGCTTGGCGCCGTGGCGGGCAATGCCTTCGTTCTCGTACTTGCGGCCCACCATGAAGCCCGTGATGTTCTGCAGGAAGACCAGCGGGATCTTGCGCTGGCAGCACAGCTCGATGAAGTGCGCGCCCTTGACCGCCGATTCGCTGAACAGGATGCCGTTGTTGGCGATGATGCCCACCTGCATGCCCTCGATGCGCGCAAAGCCGCAGACCAGAGTGGCGCCGAAGCGGGCCTTGAACTCGTCGAAGCGGCTGCCGTCCGCCACGCGGGCGATGATCTCGCGCACATCGAAGGGCTTGCGCGTGTCCACGGGGATCACGCCGTACAGCTCGCCGCCGTCGAACAGCGGCGCCTCGGGGGGCAGGTCGCCAGCCGAAGGCTGCTTGGCATGGTTGAGGTTGGCCACGGACTGGCGCGCCAGTGCCAGCGCGTGGGTGTCGTTGTGGGCCAGGTGGTCGGCCACGCCCGACAGGCGCGTGTGCACGTCGCCGCCGCCAAGGTCCTCGGCGCTGACCATCTCGCCCGTGGCGGCCTTCACCAGCGGCGGGCCACCCAGGAAGATGGTGCCCTGGTTCTTGACGATGATGGACTCGTCGCTCATGGCCGGCACATAGGCGCCGCCGGCCGTGCACGAGCCCATGACCACGGCGATCTGGGCAATGCCCTCGGCGCTCATGTTGGCCTGGTTGAAGAAGATGCGGCCGAAGTGCTCGCGGTCGGGAAACACATCGTCCTGGTTGGGCAGGTTGGCGCCACCCGAGTCCACCAGGTAGATGCAGGGCAGCCGGTTCTGCGCGGCGATCTCCTGGGCGCGCAGGTGCTTCTTCACCGTCATCGGGTAGTAGGTGCCGCCCTTCACCGTGGCGTCGTTGCACACGATCATGCAGTCCACGCCGCTGACGCGCCCGATGCCGGCGATCAGGCCCGCGCCGGGTGCATCGTTGCGGTACATGTTGAGCGCGGCCAGCGGCGCGATCTCCAGGAAGGGCGTGCCCGGGTCCAGCAGCATGGCCACGCGGTCGCGCGGCAGCAGCTTGCCGCGCGCCACGTGCTTGGCGCGCGCGGCCTCGCCGCCGCCCTCGGCGACCTTGGCCACCTGGGCCTGCAGGTCTTCGACCACGGCGCGCATGGCGGCGGCATTGGCCAGGAAGTCCGCCGAACGCGGATTGAGTTGGGTGCCCAGAATGCTCATGTGTGGCCTCTTCTTGTGTTTGCCCGATGCGGGCGCTTGGTTTTTTCGAATGTGCTGCAAAGAACGGCGGCCCGGGCTGGGGAAAATGCCGTATGCACACCGTTGAAATCGTCTTGCTCGTTTTGCTGCTGGGGGCACTGACCGGCATTGCCGCGCGCTATGTGCGCGCCATCCCGCTGCCGCTGATACAGATCGCCCTGGGAGCGCTGATCGCCTGGCCGCAAAAGGGCCTGCACATCGCCTTCGATCCCGAGCTGTTCCTGCTGCTGTTCATCCCGCCGCTGCTGTTCGCCGACGGCTGGCGCATCCCCAAGCGCGAGTTCTTCTCGCTGTACCGCCCCATCCTGCGCCTGGCGCTGGGCCTGGTGCTGTTCACGGTGGTGGGGCTGGGCTGGCTGATCCACTGGCTGGTGCCCGGCATGCCGCTGACCGTGGCCTTTGCGCTGGCCGCCGTGGTCTCGCCCACCGATGCCGTGGCCGTCTCGGCCATCACGCGCAACCTGGGCATGCCCGAGAAGACCATGCACATCCTCGAAGGCGAGTCCCTGCTCAACGATGCCTCGGGCCTGGTGGCGCTGAAGTTCGCCATTGCCGCCACGCTGACCGGCCTGTTCTCTTGGACCGAGGTGGCCAAGGAATTCATGTGGATGGCCCTGGGCGGCCTGGGCGTGGGCACGCTGATCGGCTGGGGCTTTTCCTATGCGCGCAGCACCATCACGCGCCGCCTGGGCGACGTGGCGGCCACGCAGATGGTGCTGCTGCTGATCCTGCTGCCCTTCGCCGCCTACATCGTGGGCGAAAAGATCGGCGTGTCGGGCATCCTGTCGGCCGTGGCCGCGGGCATTGCCACCAACTTCGCCGACCTGGAGCGCAGCAGCTACATCAGCGAGCGGCTGCAGACCGAGGGCACCTGGAGCATGGTGGAAGCCTCGTTCAACGGCGCCATCTTCCTGCTGCTGGGCCTGCAGCTGCCCTCCATCATCGGCGTGACGCTGCACGATGCGGGCAGCGAATGGTGGGTGCTGGTGGGCTATGTGGTGATCATCTCCAGCGCGCTGCTGCTGATGCGCTGGATCTGGCTGACCCTGGGCGTGCAGCGCAGCCTGGCTCGCGCCCACTTCCAGGGCAAGATGGCAGAGCGCCCCTCGCACCTGCTGAACCTGGCCACCACCATGGCCGGCATACGCGGCACCGTGACGCTGGCCGGCGCGCTGTCCGTGCCCATGCTGCTGAACAACGGCCAGCCCTTTCCGGGCCGCGAGATGCTGGTCTTCCTGGCCACCGGCACCATCTTGTTCACCCTGGTGCTGGGCAGCATCGCGCTGCCGCTGATCCTGCGCCGCATGCCCCAGCCCGGCGAATCGCCCACGGTGCGCGAGGAGCGCCTGGCGCGCGTGGCCGCCTGCCAGTCCGCCATTGGCGGGCTGACGCTGAGCGAGGAAGAGATCCAGGGCCACACGCCCGAATGGGTGGCCATGCACCAGGAGGTCATGGGCCACCTGACGCAGGAGTACCGCAACCGCGTCCAGCTGCTGGACGACGGCAGCGGCACGGCCTCCAGCATCGAGATCCAGCGCGAGGCGCCCGAAGTCGTGCGCCAGCGCAAGCTGCGCTACCTGCTGGAGATCGAGCTGCGCCTGCGCTGCATCCACCAGGAGCGCGACGCGCTCTACGCCGAGCGCCAGGCCCACCGCATCAACGACGAGTCTCTGCGCCGCCTGGTCAGCGAGCTGGACATGCAGGAGATCTCGCTGCGCAAGCGCCTGGTCGTGGCGCGCCGCGCTGCCGCCTCGGCCGTGGCCGCGCCCGAGGGCGGCACGCCCTAGGCGGCACGCGGTGGACAGCTGGCGGCAGCGCATGAAAGCAGCCCTCAGGCGGTCCTGGCCGGGCGCAGATCCAGCATGGCGATCATCTCGTCGCGGATCTTGAATTTCTGGATCTTGCCGGTCACCGTCATCGGGAAGGCCTCGACGAAGCGGATGTAGCGCGGCACCTTGTAGTGGGCGATCTGGCCCTTGCAGAAGTCGCGCACGCCGTCTTCGGTCAGCGCCTGGCCGGGCTTGACGATGATCCAGGCGCACAGCTCCTCACCGTAGCGCGCGTCGGGCACGCCGACCACCTGCACGTCCTGCACCTGGGGATGGCGGTAGAGGAATTCCTCGATCTCGCGCGGGTAGATGTTCTCGCCGCCGCGGATCACCATGTCCTTGATGCGGCCGACGATGTTCACGTAGCCCTGCTCATCCATGGTGGCCAGGTCGCCCGTGTGCATCCAGGCCTCGTCGTCGATGGCCTCGCGCGTGCGGGCCTCGTCCCCCCAGTAGCCGTGCATGACCGAGTAGCCGCGCGTGCACAGCTCGCCCGAGACGCCGGGCGCCACCACCTCGCCCGTGGCCGGGTCGACGATCTTCACCTCCAGGTGCGGCTGCACCTTGCCCACGGTGGACACGCGGCGCTCCAGCGGCGTGTCGGCATCGCTCTGGCAGCTGACGGGGCTGGTCTCGGTCATGCCGTAGGCGATGGTGATCTCGGACAGGTGCATGTCGCTGACCACGCGCTTCATCACCTCGATGGGGCAGGGCGAGCCGGCCATGATGCCGGTGCGCAGCGTGCTCAGGTCGAACTCCTTGAAGCGCGGGTGGTCCAGCTCGGCGATGAACATCGTGGGCACGCCGTGCAGGCCCGTGCAGCGCTCGGCCTGCACGGTCTCCAGCACCAGCAGCGGATCGAATCCGTCATTCGGGTAGACGATGGCCGAGCCATGCGTGAAGCAGGCCAGGTTGCCCAGCACCATGCCGAAGCAGTGGTACAGCGGCACGGGAATGCACAGCCGGTCCTCGGGCGTCAGCCGCATGCACTCGCCGATGAAAAAGCCGTTGTTCAGGATGTTGCGGTGGGTCAGCGTGGCGCCCTTGGGAAAGCCCGTCGTGCCGCTGGTGAACTGGATGTTGATGGGGTCGGTGTTCTTCAGCGTGGCGGCCATGGCGTCAATGCGCGCATCCTGCGCATCACCGCGCGCCAGCAGGCTGGAAAAGCGCAGCATGCCGGACTGCTCTTCGCCCTGCCCTGCGACGTCGATCCAGACCACGCTGCGCAGCTGGGGCAGGCGCGCGCAATGCAGGCGGCCGGACTCGGCCGTGGCCAGCTCGGGTGCGAGTTCGCGCAGCATGCCCAGGTAGTCGCTGGTCTTGAAGTGCGCCATGGTCACCAGCGCCTTGCAGCCGACCTTGTTGAGCGCGTACTCGACCTCGGAAGTGCGGTAGGCCGGGTTGATGTTGACCAGCACCAGGCCGACCTGGGCCGTGGCCAGCTGCATCAGCACCCATTCGGCGTTGTTGTGCGACCAGATGCCGACGCGATCGCCCTTGTCCAGCCCCAGGCCCAGCAGCGCGCTGGCCAGGCGGCGCGCCTCGGTGTGCAGGCCGGCATAGCTGTAGCGCAGGCCCTGGTGGCGGCTGACCAGGGCCTCGCGATCGGGCTGGCGGGCCGCCATGTCGGCAAAGAAGTCGCCGATGGTCTGCTCGATCAGCGGCACATCGGTGCGGCCTTGGGCATGGCTGGAAGCGAGCGGGGCGTTCTGGGCGGGCATGCGTTGTCTCCTGTGTCGTCGGCGGCGCCTGGGACGGGCAAATGCAGTGGCCTGCCCCGTCACGGCAGCTATTGCGTGGCAGCATAAGGGCCAACCCCGAGCAGAACAGGCCACGAAGGTTGCAATAATTGCCAGCATGTTCACCCCCTCGCTGGTCAAGACCCCCCTGCCCCAGGCGGCCGCCACCATGGCCTCCGCACACCCTGCAGTCACGCCCATGGCCTTTGTGCAGGCCATTATGCTGGCCTACGAACGCCGGGGCATCAGCGCCCTGTCCGCCCTGGAGAAGGCACAAATCGCGCCAGACTCCGTCAAAGAGCGCAACGAGTGCATCACGGCGCTGCAGATGGAGGCACTGTCCGATGCCGCCATGCGCGAACTCGACGACGAGGCCCTGGGCTGGTTCTCCCGGCGCCTGCCCTGGGGCAGCTACGGCATGCTGGCACGCGCCAGCATGGGCAGCGAGCAGCTGGGCCTGGCGCTGGCGCGCTGGTGCCGCCACCATGGCCTGCTGGCCGAAGACATCCGCCTCACGCTGACGCAGGAAGACGGCTTGGCCACGCTGGCCATCGAGGAGCTGTCCACGCTGGGCGCCATGCGCGAGTTCTGCCTGCTGTCGGTGCTGCGCAATATCCACGGCCTGGCCAGCTGGTTCATCGATGAGCCGCTGCCGCTGCGGCGCGCCTGCTTTCCCTTCGATCCCCCGCCACATGCGGGCGTGTATGCGCTGCTGTTCCCGCCGGGCGAGGTGGAGTTTGGCGCGGCCCGGGCCTGCCTACAGTTCGACGCGCGTTTTCTGGATATGCCGCTGACGCGCGACGAGCCTGCGCTGCAGCGCATGCTGCAGCGCGCCCTGCCGCTGCAGGTGCGCCCCTACCGGCGCGAGCGCCAGCTGGTACAGCGCGTGCGCCAGCTGCTGGCGGCCGACGCCGAATGCCTGCAGACCGCCGACACGCTGGCGCGCCAGCTGCACCTGTCCCAGCGCAGCCTGCACCGCCAGCTCAAGGAAGAAGGCGCCTCGCTGCAGGCGCTCAAGGACGAGGTGCGGCGCGAGCGGGCCGTGGCCCTGCTGCTGCGCACCAGCCGGCCCATCAAGCGCATCGCCCAGTCCTGCGGGTTTCTCAACGACAAGAGCTTCATCCGCGCCTTCCGGCTGTGGACGGGGCTTTCGCCTTCCGAATTCCGCAAGAGCGCGCGAGCCCGGCCCGAGTGAGGGCCGCGCGCATCCTGGCGCGATTTGCATCCTGCGCGACAGCCGCCGTCCGCGCATCTGGCCTAGGCTTTGCGCATGCACCATCTCCACCACTGCGTCAGCGCGCGCTCCTTCCGCGCGCTGTGGATGCTCGAAGAACTGCAACTGCCCTACCAGTTGCACATGCTGCCCTTCCCGCCGCGCGTGCTGCAGCGCAGCTACCTGGAGCTCAACCCGCTGGGCACGGTGCCGCTGCTGCGCCACGGCGAGGCCAGGCTGACCGAGTCAGCCGCCATCTGCGAATACCTGGCCGCCCTGCACCCCGGGGCGGGCCTGTCCGTGCAGCCGCAGGAGGCGGGCTTCGCGGCCTACCTCAACTGGCTGCACATGAGCGATGCCACGCTGACCTTCCCGCAGACCCTGGTGCTGCGCTATGCGCACTTCGAGCCAGCCGAACGGCGCCAGCCCCAGGTGGCCCAGGACTACCAGCGCTGGTTCCTCGCGCGGCTGCGCGCCGTGGAGCAGGCCGTGGAACAGCGCGACTGGCTCACGGCAGACCGCTTCACCGCTGCCGACGTGGCCGTGGGCTATGCGCTGATGCTGTCGGCGCACCTGGAGATGGAGCCGCAATGGGGGCCTGCCACCCAGGCCTACTGGCAGCGCCTGCAGCAGCGGCCCGCCTTCCAGCGGGCGCTGCAGGCCGAGCAGCAGGCCGCGCGTGCGCAGGCCGTGGACGAGACGCCTTCGCCGCGGCTGCGCTAGGGCCGGCTCAGGCTCAGGCTCAGGCTCAAGCGCTGGCGCTGGCGCTGGCCTGCCCGATGGCGCGCAGCATGGCAGGCAGCTCGCCCATGTCGCCGAATACGCAGCTGGCGCCGGCCTCGAGCAGTTGCTCGGCCGATGCGTGGCCCTGGTCGGCCGGGAAATAGCCCCAGACCGTGGCGCCTGCGGCCACGCCGGCGGTGACGCCGGTCACCGTGTCCTCGATGACCAGGCAGCGCGCCGGCTCCACGCCCAGGGCGGCGGCGGCGGCCAGGTACACATCGGGAAAGGGCTTGCTGCGCGGCAGCTCATGGCCGCTGAAGACGCGGCCCTCGAAATACGGGGCCATGCCGACCTGGGCCAGCTGCATCTCCACCTTGGCGCGGTCCGCGCCCGAGGCGCAGGCGATGCGGCCAGCGCACAGCGCATGGGATTCGCTGACGGCGGACAGCGCACCGTCAATGGCCACCAGCTGGGCGCGCAGCGCGGCGTTGCGGCGCTCGTAGAAGGCAGCCATCCATGCGTCGGTCAGCGGCTTGCCGGTGCGCGCCTCGATCAGCGCGGCCTGGCTGCGCACGGTCTTGCCGATGAATTCGCGCAGGCATTCCTCGGTGCTGATGGGCCAGCCCGATTCATTGAGCATGGTGCACAGCACGCGGTTGGTGATGGATTCACTGTCGACGAGCACGCCGTCACAGTCGAAGAGCACGGCCTCGAAAGCAGTCATGGATGGATTCTCGAAACAAACTGAGCAAGGGCGCCCTGGGGCGCCCTTGCTGCGGAAAATGGCCGGATTATGCGCTGGCCGCGCATGCCTGTGCCCTGCTCAGGGGAAGGAGGCACCGGCAAGCGGATGGACCATGCGCTTGACGTTGCGCACCGAGATGGAATGGAACTGGCCATCGTCGGTGACCACATCGCCGAAGGCGAAAAAGCCTTCGGCAGCGTTGCGGTTGAACTGCTCCAGGCGCTGCGCGAGGCTGGCGTTGTTGGACACGGATTCGAGGCGGTACTCGATGGCGCCCTGCTGGTCGCCGCTCTTTTCGTACAGCTGCACGCCTTCGGTATTGCCGCGCAGCACCAGGGCGCCGCGCAGCAGGTGGCCCTTGGCACCCATCTCGTCCAGGCGCTGCTTCAGCGCCGTGCCGTTGGCCATGCCGAAGGGCGCGGCCAGGGCGAACACCGCGTACTCGAAGGCCGGCGCCTTGGAGTCCTTGACGTAGAGGTTGAACATCTCGTCGCCCGAGATCAGCGGGCCCGTGTAGCGGAAACCCCGGCCGCTCATCTCGGCCAGTTGCTGCGTGAAGCCGGACGTGTCCAGCGCACCCACGGCGGGGCGCGTCTCGTAGCTGTAGGTGGCGGCGGCGCTGCTGCTGCGCACATAGAGGTTGCGCAGGTCCTGCGTGCTGCTGGGGAACGCCATGCCCGACTTGTACAGGTAGCCCTGCGCACCCTGCGCATTGAGCTGGGCCACCAGGGCCGAGACGCCCGCCACGTCGGCCACCATGCGGTAGTCCAGGCGCGTGCCGGTGTGGGCCGTGTCGGTGACGTAGAAGTCACCGATGGGAACGGGGAAGGTCGTGCCGCCCGAGGCCAGGCTGTAGGTGAAGGCATAGCCTTGCGCCCCCAGCGTGTTCATGGCGGACAGGGCCGCGTCGAAGTTTTCGGCAGCCGTCTCCATGCGGTACTGGCCGGTCACCGGGGTCGTTGTGCCGCCGCCGGGGTTGCCGGGCGTGCCGGGGTTGCCAGGATTTCCGCCATTGCCGGGATCTCCGCCGCCCGGTTCTCCCAATCCACCACCACCGCCGCCGCCACAGGCGGCCAGGGTTCCCAGAAGCATCAATGCCGCACTGCGGCGCGTGAGCTGTACCATCTTCATGACTATCTCCCCTTCTCGTTGAATACGTGCCCGTTCCATGCGGAATCTCAGGGCATCGGCGGCGATTTTGGGGAGTTGGCCGACATCCGGTCACCCCCCGGCCGGGGGGTAATCGTTACGATGTGCGCAAGGTGTATCCGGGCGCGCCCTGGCGCTCCAGCCCTTTCGACATGCCTTCGCGCGGACCATGCACAGCCATCCCCTCCTGACCGATTCCTCCTGTCTCCAATCGGGGCGCTATGCCCTGGTGATCGACGACCACCCGCTGACCGCCATGGGCGTGTCCGAGTTCCTGAAACAATTCGGCCTGTCCGAAGTCCATGCCGTGGCCGATGCGGGCGAAGGCCTGCAGTGCATGGCCGGCAGGGGATCGCCGCATCTGGCCATCGTGGATTTCTGGCTGGGTGCCAGCGCGGGCACGGACGTGGTGCGCGAAATCCGCACGCTGGCGCCCGCCTGCCGCGTGCTCATGACCAGCGGCGACACGCATGGCGCGATTGCCCTGAAGGCACGCGCGGCCGGGGCCCATGGCTTTGTGCTCAAGTCCCAGCCGCCGCAGGTGCTGCAGCAGGCCGTGGCGGCCCTGCTGCGCGGCGAGACCTGGTTCCCCGCCGCCCCGCTGGCGCCGCAGTCACCGGGCGGCGCCCATGCCATCCGCATGACGGCGGCCGAGCTGGGCCTCACCCCGCGCCAGGCCCAGGTGCTGGACCTGGTGCTGCGCGGCCTGCCCAATCCCAGCATTGCGCAGTTGCTGCACCTGTCGCCGCACACGGTCAAGGAGCATGTGGCCGGCGCCCTGCAGCGCCTGGGCGTGCACAGCCGCATCGACGCCATCACGCGCATGCAGGGCATTGCGCTGGAGCTGCCGCCCTCCGTCCCGCCGACCGATACGGTTCAGGCGCCGGCCACGGCCAGCCTGCGCTGAAGCAGGGCCAGCAGCGCCAGCGGGTCCACGGGCTTGCGCAGCAGCAGATAGCCCAGTTCCTGCGCCTCCTGCTCCAGCGCCGGTGACGGCTCGCCACTGAGCAGGGCGCCCGCCGCCTGCGGCGCTTGCGCCAGCACGTTCTGCAGCAGCGCAAAGCCGTTCTCGCCCCGAGCCAGATGGTGGTCGCACAGCACGAAATCGGGATGCTGTCCCGCCGCCAGCCAGTCGGCCACCTCGCGGCCTGTGGCAGCCACATCCACCTGCAGCCCCCAATCGCGCAGCAGGCCGGCCAGGGCCCGCGCCACCTGCGCATCGTCATCGACCACCCAGCACCGGCCCTGGAGCAGGGGCGGCCGGGCCTGCGCCTGTGCCTGCGCCTGCGATCCCTCGGACTGCGGCAAGGCCGCCTGCACATTCAGGCTGGACGGCAGTTGCAGCCAGAAGCAGGACCCCCGCCCTGGCGTGGACAGCAGGCCGTGCTCCACGCCCATGCGCCGCGCGGCTGCGGCCACGACGGCCAGGCCCAGGCCCTGGCTGCTCACGCCGGGCAGGTGGTCGGCCGCAGGCTGGGCCGCGCGCCGGGCCGCCTGGCCTGAGCGCGCGCGAAAGTGCGGTGCGAAGACATGGGGCCGGTCTTCGGCCGCAATGCCCAGGCCCGTGTCCCAGACCTCGATGCGCCAGCCCCCGCCGTGCACGCGGGCGGCCAGCAGCACCCCGCCGCGCTGGGTGTAGCGCAGGGCGTTGTGCAGCAGGTTGAACACCATCTGGCGCAGCAGGGCCTCGTCGGCACGCACCAGGCTGTCCATGCCGCGCGCCACGCGCCAGCGCAGCACCAGCCCGCGCTGGCGCGCCTCGGCCGCGAACAGGCGCGTGGCATCGCCCAGCAGAATGCGCAGGTCCATCACCTGGGCGCGCAGCTCCCAGGTGCCGTTCTCCAGCCGCGACAGGTCCAGCAGGTCGTTGCACATGGTGCCCAGCGACTGGGCGCAGGCCTGGGCATCGTCAAGCACGCCTGCCAGCGCGCCGTCGGCATTGCGCTGGCGGGCGGTTTCCACCAGCAGGCCCAGGGCATGCAGCGGCTGGCGCAGGTCATGGCTGGCGGCCGACAGGAAGCGGCTCTTGGCTTCCAGCGCCTGTTCGGCCTGCTCCTTGGCGGCCAGGTAGCGTTCGGCCAGCAGTTGGCGGTCACGCTCCTGCGCCCATTGCTGCAGCATGAGCTGGCGCGCCCCCCAGGCATGGCGCGCGATGGTGGCGCCATACAGCATGAGCAGCGGCAGCAGGTACAGGCCCCTGTTCGGGAAGTACCAGACCACGGCCAGCAGCATGGCGCCGTACAGCACGCCGAAGAAGCGCTTGAACACGGCAGCCGCCGGCGCCAGGAAGGTGGCGGCCGAGGCCACGACGCCGCACAGCACCAGGTAGATGAAAAGCCGGAATTCATGGCCGCTGCCATGGGTCAGCGGTATCGCCAGCGCCCAGGAACCGGCGTTGAGCAGGGCCATGCGGCCCATCACGCGCTCCCAGCGCTGCAGCCGCGCTGGCAACTCGGCCGAGGGCACGGCGGCACCCAGGTCCCGGCGCAACTGGCGTCGCAACCCGACAAAGACGCAGGCCATGAACGCCATGCCCAGCCACCACAGCAGCAGCGGCACCTGGAAGGCGCCCGTTTCGTGCCGCTGCAACCAGACCACGATGCCGGGGATGATGAGGGCCGCCGCCTCGGACGAGCCCCGCGATGCGATGGACAGCAGCAGCCGCTGGCGCTGCTGCAGTTTCCACAGCGGCTCCGCAGGGCCGCCGCCGTGTTCAGAACTGGTCGCCATCCACGTAGAGCCAGCGCCCGGCTTCGCGCACGAAACGGCTGCGCTCATGCAGGCGCACGGCGCGGCCGCCCACGCGGTAGCGCGCGACGAATTCCACCTCGGCGCTGTCCTCGCCGGTGCTTCGGAAGTCCTTGACCGCCAGCCCCAGCCAGCGTGCCGAAGGCTCGAAGTCCAGCGTGGCGGGCCGCTGGCTGGCGTGCCAGGTGGCCAGCAGATAGGCGGCGTCCTCGCGCACGAAGGCGCTGTAGCGCGAGCGCATCAAGGCCTGGGCATCGGGCGCGGGGCAGTCGTCGAAATGGTCCAGGTAGCGGCCGCAGCAGGCATCGAAGGCCAGGGGACGGCCCTTGGCATCCTGAAGACCGCAGGGACAGGCCGGGGAGGTGGCGGCAGCGCTCATAGCGGCTGGCCCTGCGGAACTTGCGGAACTTGGGGGAGGACGGCGCGGGAGCAGGAATGCATGTCAGTCACGGCCGCCTTGCTGCGACCGGGTTCTTGATGGAGGACAGGCGGGCCATGATACTGACCGCGGGCCCTCGGGCCTGTAAGGAGAGCCCATGTTTTCAATGTCGGTCCCGTGGTGGGAGTTCGTGGTGCGCGGCGTGGCCGTCTACCTGTTTTTGCTGGTGTTCCTTCGGCTGACCGGGCGGCGCCAGACGGGGCAGTACGCGCCGTTCGACCTGGTGCTGCTGCTCATCCTGTCGAATGCGGTGCAGAACTCCATGAATGCCGGGGACAACTCGCTGATCGGCGGTATGGTCTCGGCCTCCACGCTGATCCTGTGCCATCTGCTGCTGTCCTGGCTGACCTTTCGCTTTCCCGCGCTGGAGCGGCTCATCGACGGCAAGGCCAAGGCCCTGATCAGGGACGGACACCTGAACAAGGACCTGATGCGCGAGGAACGCATCACGCGCGACGATATCGAGGCCGCGCTGCGTGCGGGCGGCTGCCTGCACCTCAGAGAGGTGGAACGCGCCACGCTGGAGACCGACGGCAGCATCACCGTCGTCCTGCGCCGCCGCGACAGCGAGAACGAGGGCGATCCGCCGGTCTGACCCCCTGCCCGGCAGGCCCTGTCAGTCGAGCTGCTCCAGGAAGCGCTCGATGGCCAGGTTCACGGGCTGCGGATGCGTGAGGTTGGCCGCATGGCCGGCACCCGGCACCTCCACCCACTGCGCCCTGGGCAAGGCCTTGGCCATGGCGCGTGCACGGTCGGGCGCGATGGCGGTGTCGTCCGTGCCATGGATGACCAGGGCCGGCACATGGATGTCGGGCAGGCGTGGGCTGATGTCATCGCGCTGGGCCAGCGCCAGAAAGCTCTGCCCCAGGTTGATGGGCGTGGCCTTCTTCCATTTGGCACGCCAGGCGGCCGCGCCGCTCCAGCCCTGGCCCAGGATGGTGCGCTCCACCGTGGTCGCCATGTCGTCGCTGAGGCCATGCTCCATCCAGGCGCGCAGCAACGCTTCGTGGTGGGGCATCTGCTCGGGGTCTTCCAGCATGGCCTGGGTGTCGATCAGCACCAGCGCGCGCACGATCTCGGGGTGGATGAGCGCGCAGCGCAGCGACAGATAGCCGCCCTGCGACATGCCCACCAGCACCGCGCGCTCCACGCCCAGGTGCTCGAGCAGGGCGGCCAGGTCGTCGGCCGAGTCGTAGTAGTCGAAGGGTGCGCACTGCGCGGGGTCTGCCGTCTGGCCATGGCCGCGCTCGTCCCAGCTGATGCAGCGAAAGCGCCCCTGCAGTGCCTGGACCTGGGGGGCGAACATGGTGTGGTCCATGAGCAGCCCGTGCGAAAACACCAGGACCGGGCCTCTCCCGCCCGTGTCCTCGTAGTACAGGTTCTGGCCGTTGACGGAAGCGATGGGCATGTCGGGATCTCCTGCGAAGGTGGTCACAAACCTGCCGGAAACGGCTGCCCGCCTCTCTCGGGCGCCGTGCCGGCGATGCTCCATGCTAAGCCCTGCGGGTGTCAGGGCCATCCGGCCCGACCCGCAGCGTGGGGGATTGGCCTCAGGCCAGGGCGCGCTGGATGAGAATTTTCTGCACGTCGCTTGTGCCTTCGTAGATCTGGCAGACGCGCACGTCGCGGTAGATGCGTTCCACGGGGAAGTCGCTGACCACGCCATAGCCTCCCAGGGTCTGGATGGCGGCGCTGCACACGCGCTCGGCCATTTCGCTGGCGAACAGCTTGGCCATGGCTGCTTCCTTGAGGCAGGGCAGGCCGGCATCGCGCAGGCTGGCCGCATGCCAGATCAGCTGGCGCGCGGCCTCGATCTGCGTGGCGCAGTCGGCCAGGCGAAAGCCCACGGCCTGGTGGTTGAAGATGGGCTGGCCGAAGCTCTCGCGCTCCTTGGAGTACTGCAGCGCGCAATCGAAGGCCGCACGCGCCATGCCCACGCTTTGCGCGGCAATGCCGATGCGCCCTCCTTCCAGCGCCGACAGCGCAATCTTGTAGCCCTCGCCCTCGGCGCCGATGAGGTTCGCGGCGGGGATGCGGCAGCCCTCGAACTGGATCTGGGCCGTGTCCGAACTGTGCTGGCCCAGCTTGTCCTCCAGCCGCAGCACCTGGTAGCCGGGTGCGGAGGTCGGAACGATGAAGGCGCTCATGCCGCGCTTGCCCGCCGCCTTGTCGGTGACGGCGATGACGATGGCCACGTCGCCGTTCTTGCCGCTGGTGATGAATTGCTTGACGCCGTTGATCACGTAGTCGCTGCCGTCGCGCGTGGCCGTGGTGCGCAGCGCCGAGGCGTCCGAGCCCACATGCGGCTCGGTCAGGCAGAAGGCGCCCAGCATCTCGCCGCGCGCCAGCGGCGCCAGCCATTGCTGCTTTTGCGCCTCGCTGCCGTAGCGCATGAGGATGGCGTTGACGGGGCAGTTGGTGACGCTGATCACCGTGCTGGTGCCGCCGTCGCCGGCTGCGATTTCCTCCAGCACCAGGGCCAGGCTCAGGTAGTCAAGGCCGGCGCCGCCGTACTCCTCGGGCACGCAGATGCCGTAGGCGCCCAGCGCCGCCAGGCCCTGGTGCACGTTCTTGGGAAAGTGGTGTTCCTTGTCCCAGCGTGCGGCATGGGGCGTGATTTCGGTGCGCACGAAGTCGCGCACCGCGTCACGGATCATTTCCTGGTCTGCGTTGAGCAGCATGTCTTGTCTCCTGATTCTTGTTTCGTTGTTCGTTGTCCGTTGCGCTGGCCGGATCTACCGTCGGATCTACCAGGCGATGCGCTGCCCGTCATGCCGCAGCATGCGGCCCCGGTCGGCCGGCGTGACGCCAGCCAGCGTGCGCACCAGGCCCTGCACGCTTTGCTCCACGGTGAAGGTGGCAGCCGCGCCACCCATGTCGGTCTGCACCCAGCCCGGGTCCAGCGCGACCACGGTGGCGCCCGGCCATTGCGGCTGGGCGCTGGCCACGACCATGTTGAGCGCAGCCTTGCTGACGCGATAGAGCCAGGCGTCGGATTCGGCGTCGGCCAGCAGCGACATCTGGCTGGAGAACAGGCCGAACACGCCGCCCGCCGCCTCGACCAGCGGCGCCACCTGGGGCAGCACCTGCATGGCGCCCAGCACATTGGTGTGCATGACGCGGTCGAACTGCTCGCGCGTGGGCGGCGTGGCCGAGCTGTGGGCATCCCACACTCCGGCCACGTACAGCGCCAGCTCGATCTTCTCGCCGTCGAGCTGCCAGGCCAGGCCGCTGACGCTGGCCGGGTCGGCCACATCCACCAGCAGCACCTTGGCGCCCGTGGCCTCGACGCGCTCGCGGTCGGCCTCGTTGCGCACCGTGGCGACCACGCTGCGGCCCTGGGCCGCATAGGCCTCCACCAAGGCAAAACCAAGCCCGCGCGAGGCGCCCAACACCAGAGTGACTGCCATGTCTTTCGACCTTTCAAATGGAATGCGGTCAGCGGCCCTGCTCGTCCGCGATCTGTTTTTCGTAGCGCTCGACCATGGCCTCCTGCGTCTCGGTGGGCGCAGGCAGGCCGATCTGCTGGTGGACCATCTGGTTCACCGAGGGCATGACGTTGCGCGACACCTGGGACTCTGGCTTCCAGAGCCGGGCGCGCATCAGGGCCTTGGCACAGTGAAGATAGGCCTCGTGCACCTGGATCTCCAGAACGATCTTGGGCCGGAAGCCTTCGCTGGCGAACAGCGCCGTGTAATGGGCCTCGTCGCGCAGCTTGGCCACGCCGTTGACGCGCAGGGTCTCGTCGAAACCAGGCACCATGAACAGCAGGCCGATGCGCGGATCGGCGATCAGGTTGCTGAAGCTGTCCAGGCGGTTGTTGCCGCCCGAATCGGGAATCAGCAGCGTCTGGTTGTCGGGCGCCTTGATGAAGCCCGGCTTGCCGCCGCGCGGCGAGGCATCCATCATCGCGCCCGCCCCGCCCCCCGTGGCCACGATGCACAGCGGCGACAGCGCGATGAAGCGCAGGCAGTGCCGGTCCAGGTCCACCTGCTGCTTGAGCAAGGCCCTTTCGGCCGGCATGGCATACAGGCTGCGCAACTGTTCTTCGCTGGTAATCATGGTCGAGAGGTCAAAGTAATAGCGGATCGGCCGATCCAAGTCTAGCTCTCTGGACGTCTGTGGCGCTGCCCATAAAACTGGCGCAATGCAAATCAGAGACACCGAGGAAGGGCCGCCCCGCACCGAGGGTGTCGTCCCCCTTTCAGGGGGAGGGCGCGCAGCGCCTCAGGGGGTGACCATTTCTATCGCCATGGCTGTTCCCTCGCCGCCGCCTATGCACAGCGTGGCCAGGCCGCGCTTGCCGCCGCGCGCCTGCAGGGCGTGCAGCAGCGTGACCAGGATGCGCGCACCGCTGGCGCCAATGGGGTGGCCCAGCGCACAGGCGCCGCCGTTGACGTTGACCTTGTCGCGCGGCACGCCCAGCTCGGCCATCAGGGCCATGGGCACGACAGCAAAGGCTTCGTTGACTTCCCACAGGTCCACGTCCGCCGCCGTCCAGCCAGCCTTCTTGAGGGCCTTCTGCGTGGCGCCCACGGGGGCCGTGGTGAACCATTCGGGCTCCTGGGCATGCGTGGCATGGGCGACGATGCGCGCCAGCGGCTTGCAGCCCAGTTCCTTGGCCGTGGACTCGCGCATCAGCACCAGGGCGGCGGCGCCGTCGTTGATGCTGGAGCTCGATGCGGCCGTGATCGTGCCGTCCTTCTTGAAGGCGGGCTTGAGGCTGGAAATCTTGTCCAGCTTGGCCTTGGCCGGGCCTTCGTCGATGCTGACCGTGACGTCGCCCTTGCGCGTGGAGACGGTGACGGGCGTGATCTCGGCGGCGAAGGCGCCGCTTTCAGTGGCCGCCTGGGCGCGCTTGACGCTTTCGATGGCGTAGGCATCCTGCTGCTCGCGCGTGAAGTGGTATTTGGCGGCGCAGTCCTCGCCAAAAGTGCCCATGGAGCGGCCAGGCTCGTAGGCGTCCTCCAGGCCGTCGAGCATCATGTGGTCATAGACCTTGTCGTGACCCATGCGGTAGCCGCCACGCCCCTTCTTGAGCAGGTAGGGCGCATTGGTCATGCTTTCCATGCCGCCGGAGACCACGACATCGCGGCTGCCTGCGACCAGCTGGTCGTGCGCCAGGATGGTGGCCTCCATGCCAGCGCCGCACATCTTGGACAGGGTCACGGCGCCCGTGCTGCGCGGCAGGCCGCCCTTGAAGCCGGCCTGGCGGGCGGGCGCCTGGCCCTGGCCAGCCATCAGGCAGTTGCCGAACAGCACTTCGTCCACTTTCTCGGGCGCCACGCTCGCGCGCTGCACGGCCGCCTTGATGGCGGCGCCGCCCAGATCATGGGCCGCGAGGTCGGCGAAGTCGCCCTGGAAGGCGCCCATGGGGGTGCGGGCTGCGCCGACGATGACGATGGGGTCTTGCATGCTTGTCTCCTGGGTTGTCGTGATGGTGAAAGAAAGGGAAAACGGGTCAGGCCAGCCAGCGGCTGCGCTCGTAGGGGAAGACATCGTGGACATGGCCTTCGCGGATGCGCTGCTGGTGCGCCTGCCAGAAGGCGGGGTCGAGCAGGTCGGCATGGTGGCGCATGAAGACTTCGCGCACGGCCGGGTTGCCCAGCAGAAAGGGCGCGAAGGTTTCCGGGAACACATCGCGCGGGCCCACGGGGTACCAGACCTCGCCGCTGAGCTCGTCCTCCTCGTTGCGCGGCGCGGGCACCTGGCGGAAGTGGCAGTCGGTCAGGTATTCGATCTCGTCGTAGTCGTAGAACACCACCTTGCCGCCGCGCGTGATGCCGAAGTTCTTCCACAGCATGTCGCCCGGGAAGATGTTGGCCGCGACCAGATCCTTGATGGCATTGCCGTACTCGATCACGGCGCTCTCCAGGCGCTGCCGCGGTGCCGGCAGGTCCAGCCCGTCATCGAAGCACTCCTGCAGCAGCATGTTCAGCGGCACCATGCGCCGCTCTATGTAGAGGTGGGAGATGATGACCTCCTGCCGGCCATCGCCGTCGCGGTCGCTGATCTCGACCTGGCTGGGCGCATGCTCCAGGATCTCGGCGATCAGCGCATCCGAAAAGCGCTCGCGCGGGAAGGCCACCAGGCTGTACTCCAGCGTGTCGGCCATGCGCCCCACGCGGTCGTGCTGCTTGACCAGGCGGTACTTGGCCTTGACCTGTTCGCGCGTGATCTCCTTGGGCGCGGCGAAGCGGTCCTTGATGAGCTTGAACACATAGGGAAAGCTGGGCAGATCGAACACCAGCATGACCATGCCCTTGATACCGGGCGCGATGCGGAACTGGTCGCGCGAATGGCGCAGGTGGTGCAGGAAGTCGCGGTAGAACAGCGTCTTGCCCTGCTTGGCCAGGCCCAGGGCGTTGTACAGCTCGGCGCGCGGCTTGCGCGGCATGAGGCTGCGCAGGAACTGCACGTAGGCGCTGGGCACGTCGGTATCGACCATGAAGTAGGCGCGCGCAAAGCTGAACAGGCCGTGGAAGTCCTTCTCGCCGAAAAGGGCCGCATGCAGCACCAGCCGGCCGTTGTCGCCGTGCAGGATGGGCACGGCCCAGGACAGCTCGGCAAAGCCGTTGATGATCTTGCCGACGATGTAGGCGCCCTTGTTGCGGAAAAACAGGCTGGACAGCACCTGGATCTGGAAGTTGGCGTACAGGCGCATGGCCTGCAGCTGCGGCTCCAGGCGCTCGGCCAGGCGGGCGATGTCGCGCTCCAGGTCCTCGAAGGGGCGCTGCAGCGCGAATTGCTCCACGACTTCGCGCAGCGTCTGCGGCAGCGTCTCGCGCGTGGGGTAGAAGGCCAGGTAGGCCGGGCGCTCAGCCGGCTCCTGGTTCTCTATGTATTCCGTGCTGACGGCGGGCCGCACGAAGATGAAGTCGTTGTGGAAATGCGTGCGGTGCAGGATCTTGGTGGTGACCGAGTTGAAGAAGGTCTCGGCCAGCTCGGGCTGCAGGTGGTTGACCATGAGCCCGATGTAATGGCGCTTGATCTGCTGCCAGACCGGCATGGGCTGGGCGCCGGCCGCAAATTCCTTTTCCAGCCGGCGCACGCATTCGCGCACGCGCAGGTCGTAGAACTCGATGCGCTCGCGCTGGGCACGCTGCTGGCCCAGCCAGTCGGCGGTTTCGAAGCGGTGCTTGGCACGGGCGGATTCGGCGCGGAACAGGCGGTAATGGCGGTTGAAGCCATCCATCATCGCCCGCGCGATGTCATGGGCAAGCAGGGTGTCCTGGGCAGGCATCGGCATGAAGTCTCCCGGGGTCCCGCCTGCCATGGCCGCTCAGTCGCGCTGGCGGCTGGCGACCAGCTCGACAGCCTCGGCATGGATGTTGGCGATGCCGCCGACACCGGGCACGGTCATCTGCAGATTGGTGATCAGGCCGTCCTTGAGGCCATAGCACCAGCCGTGCAGCGTGACCTTCTGGCCGCGCGCCCAGGCATCCTGCATCACCGTGCTCTGCGCCACATTGATCACCTGCTCGATGGCATTGAGTTCGCACAGCGCATCGTGGCGCCATTGCGGGGACAGGCTGGCCAGCAGCGCCTGGTGCTTGTCGCGCACATCCTTCACATGGCGGATCCAGTTGTCGGCCAGGCCCACGCGCACATCCTCCAGTGCCGCCAGCACACCGCCGCAGCCATAGTGGCCCACGACCATCAGGTGCTCGACCTTGAGCTGGTCCACCGCGTACTGGATGGTGGACAGGCAGTTCAGGTCGCTGGGCACGACCACGTTGGCCACGTTGCGATGCACGAACACCTCGCCGGGCTCCAGGCCCGTGATCTGGTTCGCAGGGACGCGGCTGTCGGAACAGCCGATCCACATGTAGCGGGGTTTTTGCTGCGACAACAGCCCGGTGAAGAAACCGGGCCGGTCACGCTCCATCTGCTGGGCCCATTCGCGGTTATGGACAAACAGTTCTTCGATGGAGGTTGTGCTCATAAGCAATCCTTTTGTTGGGTCAAACTCAAGAACGGCGCGGCAGGCGGGTGCGGGATCAGCAGGTCTCTGCGAACAGCTCGCGGCCGATCAGCATGCGACGGATCTCGCTGGTGCCGGCGCCGATCTCGTAGAGTTTCGCATCCCGCCAGAGGCGACCCAGTGGGTATTCGTTGATATACCCATTACCTCCATAGATTTGAACGCCTTCGCCGGCCATCCATGTCGCCTTCTCGGCACACCACAGGATGACGCTGGCGCAGTCCTTGCGGACCTGTCGAACATGCTCCGTTCCCAGCAGATCGAGGTTTTTGGCGACCGTATAGGCAAATGAGCGACCCGCTTGCAGCACGGTGTACATGTCCGCCACCTTGCCCTGGATGAGCTGGAACTCGCCAATGCTCTGGCCGAACTGCTTGCGGTCATGGATGTATGGCACGACGTTGTCCATCACCGACTGCATGATGCCCAGCGGCCCGCCGGTCAGCACGGCGCGCTCGTAGTCCAGGCCGCTCATCAGCACCTTGGCGCCGTTGTTCAGCCCGCCCAGCACGTTCTCGGCCGGCACCTCGACGTTCTCGAACACCAGCTCGCCCGTATGGCTGCCACGCATGCCCAGCTTGTCCAGCTTCTGGGCAATGGAAAAGCCCTTCATGCCCTTCTCGATCAGGAAGGCGGTCACGCCGCGGGCGTTCAGCTCGGGCTCGGTCTTGGCGTAGACCACCAGGGTGTCGGCATCGGGACCATTGGTGATCCACATCTTGGTGCCGTTGAGCAGGAAGTAGCCGCCCTTGTCCTCGGCCTTGAGCTTCATGCTGATCACGTCCGAGCCGGCGCCGGGCTCGCTCATGGCCAGCGCGCCCACATGCTCGCCGCTGATCAGCTTGGGCAGGTACTTGGCCTTTTGCGCCTCGTTGCCGTTGCGGTTGATCTGGTTCACGCAAAGATTGCTGTGCGCGCCATAGGACAGGCCCACCGAGGCACTGGCACGCGAGATTTCCTCCATCGCCACCATGTGGGCCAGGTACCCCATGTTGGCGCCGCCGTACTGCTCGGACACGGTGATGCCCAGCACGCCCAGATCGCCAAACTTGCGCCACAGGTCCATGGGGAACTGGTCGTCGCGGTCGATCTCGCCGGCGCGCGGCGCAATCTCGGCCTGTGCGAACTCGCGCACGGCATCGCGCAGCGCGTCGATGTCCTCGCCCAGTTGGAAGTTCAGGCCCGGCAGGTTGGAAAGGCTCATCTCGTGTCTCCTGTGGAAATTTGGTGAAAGAACGCCGCCCGGCTCAGTCGGCCAGATCGCGGCCCTGCACGCACATCAGCGTGCAGCCCATGGTGGCAATCAGTTTTTCGCGGCCTTCGTCGATGGCATAGGCGCGCCCCTCGGTCACGATGATCGTGCGGCCCGGCTTGATCACTCGGCCTTCCATGCGAAAGCGCTGGCCCTTGGCGGGGGCCAGCAGATTGATCTTGAATTCGATGGTGAGCACGGCAGCATCGGCCGGCATCAGGGTCAGCCCTGCATAGCCGCAGGCGGAGTCCAGCGCCGTGGAAACCATGCCGGCATGCAAAAAGCCATGCTGCTGCGTCAGCCCGGGGGCCCAGGCCAAGCAGACATCGACGGCGCCGGGCTCCAGCAGGGACAGCTCGGCGCCCAGGGTGTGCATCGCGCCCTGGCGTGCAAAACTGTCTCGCACACGGCGGGCAAAGTCGCTGTTGGCAGGTTCCAGGCGGGGCACGGTCAAGGCAAGCCTCACAAATTACGTTTACGTAAACGTCAATTATGAAGCATTTTTCCCATCCAGGTGTTTCAACAGAGTGCGGGCCTCGGATTCCTGCTCTCGCACCTCGGCCAGGTTGGCCTGCAGGTCGGCCAGGCGGTCCTCGAGCTGGCGGCGATGCACAGCCAGCACTTCCAGGAATTTGCGCAGTTGCACGCCCGTGTCGCGGGGGCTGTCGTAGAGATCGATGATCTCCTTGGCTTCGTTCAGAGAAAGTCCCAGCCGCTTGGCCCGCAAGGTCAGGCGAAGACGTGTGCGATCACGCGCACTGTAGACGCGATTGCGCCCGCCAGGCCCGGCGCGCTCGGGCTCAAGCAAGCCCATGTCTTCATAGAAGCGGATGGCCCGGGTCGTGAGATCGAACTCCTTGGCAAGATCGCTGATGGTGTAGGTGGTCGACATGGCTGGAGAGTCCGCCAGCATCCACAGCCGGCGGCCATGGGAATGCGACGTTGACGTTAACGTCAATGCTAGCGGAATTGGCCACAGGAAACTGCGCCGGATGTTGCATCCGGGTGCGGGAATAAAAAGAGAGCGCGTCAGCGCTCTCTTTTTTTGGGATGTCCGTTTTGGCTGC